>NZ_JAINFC010000766.1 GCF_020740835.1 Streptomyces sp. UNOC14_S4
CGAACGGGGGGCCCGGGGGGCCGGTCCGCGTGACCTTCGACCGCGTCCGCTTCGCCTACCGTCCAGGGGCGCCGCCCGTCCACCACCGGGTCTCCTTCCACGTCCCCGCGCGCGGCCTGACCGCCTTCGTCGGCCCGTCCGGCGCGGGCAAGACGACGCTCCTCTCCCTGATCGAGCGCTTCTACGAGCCCGACTCCGGCCGTGTCCTGCTGGACGGCGAGGACGTACGGCACTGGCCCCTGGCCCGGCTGCGGGCCCGCATCGGCTACGTCGAGCAGGACGCCCCCGTCCTCGCGGGCACCCTGCGCGACAACCTGACGTTCGGCATCGCGCGGCCCCCGGACGACGAACTCGCGCGGGTCCTGCGCCTGACCCGGCTGGACGAGGTGACCGCCCGCCTGCCCGACGGGCTGGACACGGCCACCGGCCACCGCGGCTGCCGCCTCTCCGGCGGCGAGCGCCAGCGCGTGGCCATCGCCCGCGCCCTGCTCCGCCGGCCCGGCCTCCTCCTGCTCGACGAGGCCACGTCCCAGCTGGACGCGGCGAACGAGGCGGCCCTGCGCGACACGATCGCCGAGGCCGCCCGGGACACGACGGTCCTGGTGGTGGCCCACCGGCTGTCCACCGTGACCACGGCGGACCGGATCGTCGTCGTGGAAGCGGGACGGATACGGGCCGTCGGCACCCACGGCGAACTCATGGCCGGGGACGCGCTGTACGCGGCGCTGGCACGTACGCAGTTGCTCGTCGCGGAGTAGCAGCAGGCGTTCCCGACCGCCTAGCCGACGTATTCCGGCAGTCCGGTGCCCGCCTCGTCCATGCGGGACGCGAGCTGGGCGCGGCGCGTCACACCGAGCTTGCGGTAGGCGCTGGTGAGGTGGGTCTCCACGGTGCGGCGGGCGAGGTGGAGCGCCGCGCAGATCTCGGCGTTCGTCCGGCCCCCGACGGCGAGTTCGACGACGCGGCGCTCCGCCCGGGTGAGTGCGGCGCAGCCCGTCGTGACCCGGCGGATTCCGCGCGCGTTCCCGGCGTGCAGGGCGGATTCCGCGGCGTGGACCAGGCGGCCGGTCGCGCAGAGCCGTAGCGCCAGCGCATGCGCCTCGCGCAGGTCGGCGCGGCCCTTGCGGCCGTTCCCGGTGGCGATCCGGGCGCGGCCCCGGTCGATCAGGGTCTCGACGAGTTCCACGGGTGCCTGCGCGTGCCGCAGCAGGTCCACGGCCTCGCTCAGCGACGCGAGGCCCCGGCGGCCGCCCACGGCGGCGGCGTGGGCCCGGAGCGCGCGGCCGATCGTGCGGGGAGTCCCCCAGTTCCGTGCGTGGCGCAGCTCCTCCTCGGCCAGGTCGAGGGCTCGTTCCGGCTGTCCGAGCGCGGCCAGGGCGAGGGCCGCGCCGGACCGCCAGGGCGTGGCCACGGGGCTGACGAAGTCGCGGGCGCTCTGGCCGCGGCCGCAGGCCAGGTAGTCGTCGAGCGCGGCCTGCCAATTGCCGTCGGCGGTATGGATGACGGCGCGGGCGTAGCGCAGTTCGTTCCATTCCCAGGAGCTGTCGGCGCCGTCCTCGTCGAGGGCGGCCAGCAGCCGCCGGGCCCGGTCCCGGTGGCCGAGCTCGAAGTGGGCGAGGGCCACCATGGACGTCACGTGGGGCATGGGGATGCCCTGACCTGCGCAGGCGTCGAGGAGCGGGGTGTTCTCGGCGAGCAGCCGCCGGAAGTCGCCCGCCCACAGGGCCGCTTCGGCCCGTACGCTGATCAGGCACTGCTGGCCGATGTCGGTGAGGTCCGGGAGCCCGGGCGGCGCGGGAAGGCCCTCGTCGGCGAGGGCGCGTACGTCGTCCAGCCGGTCGGCCCACTGCAGCAGGGTGGCGGCGCTGCCCAGCCAGCCGGTGTGCAGCCGGGGGTCCACCGGCGCCTTGAGCCGCGGCAGCACACGGCCGACGGCCTCCGCCGCCGACAGGCTGCCCGTCCCGGCGTCGTACTCGGTGACCAGGCCGCAGGCGAGCGGCTCGATGGTGGCGGGAGCCGTCGCCGCCAGCTCCCGCATGCGGGCGACGGCGTTCCGCCACGCGACCGCGTCGTGGGAGGCGATGACGGCGGCGGTGGCCTGCAGGACGCGCACGATCTCGTCGTCGGTCACGGCGCTGCCCGCCTGGCGCATGACGTGCATGGCGGTGTCCGTACGGCCCCGGGCGACGAGGGCCGCGCCGAGCGCGGGCGCGACGGCCGCCCGTTCACGGTGATCGACGTGCAGCTCCAGCGCCGCGCGCAGCCTGCGGATGCCCGCGTCGGCACTGTGGGGCAGCTGCAGGACGCCGAGCCGCCGGCTGAGCCCGGCGCGGCGGGCGGGGGCGAGCGGAGCGGTGAGGGCGTGGCGCAGGAGTGCGGTGGCCTCGTCGGTCCGGCCCGCGCGTACGGCGTCCTCGGCCGCGTCCTCCAGGGACTGCGTCATCCACTCCTCGGCGGGCGGGTCGACGTGGAGCAGATGCGCGGCGACGTCGGCCGCGGGCGCGCCGTGCTCGTCGAGCAGGCGGGCGA
>NZ_JAINFC010000767.1 GCF_020740835.1 Streptomyces sp. UNOC14_S4
GCCCGGTCGTCCTCCTCGATCCGGGCCAGGTGCCGCATCCGGCGCTCGTCCGGCAGCCAGCGGCTGAACAGCACGTCATAGCGGACGAGCCCGTCGCGGTCGGCTTCCAGCAGGGCCTGGACCTCTTCCGGCAGGGCGGGACATCCGGCCAGAGCGGCCCGTACCTCGGGGTCCGGGTCGGCGGCCAGCCGCAGTGCCAGGTCCGGGGCCGGCGTCAGATGGGGGACGGTGAGCGCCCGGGTGGCCGGGTCGGCCAGCAGCCTGTCGCGCAGTTCCCGCGGCGGGGTGGCCCCGCCGGGCCGGAGGACGGCGGCGCGGACCGCCGGAGCGTCGTCGGTGAGCAGGCGTCCGACCAGTTCGCGCGGCAGGGTGCCCGCCCGCGAGGCGAGGGCCTCCCGCACGGTGGCGTCGGGGTCGTCCGCCAGGAGCGCGGCGAGCGCGTGCCGTTCGGTGTGGCGGGCGACGGCCGCGCGCACGCCCGCGTCGGCGTCGTGGACCAGCAGCTCCTCGACATCCTCGACATCCACGACGTCCGCGCCGAGCCCGGCACGCGGCACATGGCGCCGGACGTCCGGCGAGGGGTGCCGGGCCAGGCGGCCGAGTACGTCCGCGGGGAGTGTCTCGTTCATCGCCAGGGCCTCGTCGACACCAGGATCGGCGAGACCCAGCAGAACATCCGCGAGGCCGGTGTCGATCCGGGGGCTGCTCCAGGCGATCTCCTCGGGAAAGTCCGGCAGGGCCATCAGCCGCCGCAGGACGCCGGGGGTGGCCGAGCGGTTGACGACCAGCCCTTCGAGCGCGGAGGCCCGGGCCCCGGGGCCCGGGCCGGACATGTGTGCTGTCATGAGGGCATCCTGACCGCTGGACGATCCGCTTCCGTCAGCGGGTCCCGGGGCGGCCGCGGCCCTGCGGGGCCGCGCCCGGGAACCCGCTCGTCCGCGGTAGATGCGGCGGACAACCGGGGCTGTCGCCGACGTGGTCGACGACAGCCCCGTCGGATGTCCATCACGAGGAGAGCGCTGTTACCGTTTCTACCGCTCCTTCGGCTGCCGGGGGACGGGGAAGGCGCCCGGGTCGCCCAGGGCCCGGTGGGTGAGTTCGAGCACTTGGCCGACGACCAGGTCGGTGTCGATGGGATCGCCGGTGGAGACGAGGTCGTCCAGGAATCCGTCGATGGCGTGGTAGACCATGCGGAACGAGGCACCGGCGTCGAGCGCGCTGAAGGCCCCGGCCCGCGCACCCTCGGAGACGAAGGCGCAGATGAGGTCGATGACCCGCTGGTTGGCCTGTTTGCAGATCTCCAGTGACGCGGCGTTGGCCGAGCCGTAGACGACGCGATGGAGCTCGGCGTTGCGTACGGCGTGCTGGACGAGGGCGGTCAGCAGCCGGTCGATGGTGGGCCACCAGTCGGCGCCCTCGCCGAGGATGCTCCGGGTGGTGGTGACGATGGCGTCGACGTACCGCTCCCACAAGGCGCCGAGCAGGTGGTCCTTGGAGTCGAAGTAGAGGTAGAAGGTCCCTTTGCCGATCTCGGCCGCGGTGGCGAGGTCGGTGATGGTGGCCTGATCGAAGCCGATGTCGCGGAAGACCTCCTCGCCCGCGCGGAGGATGTCCTGCCGACGGTCGTCCTGGCTCTTGGCGACCCGCTTGCGGCGCGTGCCGGGTGGCATCGGCGCACCTCCGTCCGAACGTGCTCCAGGGGTGGGGCTGTTGTGCCCACTCTATATGACTGACTGTCGGTCAGTCATTGACCGGATGAGGTCGACCTGATTGACTGACCGCCAGTCAGTCGGAGGGCGGTGCGGGGTCGGCGACCACCGGAACGGCTTCTCGCCTTCCGCCGGCAGCCCCGAGTTCTCCTGTCTCTTTTTCTTCATCTCCTTCTCTTCGCGACGATGAGGACGCAATGCGAACCCAGCACGTCATCCCCACCACCACGACGGCGTCGACGGCGGCCACCCGGAGCGGGGGCAGATTCTGGGCCGTCGCCTACACCCTGCTGCTCTTACTGACAGGGACGAACATCCCCACACCCCTCTACCGCGGCTTCCAGGAGAAGTTCGGCTTCTCACCACTGACGGTCACCCTCGTCTTCGCGGTCTACGTGGCCGCGCTCGTACCGTCCCTGCTGCTCTGCGGGCCGCTTTCGGACGCGGTCGGCCGCCGTGCCGTCCTGGTCCCGGCCGTGGTGGTGGCCGCGCTGGGCTCCATGGCATTCGCCCTGGCCACCGACGTCGGCTGGCTCTTCGGGGCGCGCCTGCTGCAAGGCCTCGCCGTCGGCGCCGCCTCGGGCGCACTGACCGCGGCCCTGAACGAGACGGAGCCGGCCGGCGACCGCCGACGTGCGGCACTGGTGTCCACCGTGGCCTCTGTCGGCGGCCTGGGAACGGGCCCGCTGCTGGGTGGGATCCTTGCGCAGTACGCACCCTTCCCCTCTACCCTGCCGTTCGTCGTCGAGGTCGTTCTCCTGGTCCCGGCACTGGTCGCCGTGCTGCTCCTGCCGACGACCCGCCCCGCCACCCCATGGCG
>NZ_JAINFC010000768.1 GCF_020740835.1 Streptomyces sp. UNOC14_S4
ACCCCACCCAGCCCGTCCGGCGTTTGAGGACGCGGCCGCAGGCCGCTCCCGCCCGCAGGGCGGCAACGGCGAGAACCCCCTCACGCCCGGCAGATCAGCAGCAGCGCCCTGTCGTCGTTGACATCCTTCGCCACCGCCTCGATCAAGTGCCACGCCGCGCCCTGGAAGCCCGCCGAGACGTAGCGGTCCGCTTCGCCCGTCAGGCGGTCCATGCCTTCCGTCAGGTCGCGGTCGGAGGTCTCGACCAGGCCGTCGGTGAAGAGCATCAGGACGTCGCCGGGCGAGAGCGTGCCCTTTATCGGGTCGAACTCGGCGCCGTCGTAGACGCCGAGGAGCGGGCCGTCGGCGGCCTTCTCCTCCCAGCGGCCGGTGCCGGCGCTGAGTTGGAGGCCGGGGAGGTGACCCGCCGAGTACATCTCGTAGTCCCCGGAGTCCAGGTCGAGGACGAGGTGGACCGAGGTGGCGAAGCCCTCGTCCCAGTCCTGGCGGAGCAGATAGCCGTTGGCGGCGGGCAGGAAGGCGTGCGGGGGCAGCGAGCCGAGCAGGCCGCCGAAGGCGCCGGAGAGCAGGAGGGAGCGCGAGGCCGCGTCCATGCCCTTGCCCGAGACGTCGGTGAGCACGACCTCCAGGGTGCGCCCGCCGTTGGTGCGGGCCGCGACCACGAAGTCGCCCGAGAAGGACTGGCCGCCCGCGGGCCGCAGCGCCATCTCCCGGTGCCAGCCGCGCGGCAGCTTCGGCAGCTTGCTCTGTACGCGGAGGCGTTCGCGCAGGTCGAAGAGCATGGTCTGGCCGCGCCGCCAGGGCACGCCGACGCGGGTGCGGAACTGCGCGATCAGGAAGCCGAAGAAGCCGACCGCGGCGACGACGAGGATCGTGCCGGGGGTGACCCGGTCGGCCACGGCCTGCGGGCCGGAGTCCAGGACCGCGGACTCGACGATGAGGGCCACGGCGGACGCCGCGTAGAGGGCGAGCAGACCGGCGGGGCGCAGCAGGAGGCCGCCCGCCACGATGGGCAGGACGAGCGCGGAGGGCGCGCACCACTCGGGCAGGGCGACGGTGCCGCAGGCGAGGGCCGGGACGGAGAGCAGCAGCGAGGCGAGGGCGAGCCGGTCGGACCCGTCGCCGCGGAAGCGGTCCACCCCGGCTTTGCGCATGCTCACGCGGGCCCGGCGCAGTGTCTTGCGCAGCCGGGCCGTCGGGGTCTCCGCACCGCCAGTCATTGCATCGTGACCTTATCCACCCGTTCGGCGGTGCGTCGACTCACGCCGCGCCGGGACGGCCACCGCGGCGCGGCCTCGGCGAGCTGCGGGAAGCCGCGCGTCGACCTGGGACAGGGCAAGTCGCACGGATGGGCACGTTATGCGAAATTCGTTCGTCCGCAAGGAGTTCCGCTGCTAGGCATGGGGGCATGACGACGGAGTTGCGAGTACTGCGACCGACGGAATGGGACCAGTGGTACGGCACGCTGGAGCTGGCCTTCGGCGGTGCCCCGGAAGCCCCGGAGGAACGCGCGCTGTGGCGCGAGCTGACCCTGGCGGACCGCTCGCTCGCCATGTGGGACGGCGATGAAGTGGTGGGCACGGCCGGGGCGTTCGACTTCCGGATGACGGTGCCGGGCGGGGTCACGGTGCCCGTGGCCGGGGTGACGATGGTGGGCGTGCGGCCCACGCACCGGCGGCGCGGGACGCTGCGGGGCATGATGCGGCGCCAGTTGGACGACGTACGGGCCTGGGGGCAGCCCGTCGCGGTGCTGACGGCCTCGGAGCCGGACATCTACGGGCGGTTCGGCTACGGTGCCGCGACGCACATGGTGCAGGCGCGCATCGACACCACCCGGGTGGGAATCCGGCTGCCGGAGGGCGCGGAGGGGGTGCGGCTCCGCTTGTCGAAGCCCGATGAGGCGCACGACGCCTGCGAGGCGGTGTACGCGCGCCGGGTGGCCACCCGCCCGGCGATGCTGGAGCGCAGGCCGGGCTGGTCGGCGCTGCCGCTGCTGGACCCGCCGTCCCGCCGTGACGGGAGCTCGCCGCTGCAGTGCGTGCTGGCCGAGGTGGACGGCCGGACGGTGGGGTACGCGCGCTATTTCGCCCAGCCCCGGTACGACGAGACCGGCGCGCACGGCACGGTGCAGGTGCGGGACGTCGAGGCGCTGACCCCGGCCGCCTACGCGGTGCTGTGGCGCTATCTCTTCGACCTGGACCTGATGGACGAGATCGTGGCGAGGAACCGGCCGTCGGACGACCCGCTGTGGCAGCTGGTGGACAACGTGCGGCTGTGCCGCCTGGTGTCGGGCGACTCGCTGTACGTCCGGCTGGTGGACGTGGGGGCGGCGCTGGCGGCGCGTACGTACCAGGCGCCGGTGGACGTCGTGTTCGAGGTCACCGACGACTTCTGCCCCTGGAACGCGGGGCGCTGGCGGCTGTCGGGCGACGCGAAGGGCGCTTCGTGCGAGCGCACCGGGGACGCCGCGGACCTGGCCCTGTCCGTACGGGAGCTGGGCTCGGCCTATCTGGGCGGGGTCTCCCTG
>NZ_JAINFC010000769.1 GCF_020740835.1 Streptomyces sp. UNOC14_S4
CTCCGGCCCACGGCACGTACGTACCGCCGCAGCCCGTTTACGCGCCGCCCGCGTGGCGGTACGACCCTTGGGCGGCCGTGCCGCCCGTACCGCCGCGGCCGCCCGCGCGCAGGCGGGCGCGGCTCGTCGCGGGCGCCCTGGGCGTCGCGCTCGTCGCCGGTGGCATCGGGGGCGTGGTCGGGGCGCACTTGGAGCGCAACGGCACCGTGGGGCACCACGTGCGCCTGCCGCAGGCGCCCGCGGAACGCACCGACCGGGCGCCGGGCAGCGTCGCCGGGATCGCCGCGCGCGCCCTGCCCGGTGTGGTGACCATCCACGTACGCGGCAACGGCGACCAGGGCACCGGTACCGGCTTCGTGCTGGACAAGGAAGGCCGGATCCTCACCAACAACCACGTCGTCGAGCCCGCGGGCACGCACGGCGACATATCCGTGACCTTCAGCGGCGGGCAGACGGCCAAGGCCGCCGTCGTCGGGCGCGACAGCGGTTACGACCTCGCCGTGATCAAGGTGTCGGGGGTGACCGGCCTGACCCCGCTCACGCTGGGCAACTCCGACTCCGTCCGCGTCGGCGACTCCGTGATCGCCATCGGTGCCCCCTACGACCTCGCGGGCACCGTCACCACCGGGATCATCAGCGCCAAGGAGCGCCCGATCACGGCGGGCGGCCAGAAGCAGGACGGCAGCGATGTCAGCTATGTCGACGCCCTCCAGACCGACGCCCCGATCAACCCGGGCAACTCGGGCGGCCCGCTCGTGGACTCCGAGGCCCGCGTCATCGGCATCAACAGCGCCATCCGCTCCGCGGGCGACAGCAGCGAGCTCGGCGGCGGTCAGGGCGGCAGCATCGGCCTGGGCTTCGCCATACCGATCAACCAGGCGAAGCGCGTCGCCGAGGAGCTGATCAACACCGGCAGGGCCACTCACCCCGTCATCGGGGTGAACCTCGACATGACGTACTCGGGGGACGGCGCACGGGTGAATTCCCGGAGCTCCGGCAGCCCGGCCGTCACCCCGGGCGGGCCCGGTGACAAGGCGGGCCTCCGGGACCGTGATGTGATCAAGAAGGTCGACGGTGTCCCGGTGCACAGCGGCCAGGAGCTGATCGTCAAGGTCCGCAGTCACCGGCCGGGTGACCGGCTCGGGCTCACCATCGAGCGCGACGGGCAGGAGCGGACCATGGAGCTGACCCTGGGTTCGGCGGGTGCCCGATGATCATTGGTCAGTTATTGGCCTGGGTGACGCCTGTGCCGGTCCCCGGGCCAGGTACCGTGATAGGTGGCCGCGACCCCCGGCCATCGACGCCTCAAGGAGCTGCTACGTGCTCGACATAGGACCCCTCGAGCTGGTCGCGCTCGTGGTGATCGCCATCCTCATCTTCGGCCCGGACAAACTGCCGAAGATGATCCAGGACGTGTCGCGGACGTTGCGCAAGATCCGGCAGTTCTCCGAGAACGCCAAGCAGGACATCCGCTCCGAGCTCGGTCCGGAGTTCAAGGACTTCGAGTTCGAGGACCTCAACCCCAAGACCTTCGTGCGCAAGCACGTCCTCGACAAGGACGAGCTGGGCCTGAAGGAGATCCGCAACGGCTTCGACTTCCGTGCGGAGGCGGGCGAGGTCACCGACGCCGTCCACGGTCGCAGCAGTGGGCCGGAGCCGTCCTCCACCCCGCGTACGCCCGGCTCGAACAGCCAGAGCAGCGGCCCTGACCTGCTGAAAAAGCGCGAGGGGCTGCAGCAGGGCGAGCGGCCGCCCTTCGATTCCGACGCCACCTGAGTCCGCACATCCCATGCGCCATTGACGGGGGTGGCTATTCTCCCTGTGTTTGGGGTGGAGTCGTCCCGGGGGCTGGCTCGCCTGACGGACAACGGGCATGAGGAGGCGCCACGCAGATGGAGACGACGAGTCGGCCAGGGGCGCGAGGTCCGGCCGGTGAGGCAGCCGCGTCGGCAGCGCAGGACGCGGCACGGAGCGGTCCCGGCACCCGGCGATCCGTCGATGCCGACGGCTACCTGCAGGCGTCGTTCCCGTGGTACGGCCTGGACGAGGCGTACAGCGGGCCGCGCTGGCTGATGCAGGTCGGCGCGGCCGCCGACGGGACCGTGGAGCACGGCTCCACCGGGCATGGCGAGGAGCCCTCGCTGCGCGGCGAGCGGGGAGCGGCACCCGCCGCCGACCCGCAGCGCTTCGCCGTCGTGGTGACCGTCGCCAGCCGTCCCGTACGCCGCAGCGCCGACGGCACGGGCGTGCTGGAGGCCACCTCGGTCTCCTCCGCGGCCTGGCTGGCCGGTTCCGGGCTGCTGTCGTGCACCTGGCCCGCGCAGATGGAACGCGTCCTGCGGCAGGACTGGCTCGACCAGCAGACGGCCCTGGCCTGGGAGCTCGCCGACCACTTGGACGAGCCCGCGTGGTCCACGCTGTCCCTGCCCGTCGACGGCGTCCCGACCGACTTCCGTTACCGCGAGTCGGAGTACGGGTGGGTGCTGGCGGGCTCCGCGGAAGGGGTTCTTCTC
>NZ_JAINFC010000077.1 GCF_020740835.1 Streptomyces sp. UNOC14_S4
CCCCTCGCCTGCGCCGCCCCGCCCGCGATCACCGAGGGGCCGCGCTACGCCGCCGTGGCCGAGCTCGGCGCCCGGCTGGCCGACGAGAACCTCGTCAACGGCATGCACGTGCACGTCGGCGTCCCCGACCGCGACACGGGCGTCGCCGTGCTCAACCGCATCCGCCGCTGGCTGCCCGCGCTCGTCGCGATGGGCGGCAACTCACCCCTGTGGTGGGGACGCGACACCGGCTACGCGAGCTGGCGCACCGTCGTCTTCGGCCGCTGGCCCGTCGGCGGGCCGCCCCCGCGCTTCGACGGCCGGGCCGACTACGAGCGCCGCGTCGGCAGCCTGCTGGCTGCCCGCGCGATCCTGGACTCCGGCCAGCTCTACTGGCAGGCCCGCCTCTCCGAGCGCTACCCCACGGTTGAGGTGCGCTGCCTGGACGTGCAGCTCACCGTGGACGACGCGACGCTGTTCGCGGGCCTGGTGCGGGGGCTGGTGGCCACCGCCGTCCTCGACGACCGGTCGGGGCGGCCCGAGCCGGAGATCGCGCCGGAGCTGCTGCACGCGGCGACCTGGCACGCCGCCCGGTACGGGCTCCGCGGCGAACTCCTCGACACGGAGGGCGGGCGGCACCGGCCCGCCGCCGACATCGTGCGGGCGCTGCTCGACCACGTGGCGCCGGGGCTGGCGGAGACGGGGGACGTAGAGGAAGTGACGCGGCTGCTACAGGACTTCCTCAGGCGGGGAGCCCCGGCGGAACGCCAGCGGCGGGCTCTGCGCGCGGGCGGCCTGGAGGCCTGGACGGACCTGGTCTCGGCCGTCGACTGACGTCGCGCCAGGTGCTGGCCTGTTCTGCCTAATCCCCGGTCGGGCCGGTTGAGCGCCGCTCCCGCCGGTTACCCATCGGGCGTACCGATCGACTGGGGAGCCGTCACATGCCGTTCCGGAGGCGGAGAGTGGACCTCGGCGCTGCCGCCGAGACCGGGTTCACGGCGCTGGACCGGCGGCTGCCGGTCGCCGAGGCGGCCCGCGCGCTGCTGCGGAAGGCCTTCCCGGACCACTGGTCGTACCTGCTCGGCGAGCTCGCCCTCTACAGCTTCGTGGTGCTGCTGCTCACGGGCACGTACCTCACGCTGTTCTTCGACCCCGGCATGACGCGGACCGTCTACGACGGCACCTACGCGCCGCTGCGCGGCCTGCCCATGTCGCAGGCGTACCTCTCGACGCTCGGGCTGAGCTTCGACGTCCGGGGCGGGCTGCTCATGCGGCAGGTGCACCACTGGGCGGCGCTGGTCTTCGTCGCCGCGGCCGCGGTGCACATGATGCGGGTCTTCCTCACCGGCGCGTTCCGCAGGCCGCGCGAGGCCAACTGGCTGGTGGGGCTGACACTGTTCCTCCTCGCCCTGTTCGAGGGTTTCTGCGGCTACTCGCTCCCCGACGACCTGCTCTCCGGCACGGGGCTGCGCACGGCCAACACGATCGTGATGTCCATCCCGGTCGTGGGCACGTACCTGAGCTCCTTCGTCTGGCGCGGCCCGTACCCCGGGCACGTGCTCATCCCGCGGCTGTACATCGTGCACGTGCTGTTCGTGCCCGGCCTGCTGATCGCCCTGCTCGGCGTGCACCTGCTGCTGGTCGTCTATCTGAAGCACACGCACTGGGCGGAGCGGGGCCGGACCAACCGCAACGCCGTGGGCGTGCCGATGTTCCCGCAGTTCACCGCCAAGTCGGGCGGCCTGTTCCTGATGATCTTCGGGGCGCTGGCCGCGCTCGGCGCGCTCGCCCAGATCAACCCGGTCTGGGACTACGGGCCCTACCGCCCCGACCAGGTCGCCACGGGCGCGCAGCCGGACTGGTACGTGGGTTTCCTGGAGGGCGCGCTGCGCGTCATGCCGCCGTGGGAGACGGTGCTGTGGGGCCACACCTTCATGTGGAACGTCCTGATCCCCGCGGTGGTCCTGCCAGGTGTGCTGTTCACCGGCCTGTACCTGTACCCGTTCCTGGAGAGGTGGGTGACGGCGGACCGGGCGGAGCACCACTTCAGTGACCGGCCCCGCAACCGGCCCACCCGTACGGCGCTCGGGGCGGCGGGCATCGTGTTCTACGCCGTGCTGCTCGCGGCGGGCGGCAACGACATCGCCGCCTACTCCTTCCGGGTCTCGGTCAACGCCCTCACCTGGATCTACCGGGCCGGCGTCGTCCTCGGCCCGGTGCTGGCCTTCCTGGTGACCAAGCGCGTCTGCCTGGCGCTCCAGGCCCACGACCGGCTGGTGCTGACGGAGGGTGAGGAGAGCGGGGAGGTGGAACAGGACCCGGCCGGCGGGATGGGCGAGGGCCACGTGCCGGTGTCCGCGCGGGAGGGCTACCGGGTACTGGTGCGCGACGTCCCCCTGCCGCTGCCCGCGCCCGACGGGCCGGCGTCCTGGCGGCGGCGCCTGCGGGCCGTCCTGAGCCGCTGGTACTACCGCGACCGCGTCGAGCTGCCGGTGACGCCGGAGCAGCGGCGGCAGATCGAGGAGCGTACGGCGGCGCCCGACGGGCCGGGGGAGTGACGCGCCCCCAGGGGCCGGTCAGTCGCGCTGGACGTGCTGGAAGGCCAGCCCGAAGACGCCGCCCCACAGGACGCCGAAGCCGATGATGAACAGCCACAGGCCGAAGACGATGCCCAGCGCGCTCAGGGCGGCGCCGAACCCGGTCAGCGGCGGGTAGTAGCTGCGCGGCGGGAAGAAACCGAGCCGCCCGGCACGGTCGGCGATCTCGCCGTCCTTCCTGTCCTCCGGCCGCTCCCCGCGGCGGCGGTGGTTCACGGCGCAGAAGAAGGCGACGAGCGAGGCCATGAGGAACGAGACCACCAGTGCCGCCGTGCCCGCGGGCTCGCGGTCCGACAGCCAGGTGTAGCAGGCCCCGGCCACGAGGAAGAAGCCCGCCACCCCGGCGAAGAGATACGCCTCGGTCTTCACCCGTCCGTCCTCTCGTGCGGCAGGGCCCGGGAGGCCCCGGTCGTCTCCGCGGCCTCCGGGTGGTGCAGGTCGAACGCGGGGGAGTCGGACCGTACGCGGGGCAGGGACACGAAGTTGTGGCGCGGCGGCGGGCAGCTGGTGGCCCACTCCAGCGAGCGCCCGAAGCCCCACGGGTCGTCGACGGTCACCTTCGGCGCGTAGCGGGCGGTGCGCCACACGTTGTACAGGAACGGCAGCGTGGAGACGCCCAGCAGGAACGCGCCGAGGGACGAGACGGTGTTGAGGGCGGTGAAGCCGTCGGCGGCGAGGTAGTCGGCGTAGCGCCGCGGCATCCCGGACTCGCCCAGCCAGTGCTGCACCAGGAAGGTGATCTGGAAGCCCGCGAACAGTGTGAAGAAGTGGATACGGCCCAGCCGCTCGTCGAGCATCCGCCCGGTCCACTTGGGCCACCAGAAGTAGAAGCCGCCGAACATCGCGAAGACGACGGTCCCGAACAGCACGTAGTGCAGGTGCGCCACGATGAAGTAGCTGTCGGTGACGTGGAAGTCGATCGGGGGCGAGGCGATGAGGACCCCGCTGAGCCCGCCGAGCAGGAACGTCACCAGGAAGCCCACCGCCCACAGCATCGGCGTCTCGAAGGACAGCGAGCCGCGCCACATGGTGCCGATCCAGTTGAAGAACTTCACCCCCGTCGGCACGGCGATCAGGAACGACAGCAGGGAGAAGAACGGCAGCAGCACGGCCCCGGTGGCGAACATGTGGTGCGCCCACACCGACGCCGACAGCATGGTGATGGCGATGGTCGCGCCCACCATGCCCGTGTAGCCGAACAGCGGCTTCCGGCTGAACACCGGGATGATCTCGGTGATCACCCCGAAGAACGGCAGCGCCACGATGTAGACCTCCGGGTGCCCGAAGAACCAGAAGAGGTGCTGCCAGAGCACCGCGCCCCCGTACGCCGCGTCGAAGACCCGCGCCCCGAACTTCCGGTCCGCCTCCAGCACCAGCAGGGCCGCGGTGAGCACCGGGAAGGCGAGCAGCGCCAGGACCGAGGTGAAGAGGATGTTCCAGGTGAACACCGGCATCCGGAACATCGTCAGGCCGGGCGCCCGCAGGCACAGGATCGTCGCGATGAAGTTCACCGAGCCCAGCACCGTGCTCAGCCCGGCGACCACGAGCCCCATGGCCCACAGGTCGCCGCCCGCCCCCGGCGAGTAGACCGCGCTGTTCAGCGGCGCGTACGCGAACCAGCCGAACGGCGCCGCCCCGCCCGGCACGACGAGCCCGGAGACCACGATCAGCCCGCCGAAGAGGAACAGCCAGTACGACAGGGCGTTGAGCCGCGGGAAGGCCACGTCGGGGGCGCCGATCTGCAGCGGCATGACGGCGTTGGCGAAGCCCGCGAACATCGGCGTGGCGAACAGCAGCATCATCAGCGTGCCGTGCATCGTCACGAGCTGGTTGTACTGCGACGTGGAGAAGAACTGCAGTCCGGGCCGGGCGAGCTCCGCGCGCATCAGCATGGCCATCAGGCCCGCGGCCAGGAAGAAGCAGAAGGCCGTCACCAGGTACATGTTCCCGATGACCTTGTGGTCGGTGGTGGTGACCCAGCCGAGGAGCCTGCCGCCCAGCCGGACGCGCGGAGTGTCGGAGGGGGGCGCTTGCTGCTCGTCCAGCTGTGGCATGGGCTCTCCGTGGGCGGGTGTCGAGAGTGCGGTAGCCCCGCCCGGCGGAGAGCAAACCCCCGCTACGCCAAGCGGGGTTCCGGGGCTCTCCCCGGCCTGTCGTCGCTGCCGCTGCCGCTGCCGCTGCCGCTGCCGCTGCCGCTGCCGCTGCCGCTGCCGCTGTCGCTGTCGCCGTCGGCGCCGCGGTCCGCGGCGGGCAGCGAGATCACCATGGTGAGGCCGCCGCCCGGGGTGTCCTCGGGGGTGAGCGTGCCGCCCATGGCCTCGGTCAGCCCCCGGGAGATGGCGAGCCCCAGCCCGAGGCCGGTGGTGTTGTCCGTGTCGCCCAGCCGCTGGAAGGGCGCGAAGGCCCGCTCCCGGTTCGCCGGGCTGATCCCCGGGCCCCGGTCGATGACCCGCAGCTCGACGCGGGCGCCGAGGACGCTGGCCGCGACGGTGACCGGGCGGTCCGGCGGCGAGTGCCTGCTCGCGTTGGCCACGAGGTTGGCGAGCACGCGTTCCAGCAGCGGGGGGTCGGCGAGCACGGGCGGCGCGTCGTCGAGGTCCTGGGCCGTGACCGGCACCCGCGGGGGCTCGGGCAGGGTGTCCAGGGCCAGGGCCAGCACTCCGCCGACCGCGGTGGGCTGGAGGTCGAGGGCGATCGCGCCCGCGTGGATGCGGCTCATGTCCAGGAGGTTGTCCACCAGCCGGTTGAGCTTGACGAGGGACTCCTCGGCCGTGGCGAGCAGCTCCTCCCGGTCGTCCTCGGAGAACTCGACCTCCCGGCTGCGCAGGGAGCTGATGGCGGCCCAGCTGCCCGCGAGCGGGGTGCGCAGGTCGTGGCTGACGGCGGCGAGCAGGGCGGTGCGCATCCGGTCGGCCGCCTTGACCGGCTCGACCTCGGCCACGGCCTCGGCGAGCCGGGCGTGTTCGACCGCGGCCGTCAGATGCGCGGCGAAGGCGGCCAGCACCCGGCGGTCCGAGGCGGACAGGGCCCGGCCGCGCAGCACCAGTTCGCTGTCCGCCCCTATGGGCACGGTGAGCTCCGCGCGGATGTCCTCCCGTGTGTCCTCCCGTGTGTCCTCTCGGATGTCCTCCTGTGTGTCCCCCCGCGCGTCGTCCCGCTCCGCGGCCCGGACCGGCTCGTGGCCGCGCGGGCGCAGCTCGGCGGAGTCCATCCCGAACGTCTCGCGCGTGCGCTCCAGCAGGACCGGCACGTCGTGCTCGCCCCGCAGGATGCCGCCCGCCAGCGAGGAGAGGGTCTCCGCCTCGGCGGTCGCGCTCGCCGCGCTGCGGCCGAGCCCCAGCGACCGGTCCACGACGAGCGCCACCGTGACAGCGACCACCGCGAACACCCCTAGGGCGAGGACGTTGTTGGCCTCGTCGATGGTGAACTCGTCGGTCGGCGGCACGAAGTAGTAGTTGAGCAGCAGGGAGGCCGAGAAGGAGGCGAGCAGCGCCGACAGCACCCCGCCGATGCAGGCCACGCCGACGACGGCCAGCAGGAACAGCAGCGTCTCGCTGGTCAGGTTGAGGGCCAGCGGATCCGAGCAGCCCCACAGCAGCAGCGTGAGCAGCGCGGGCACCAGCAGCCCGGAGACCGGCCCGCCGATCCGCCGCGCGAACGGCAGCTCCCCGCGCGGGGTCCGTGGCGTGCGGCCCTTCCCCGCGCGCTCGTGCGTGACCATGTGGACGTCGATGTCCCCCGACAGCGCGACCGTCGTCTCGCCCACGCCGCGCGTGAAGCGCGGCAGCCTGCCGCGGCGGCTGACGCCGACCACGAGCTGCGTGGCGTTCTCGGCGCGCGCGAACTCCAGCAGGGCGGAGGGCACATGGTCGCCGACGACCGTGTGGTACGTACCGCCCAGGCTCTCCACGAGCCGCCGCTGCCCGGCCAGCGCCGCGGGCGAGGCGCCCGCGAGGCCGTCGCTGCGCGTGACGTGGAGGGCGAGCAGGTCCCCGGAGGACCGGGCCGTGATCCGGGCCGCACGGCGGATGAGCGTCTCGCCCTCCGGGCCGCCCGTGAGCGCCACGACCACGCGCTCACGTGTCTCCCAGACGCCGCCTATCCCGTGCTCGGCGCGGTAGCGCTGCAGCGTCTCGTCCACGTGCCCGGCGACCCACAGCAGGGCCAGCTCGCGCAGCGCGGTGAGGTTGCCGATCCGGAAGTAGTGCGACAGCGCCGCGTCGATCTTCTCCGGCGCGTAGATGTTGCCGTGCGCCATACGGCGGCGCAGCGCCTCGGACGGCATGTCCACCAGCTCGATCTGGTCGGCGCGGCGCACCACCTCGTCCGGCACCGTCTCGCGCTGCGGCACACCGGTGATCTTCTGCACGACGTCGTTGAGGGACTCCAGGTGCTGGATGTTGACGGCCGTCACGACATCGATGCCCGCGGCCAGCAGCTCCTCGATGTCCTGCCAGCGCTTGACGTTGCGCGCCCCCGGAACGTTGGTGTGCGCCATCTCGTCCACCAGCGCCACCGCGGGCCGTCGGGCCAGCACCGCGTCGAGGTCGAGCTCGGTGCCGGCCGTGCCGCGGTAGGTGTACGAGGCGCGCGGCACGGTCTCCAGACCCTCCAGCTTCGCCTCGGTGCACGGCCGCTGGTGGCACTCCGCGAACGCCACCACCACGTCGGTGCCCCGCCGGGCCCGGCGCCGCCCCTCGTCCAGCATCCGGTACGTCTTGCCCACCCCGGGGGCCGCGCCCAGATAGACCTTGAGCCTGCCGGGACGCGGGCCCGGCGCGTCGGACGGAAGGCTGTCCTGCACCATCGACCACTCCTCTGCACATAAGTTCGCATTACATCCGTACTGCTCATCGTCGTGGCGCGGGGGCGTGGCGGCGCTCCGGCGGGCCGACGTTGACGCGTTTCTGACCCCCGGACGCCCCGGGTGGCGCGCGGGCTATCGTTCGCGCCGCGCAAGGCGGCACGGTAGACATGGGGTATGGCCCGAACCCGGGGCCGCTCGCGGATGCTGTCGGCGCGGCGACTGCGGTCGGCGGCCAGCACCCGCAGCGTCGCCGGGCAGATGTTCGTGCTCCAGGTGCTGATCGTGCTGCTGCTCGTCGTCGCCGCCGTGACGACCCTGCTCGTCCAGGCGCGCAGCGACCGGTTCCAGGGCGCGCGCGGGCGGTCCCTCGCCGCCGCCGAGGCCTTCGCCCACGGTCCCGGCCTGGTGGCCACGTTGCGCGGCCCGGACCCGAGCAAGGTGCTCCAGCCGCTGACCGAGGCCGCCCGCGAGGAGGGCGGGGTGGACTTCATCGTCGTCATGAACACGGACGGCATCCGCTACACGCACCCCAAGCCGGAGCTGATCGGCCAGCGCTTCGTCGGTGACATCGGGCCCGCCCAGCAGGGCCGGACCAGCTTCGAGAGCGTGCACGGCCCGCTGGGGCAGGAGGAGCAGGTCGTGGTCCCGGTCGAGGACTCCCACGGCACGGTCGTGGGCCTCGTGTCGTCCGGGGTCAAGGTCAGCCGCGTGAGCAGCGCCTTCGACCGCCAGCTGCCCGTCGTCCTCGGCGTCGGCGCCCTCGCGCTCGCCCTGGCGACACTGGGCACGGCCCTGGTCTCCCGGCGGCTGCGGCGCCAGACCCATGGCCTCGGGCCCACCGAGATGACCCGGATGTACGAACACCACGACGCGGTCCTGCACGCCGTGCGCGAGGGCGTCCTCATCGTCGGCGGCGACGGCCGCGTCATGCTCGCCAACGACGAGGCCCGCAGACTCCTCGACCTCGCCCCGGATGCCGAGGGACGCCACGTCACCGAGCTCGGCCTCGACCCCCGGATGGCCGAACTCCTCGCCTCCCGGCGCACCGCCACCGACGAGGTGGTCCCCGTCGGCGACCGGCTCCTGGCCGTGAACAACCGGCCCACCGACCGCCGCGGCGGCCCGCCCGGCAGCGTCGCCACGCTCCGTGACACCACCGACCTGCAGGCCCTCGCGGGCAGGGCGGAGGTCGCCCGCGGCCGGCTGCGGCTGCTGTACGAGGCGAGCGTGGCCATCGGCACGAGCCTCGACGTCCGGCGCACCGCCGAGGAACTCACCCAGGTGGCCGCACCCCGCTTCACCGACTACGCCACCGTCGACCTCGCCGAACAGGTCCTGCACGGCGACGAGCCGCGGCCCGCCGGCGGCGCGGCACCGGAGCTGCGCCGCGTGGCCCTCAACGGGGTCACGGACGACCACCCCCTCTACCGGGCGGGCGAACTGCACCGGTTCGCCGCGGCCACCCCGCAGGCCACGGGCTTCGTCAGCGGGCAGCCCGTGCTCGTCCCCGACCTGCGGATCGACACGGGCTGGCGCACCCAGGACCCGGCACGCACCCAGGAGATGCTGGAGTACGGCTTCCGCTCCATGATCACCGTGCCGCTGAAGGCCCGCGGGGTCCTCATGGGCATCGCCAACTTCTGGCGCACGCGCGACAGCGAGCCCTTCGAGGAGGACGACCTGTCCCTCGCGGTGGAGCTCGCCGCCCGCGCCGCCGTGTGCATCGACAACGCGCGCCGCTTCACCCGCGAGCACACCATGGCCGTGACGCTCCAGCACAGCCTCCTGCCGCGCGGCGTGCCCGAGCTGACCGCCCTCGACCTCGCCTACCGCTATCTGCCCGCGCAGGCCGGGGTGGGCGGCGACTGGTTCGACATCATCCCGCTGCCCGGCGCGCGCGTCGCCCTGGTCGTGGGCGACGTCGTCGGCCACGGTCTGCACGCGGCCGCGACCATGGGCCGTCTCCGCACCGCCGTGCAGAACTTCTCCTCCCTCGACGTGCCGCCCGACGAGGTACTCGGCCACCTCGACGAGCTGGTCGGCCGCATCGACCAGGAGGCGGCCACGGTCGAGGACGAGCCCGCGGTGGCGGGCGCCACCTGTCTGTACGCCATCTACGACCCGGTGTCCGGTATCTGCAGCATGGCCCGCGCGGGTCACCCCGTGCCCGCGGTCGTCCGCCCCGACGGCGCCGTGGAGTTCCCCGACCTCCCCGCCGGACCGCCGCTGGGGCTGGGCGGCCTGCCCTTCGAGACGGTCGAGCTGACCCTGGTCGAGGGCAGCAGCCTGGTCCTCTACACCGACGGCCTGGTCGAGGAGCGCACCCGGGACATCGACGTCGGCCTGGAGATCCTGGGCCGCACCCTGGCCGTCCCCGGCCGCGACCCGCAGGAGACCTGCGACGCGGTGCTCGACGCCCTGCTGCCCGCGCGGCAGAGCGACGACATCGCCCTGCTCGTCGCCCGCACCCACATCCTGGAGCGCGACCGGATCGCCGAGTGGGGAGTGCCCTCCGACCCCTCGGCCGTGGCCGCCGCCCGCGCCGACGTCACCCGGCAGCTGACGGAATGGGGCCTGGTCGAGGCGGTGTTCACCACAGAGCTGATCCTCAGCGAGCTGATCACCAACGCCATCCGGCACGCGGCCGGGCCCATCCGCGTCCGGCTGCTCCGCGACCGCGTCCTGATCTGCGAGGTCTCCGACGCCAGCAGCACCTCGCCGCACCTGCGCTACGCGGCCGCCGAGGACGAGGGCGGCCGCGGCCTGTTCCTCGTCGCGCAGCTCGCCGACCGCTGGGGCACCCGCTACACGGCCGGGGGGAAGGTCATCTGGGCCGAACAGCCGCTCGCTTGACCGGCGCTATGGTTCGCGGACGGACCCGTCCGCGGATTCGTTCGCGGGCCCGTTCGCGCGGCGGGCGCGCAGCAGCTCCAGGCCCAGCGGCAGCAGGGACAGCAGCACGACGAGCGCGACGAGCGGCAGCAGGTAGCGGTCGACGTTCGGCACCGCCGATCCCAGGGCGCACCCGGCCAGCACCAGACCCACCGTCCACACCAGCCCACCGGCCGCCTGCCAGACCGCGAAGGTGCGCGGCGCGACCCCCAGCGCCCCGGCGAGCGGATTGAGGACCGTGCGGACCACCGGGACGAAACGCGCCAGCACGATCGCACGGGCGTGCCCGTACCGGCCGAGCAACTCCTCGGCCCGCGCCGCCCCTTCGTGCAGCCGTTTGCTGCCCGATCGCTCCAGCAGCGCCCGCCCGCCGCGCCGCCCCAGCACATAGCCGCACTGCGCCCCGGCCAGCGCCCCGACCACGGCGGCGGCGAGCACCTGCGCCAGGTCCAGATGCGGCCCGGTGTGCGCTCCCGGCCTCGCCAAGAGGCCCGCGGTGAACAGCAGGGAGTCGCCGGGCAGGAAGAAACCGATCAGCAGCCCGGTCTCCGCGAAGAGGACGACGGCGACGCCGAGCGCCCCGAAGGCCGACAGGAGGGAGGACGCGTCGAGCACGTTGACAGCGAGGGGGCCGACGGCCAGGGCGGCGGCCGGATCGGCGGCCAGGCCGACGGCGGGGTCGGGGTGAGCGAGCACGTGAACCGATGCCTCCACGGCCGAGGGGGAGCGGTGCGGTCGAGACTGTAGACGATCCGGTGCGCGGCGGCCCCCGTTCCCGGGGGACCGGCCCGTGCGGATACCGGTTCGGCGGTACGGCAGTTCCAGCTCTCGAAGACAAAAACGGGGCGCAATTCCCTGAATTCACCGAGCACCCGGCGTCGGCGAATAACTCCGAGCAAGCCTGTCGGCCGGACAACTGCTTTGCTAAAGTGTCCGTCGGAGTATCCATCGGCAGCAGAGCCGGAGAACCGGGACGATGCCCCGACCGCCGTCCCCTCATGGTGTGCACTGCCATCGCCTTCTGGGACGTCCAGCGCCTGCCCGGTGCTGACGCCCCCTCACTCGGGCCGTTACAGGGGCGCGCATGAGTATGTTTCGGGCGGTCCGGGAATTCCCTATCGCATTGCGCTTGCTATTCATCAATCAGTTTGGCGTCGACATTGGATTCTGTGTTCTGATCCCCTTTCTCGCCCAATACCTGGAGCAGAATCTGGGCATGTCGGCCGCGCTCGTCGGACTGGTGCTCGGCGTACGGAACCTCAGCCAGCAGGGCCTGTTCGTGGCCGGGGGGACCGCGGCCGACCGGCTCGGCGCCCGTACGGTCATCGTCGCAGGCTGTGTGCTGCGCACCGCGGGCTTCGCCCTGCTCGCCTTCGGGAACTCGCTGCCGTTCCTCGTGGCCGCCTCCGTGTGCAGCAGCCTCGCGGGAGCGCTCTTCTACCCCGCCGTACGCACCTATGTCGCCCAGGAGATGGGGGACCGGCAGCCGGAGGCGTTCGCGCTGCTCAACGTCTTCGCCACCAGCGGGTGGCTGATCGGGCTGCTGCTGGGCAGCCTGCTGTTCCTCGTGGACCTGAGGGTCTGCGCGCTCGCCGTGTCCGCCTTCTTCACCCTCCTCACCGTCGCCCAGGCGCTCACCCTGCCCGCCTCCGCGGTGACCCCCGCCTCCGAGACCGTCCTGGCGGACTGGCGCGAGGCGCTCGGGAACCGCCGCTTCCTGTGCTTCACGCTCGCCACCACCGGGATGGTCACCATGGAGAACCAGCTCTTCGTCCTGCTGCCGGAGGGCGCGCGGACGGCCTCCGGCTGGGAGGGCGGCGCGGGCCTGCTGCTGGCCTCCGGGGCCGTCGCCCACCTGTTCCTCCAGCTCCCGATCACCCGGAGCCTGGAGCGGCACGGGGGCGGCGCCCGCTGGCTGAGCGCGGGGATCGCCCTGATAGGGATCGGCTTCGTACCGCCCCTGCTGATCTGCACCGCCGCCCGGCCCACCGGCCCCGGGGAGGGCATTCCCCGCCTCGCCGTCATGATCACCGGGGCGCTGATCCTCTACGCGGGAGGCATGATCGCCTACCCGGCGGCCATGGAGGCCATCCCCCGCTTCGGCCGCGAACGGCTCACCGGCACCTACTTCGGGCTCTTCTACATGCTCTCGGGAACGGCGGCGGTCGGCGGCAACGCCGTGGTCGGCTGGACGATGGACCTCGCCGAGTGCAGCCGCAGACCCTGGCTGCCGTGGCTGTGCTGCCTGGCCTTCGGGATGGCCTCGGCCGTGGCCATGGGCTGGCTGTACCGTGCCCGGGTGCTGCCGCGCGGCCCCGTCGTGACCCCGGCGCCGATCGCCTCCGGCCCGGCCCGGCTGCTGCCCGGTCCGGCACCCGCCCCCGACGGCGTACGTGAGCAGCCGCCCCGCTGACGCGGGAACACGCCCGACACGGGGACGGCGCGGGGCACGTCTTGCGCACCCCGGCGGTCCCCTGCAAGGTCGAGGCATCGAGCACGAGTCGAGGCACCGAGCATGAGGAGGACACCCCGTGCCCATCGCCACGGTGAACCCCGCGACAGGTGAGACGCTCAGGACGTTCGAGGAGCTCGGCGCCGACGGCATCGAGCGGCGCCTGGCCGCCGCGGCCGCGGCCTTCCGCCGGTACCGCACCACCGACCTGCCCGAACGGGCCCGCCTGATGAGCCGCGCCGCCGACCTCCTGGAGGAGGACCAGGAGGCGATCGCCCGCACCATGACCACCGAGATGGGCAAGCCGCTGGCCGCCGCCCGCGCCGAGGCGGCCAAGTGCGTGAAGGCCATGCGCTGGTATGCCGGGCACGCCGAGATCCTGCTCGCCGACGAGGAGCCGAACGACACCGAGGTCAAGGACTCCGGCGCCGCCCGCGCCCGCGTCCACTACCGCCCCCTGGGCGCCGTCCTGGCCGTGATGCCCTGGAACTTCCCGCTCTGGCAGGTGATCCGTTTCGCCGCCCCCGCCCTGATGGCGGGCAACGTGGGCCTGCTCAAGCACGCCTCCAACGTGCCCCAGACCGCCCTCTACCTGGAGGACCTCTTCGGCCGCGCGGGCTACCCGGAAGGCTGTTTCCAGACCCTCCTCGTCGGCTCCCGCGCCGTCGAGGGCATCCTCCGCGACCCCCGCGTGGCCGCCGCGACCCTCACCGGCAGCGAGCCGGCGGGCCGCTCCGTCGCCGCGATCGCCGGGGACGAGATCAAGAAGACCGTCCTGGAACTGGGCGGCAGCGACCCGTACGTCGTGTTCCCGTCGGCCGACCTCGACCGGGCCGTACGGACCGCCGTGACCGCCCGCGTGCAGAACAACGGCCAGTCCTGCATCGCCGCCAAGCGCTTCATCGTGCACGCGGACGTCTACGACGCCTTCGCCGAGCGGTTCACCGCCCGGATGGCCGCGCTGACCGTCGGTGACCCCATGGCCGACACCACCGACGTGGGGCCGCTCGCCAGCGAGCAGGGCCGCGCCGACCTGGAGGAACTCGTCGACGACGCGGTGCGCCTCGGCGCGGCCGTGCTGTGCGGCGGCGGACGGCCCGCGGAGCTGGCCCGCGGCTGGTTCTACGAGCCGACGGTCCTCGCCTGGATCACCCCCGAGATGCGCATCCACCGCGAGGAGGCCTTCGGCCCCGTCGCCACGCTCTACCGGGTGAGCGGCCTCGACGAGGCCGTGGAGCTCGCCAACGACACGCCCTTCGGCCTCAGCTCCAACGTCTGGACCCGCGACCCGGCCGAGCAGGACCGCTTCGTCCGCGACATCGAGGCCGGTGGTGTCTTCTTCAACGGCATGACCGCCTCGCACCCGGCCCTGCCCTTCGGCGGCGTCAAGCGCTCCGGCTACGGCCGCGAGCTGTCGGGCCACGGCATCCGCGAGTTCTGCAACGTCACCACGGTGTGGCACGGGGCCGACCCCGACGAGTGACGAGCCCCGCCCGGTCCGGGCCCGCCGGGGGCTCTCCCACGGATGGCACGATCCCGCCACATCTGGTCACCTGGAAGGGGGAGGCGGAAGCGCGCAGTCCCGTACCGAGGAGAACCCTCATGACCACTGCCACAGAGACCGACGCCGGCACCCTGCGCGACCTGCTCACCGCACCGGGCCCCTTCCTGTCGGTGTACTTCGACCGTGAACCGCGCCCCCAGCTGACCCAGGCGACCCAGGCCCGCTGGCGTGGGCTGACCGAGCGGCTGGCGGACGAGGGCGTGCCCCGGGCCACCCTGGACGCGCTCACCTCCGAGGTGATCGACCGGCTGTCGGGCACCGGCACCCTGGCCGCGTTCACCGCCGAGGGCCGGGTCCGGCACGTCGTCGAGCTCCCCGACGAGCAGCGGGGCGACCTCGCGGTCTCCGGCTCCCTCCCGCACCTGCTGCCGCTGATGGAGTGGCGCCAGGACCACCCCGCCCGCGTGGTCGTCGTCGTGGACCGCTCCGGGGCCGACCTCCTGCTCTACGGGGACGGGGACACCGAGCCCGTACAGCGCACCGTCACCGGTCCGGACGACGAGATCCGCCGGAGCTCCGGCCTGCCCCAGATGCGCTTCCAGCACCGGGCCGAGGACTCCTGGGAGCACAACGCGGGCGCGGTCGCCGAGGCCGTGGGCCAGGCGCTCGGCGAGACCGGGGCCCGGCACCTGCTCCTGGTGGGCGACGTCCGCGCCCGGCAGTACCTGGTCAAGCACCTCCCGGCCTGGGTACGGCGCGACGTCACCCTGGAGCAGACCGGCGGCAGCCGCGGGAAGGACGGGGGCCGCGCCGTCCAGGTGGCGGCGGACGAGGCCTGCACGGCCGCCGGTGCCGACACCGCCGGGCTGCTGCGCCTCCTGGACGAGGAGCGCGCCCCCGGCGGCCACGCCGTGGAGGGCGTGAGCGACACCCTCGGCGCGCTGGCCGCGGGCCGCGTCGCCACCCTGGCCGTCACCGACGACCCGGCGGACACCCGCACGGCCTGGTTCGGGCCCGCGCCCACCGACGTCTACGAACGCCGCGAGGACTTCGTGCCCAACGGCGGCGGCCCGCTCGTACGCGGCCCCCTGGCCGATGTCGCGGTCCGCTCCGCCCTGCTCACCGGGGCCGACGTCCGCGTCCTCGACCCCGGCACCCCCGGCGCGCCCGCGCAGGGCACGGGCGGCATCTGCCGGTTCGGCTGAAGGCCGGACCGGCCGCGGCCGCACCGGCCGCCGTCAGGCCATGATGCGCAGCGTCTGTTCGCGCACGCTGTCCAGGAATGCGGGGACCTCGTCCATTTTCGTCCCCAGGCACTCCACGATCAGCCCCATGACATCGCCCGCGGACAAGGCGCCCACGACGGGATGGACATGGGCGAGTTCCACCCGTTGTTCGATGCGCTGGACGAAAAGGAGTGCGAGGGCGAGTTCCGGCACATTGCCGGTGTGCCCGTACGGGAAGTCCTTCTTGATGACCCACATCTGAGGGATGACGGCGCCATAAACAATGATGTGCGCCAGGGCGAACATGGCCCGGGCCGTCTCCCGCGCCGACTGCTCGTCCTCCTCCCAGCCCTGGAGAGCGGCGATGGCGTCCATGTCCTCCGCGAGGTGGGCCTGGATGAGTGCCACGCCGTGGAGCACTTCTTCCTTGGTGTAGGGGCGCTTCTTCGGCCTGTCGCTCACTGATTACCAACTCCTGCCCGTCCTGCTCACCGTGGCTTCCGTCGTCGCAGCACGCCCAGTCTGGCAGGGCCGCGGACGCTCCCGCAGGGCGCTGGAACAGCCGGTGGCGGCGCGGTACGGTAATCGGTTCCCCGTACAACGGGAGGCGTGTCGCGCACCGGGCGGGAACACATCCCTCAAACGGATTCCTATTACCCATTTGGCTCAATTGCCTGTGGGCCGTGCGGGGTAGGGGGACAGTGGTTCACCCGGGCCCGGTCCGGGGCCGTCGGCCCGGAACGGGAATTCGACTTCCCGGGCGCCGTGAATCGCACATACGCGGGGGCGTCATGAGTACACCTGCACCGATCCGTATCCTGCGTGGCACCGACCTGTTGGACCTCACCTTCGCTTTCCCCGGACTGAAGTTCCAGGGCGGACTGGGCCCCAGACGGCTCGTCCGCGCCGATCCCGGGCAGGACGCCCTGCTCGTCGTCACCTTCGGTCCGCAGCATGTGGTGGAGCACGCTTTCGATGTACTGAACCACCCGGAGGAATCAAGGGACTTGCCCGTCGAATCCCTCATCAGCGGCAGAAGCGTCCTCGTCTTCGAGGTCGGGCCGCAGGACGTCGTCGGCTACGACGAGGCCGGGCTGCTCGACGCGATGGGGCGGCTGCCGCTCCGCGTCGTCGACGCCGCCCGCGAGCCGGACACCCCCCACGCCGTGGCCGTCCGGCCGCCCGGCCCGCCCGACGGTGACCTCACCGCATGGGCCACCTCCCTCGTACGCCTGCTGCGCGTCACCGCCGAACTCGGCGCGCGCTTCGGGCCCGAGGCCGCCCTCGCCGTGGCCGAGGCCGCCGGGGCGAGCGTGACGGGAACAGGACCCGGGGAAGCGGTGGCCGAGGGCGTCACCGGCGGTCCGCAGGACCCGCTCGCCGACCCCGCCCACCCCTTCACCGGCATCGAACTGCCCTACCGGCTCTACCTCTCCCCGTCGCAGAAGGCGCGCTGGAACCACCGCGGCACCCTCGCCGACCCCGCGCCCGGAGACCGCGTCGAGCTCTGGCACACCCGGTCCACCGGCACCACCGCGCGCGCCGTCTGGAACCGTGAACGGGCCGCCGACCCGGGCGCCCCCTCCGTCTTCCCCCAGCCGATGGACGGCCAGGACCGCTCCTGGATCGTCGACCTCACCTCCGGGGCGGGCCTCACCGACCCCGCGGGGCAGCCCTACACCCCGCTGCCGATCGACGTCGACAAGCTCATGCTGTCGGCCCTGGGCGGCTGGCTCGACAGCTCGGGCGAGTGGCGCAACCGCCCCGTGCGCAATCCGCTCACCCAGTGGCGGCACCGCGCGGCCCTCGGGCGTGATCACTATGTCCGCATCGTGAAGGCGGGCTTCCTCGCGCCCTTCGGCCACCGCGCCCTGTTCGTGCAGATCACCGAGCGCAAATTCGACGACCCGCGCGCCGCCTACCTCTTCCAGCGCAAGTTCATCGTCATCCGTCAGCCGCTGCGCACCTACAACCCGAACCTCGCCCTCCCCGGGGGCCCCGACGGCAAGAGCGGCGTCCTGACCAACGCCCTCTTCCCCTTCACCAGTGTGCACATCGACACCCTGGTGACCCCCGATCTCATCGGCACCAAGGACAATGAGGCGTTCTTCGCGATCACCCCCGCGGAGAACCCCTTCCGGTTCAAGGTCACCGCGGTCGACCACGACGGCAGGACCGTCGAGTTCCGCACCCCGATGCAGTTCGTCTACGACACCCTCGCCACCCCCGGCACCGCGCTCAACGGCGTCGTGAGCGGCTACAACAGCCTGGACTCCCGGCAATTCCTGGCCCCTGGAGAGGTCGCCCCCCGGGCCGAGGTGAGTGCCGAACTGTTCGGCCAGTCCGTGGCGTTCGCACCCAGTGCCAAGCCCGACGACACCCGCCTCGACGTCGCCCACCTGATCTGGGGCATGGCCGCGCCGCCCGGGCTCGTCGCGCCGAACCCGGACCTCGCCGACGCCCCCTTCCTCCCTCAGCTCCGCTGGGCGAACGTCAGCCTGCCCGCGGTCACCCAGCTCGCGGGCCGGGCCGCCACCGTCCCCGTCGCCTACGCCGACCGTTACGCCGAATCCGCCTTCCAGCAGCTGGCCGGGCGCAGGCCCAACACGGGCGAGGTCTTCCTGAGCCTGCTCACCGACAAGAGCAACACGCTCACCATGAATTTCAACAACAACAGCGACCGGTCGGGCGGGCTGGTCGCCCCCAGCTTCGACGTCGCGGGGCTCTCCCGCAGGACCGGGCCCGTCTCCGGCATCGGAGCCGACGCCCTCCAGCGGTTCGCCGACGGCCAGTTCAAGCCGGACGAGTTCTTCCACCCCTCCGACGCCCTCAAGCTGCTCGGCGCCAACCTCCTCGGCATCGTCCCCCTCGCCGACATCATCAAGGCCGCCGGTGTCGACGAGCCCCTCAAGGTCCCCCAGTTCTTCACCGAGACCGTCAACGCGGTCACCGGCTTCCTCGCCGACCTCCGCAGGATCCGCGACCAGATCCTCAGCAGGACCGGCCAACTGCCCGGCGCCGCGCAGCAGGTCGCCGACACCGCGCAGGCCTTCGTCAAGACCGTCGGCGACTTCCTCGCCCAGGAGCTCGGCCGCAAACCGGGGGACCCGCCCGGACCCCTCACCATGCAGGACGTCGACAACGCCTTCAACGCGTTCTCCACCGCCCTGAACAACCTCGTGGGCCTCCTGCCCGCGAACGCGGACCCGGGCCTGCGCGCCCTCCTCGCCCGCGTCCAGCAGCAGGCCGCCACCTGGACCAACGCCGCGGGCCAGGTGCTGTCCCTGCGGCAGGCCGTGGAACAGGCCGCCAAGGCCGCGAAACTCCCCGAGACCGTCAACGCCCGCTTCGAGTGGCGTCCGCAGATCCAGTCCTGGACACCGCCCGGTCTGTCCGGTCCCGTCTTCGTGCCCGACCCCGACGGGAGCCTCTCCGTCGTCGTCGACCTCCGCGGCTCGCTCCGCCCCGACATCGCCTCCGGCGCCGATGTCACCTGCACCCTGGAGAAGTTCAAGCTCTTCCTCGTCCCCGGCGTCTTCCGGGCCCTGGAACTCGACTTCGACCGCATCCGCCTCACCGCGCGGGCGGGCAAGAAGCTCGACGTCGACGTCGGCTTCAAGGGCGTCCACTTCATCGGCCCGCTCTCGTTCGTGGAGACCCTGCGGCAGCTCATCCCCCTCGACGGCTTCAGCGACCCGCCCGGCATCCAGGTCACGCCCAGCGGCATCACCGCCACGTACGGGCTGCCGCTGCCCAACCTCGCGATCGGCGTGTTCAGCCTGGAGAACCTCCGCCTCGACGCCTCCCTCGACCTGCCGTTCGTCGGCCGGTCCATGGAGGCGCGCTTCTCCTTCTGCACCCGGCAGGCGCCCTTCCGGCTCACCGTCTCCCTCCTCGGCGGCGGGGGCTTCTTCGGCATCACCCTCACCCCCCGGCGGATCGCCGTGCTCGAAGCGGCGCTGGAGTTCGGCGCCGCCCTGTCCATGAACTTCGGCGTCGCCAGCGGCAGCCTGTCGGTCATGGCGGGCATCTACTACCGCCTGGAGATCGACACCGGCGAGTCCCGGCTCACCGGCTACTTCCGCGCCCGCGGCGAGGTCGACGTCCTCGGCATCGTCTCCGCCTCCATCGAGATCTGCCTCGAACTCACCTGGGACCAGGGCACCGGCACCGTCTTCGGCCGGGCCAGGATCAGCATCAGCATCCACATCGGCTTCTGGTCCCAGTCGGTCACCATCGAGTGCGAGAAGCGGTTCGTGGGCTCCGGGCCCACCACCTTCGCGGCGCTGCCCGACGCGCCACAGCCCGTACGGCCGCCCACCTTCGCCGAGATGATGGCGCCGTACCCCGACCCCGTCACCGGCGAACAACGGGTCCCCGTCGACGAATACTGCACCGCGTTCGCGGAGGTGAGCTGAACCATGCCCGAGACGATCCGGTGGACCGTCCTGCCCGACGGAGTGGCCACCGACGGCAGACTCCAGCTGACCGTCCTGGTCAGCCCCCGCCTCACCGGCGGCACCACCCTCAAGGACTTCGGGGGCTTCCTCGACTGGCCGAGGACCCTCGGCACGTATGTCGGGTCGCTGCAGGTGATGTTCGCCCCGGACGCCACCACCACGGGCACCGCCGTGCCCGCCAAGGTCCGCACCGACCGCTATCCGCCGCCCAGCAGCGACCTGTGGACGGCACTCTTCCGGTCCGATACCAAGGTCAAGGACCCCACCGCACAGCCGACCCTGTTCGCCCAGGGCACGCCACCCACGCTCCGCTCCTTCCCCAGCAAGGCCGTCCACGGGCAGATCGGCAACCTCTACCAGGTCGCCGCGACCGGCACCGCCCGCAGCCGCGCCTTTCCCGGCGGCAGCAGCGGCCAGGCCCTCGGCGAAGGCCCCCCGCCGCCGCCCAGCTGGGACCTCCCCGACC
>NZ_JAINFC010000770.1 GCF_020740835.1 Streptomyces sp. UNOC14_S4
CCCGTGGACGTGCCGCCCGTGCGCGCGCTCGACGCCCGCCCGCGGCCCCTGCCGCCCCGGCCGGAACTGATCGAGGAGGCCGCCGCCGCCCTCGACGCGGCCGGGCGCCCCGCGGTCCTCGCGGGCGGCGGCGTCGTACGGGCCGGGGCGCAGGACGCGCTGCGGGCGCTCGCGGAGAAGCTGGACGCGCCGGTCGCCTGCACCTTCGGCGGCAAGGGCGCCTTCCCGTGGGAGCACCCGCTCTCCCTGCGGTCCTGGTTGGAGGACCGGCACACCACCGACGTCCTGGAGGACGCCGACGTCCTGCTCGTCGCGGGCTCCGGCCTCGGCGAGCTGTCCTCCAACTACCACACCTTCCGGCCCCGCGGCCGGGTGATCCAGATCGAGGCGGACCTCGGCAAGCTGGAGTCCAACCACCGGGCCCTGGGCATGCACGCCGATGCCGCCCCCGCCCTGGAGGCGCTCGCCGCCACGGTCGTCGGCCGCCCGCGCGGCGGGGGAGCGGAGCGGGCCCAGGCGCTCCTGGACCGGGTGCACGCCCGCATCGCCGCCCAGGACCTGGGAACGGAACAGGGCGTGCTGGACGCCGTGCGCGCCGCCCTGCCCGACGACGCCCCGAGCTTCTGGGACATGACCATCCTGGGCTACTGGGCGTGGTCCGCCTTCGACCCCCGCACCGGCCCCTTCCACTCCGCCCAGGGCGCGGGCGGCCTGGGCTACGGCTTCCCCGCCGCCCTCGGCGCCGCCGTGGCCGACCCGGCCCGGCCGGTGCTCGCGGTCTCCGGCGACGGCGGCGCGCTGTACTCGATCGCCGAACTGGCCACCGCCCGGCAGTACGGTCTGCCCGTGACCTGGCTGATCGTGGACGACGGCGGCTACGGCATCCTGCGCGAGTACATGACCGACGCCTTCGGTGCCGCCACGGCGACGGAGCTGGCCCGCCCGGACTTCGCCGCCCTCGCCGAGTCCTTCGGCGTCCCCGCCCGCCGCACCACCCCCGACCGGCTGCGCGCCGACCTGGCCGAGGCCCTGGCGGCACCGGGCCCGTCGGTGGTCGTGCTCCCGGCGGTCCTGAGGATGTTCGCCCCCACGCACCAGGTTTGAGTGGTTGTGGTACCGCGCCCCGTCAGGGGCGCGGGGCGGCCGCATCGTGCGGCTCCGCCGCGTGGGCGCGACCAGCCCCCACCGGCCCGCGGGTGAGCGGACCGCGCTTCCCGCCGAGCACCCGGCGATACTGGGCCGAGACGAGGAGACGCCGTGCACCCGCTTCCCACGTACGAGGACGTCCTGGCCGCCGCGACTCGCATAGCGCCGCAGGCGAACCGCACGCCGGTGCTGCGCTCCCGCCTGCTCGACGAGCGGACCGGCGCCGAGCTGTTCTTCAAGTGCGAGAACCTCCAGCGCGCGGGCGCCTTCAAGTTCCGCGGGGCCTACAACGCCCTGGCGCGGCTGTCGGCCGGGCAGCGGCGGGCCGGGGTCGTCGCCTATTCCTCGGGCAACCACGCCCAGGCCGTCGCCCTGGCCGCCCGGCTGCTGGAGGTCCCGGCCACGATCGTCATGCCCCACGACGCGCCCGCCGCGAAGCGGGCGGCCACCGAGGGCTACGGCGGGCGGATCGTCCCCTACGACCGCTACACGGAGGACCGCGAGGAGATCGGCCGCGACCTCGCCGACCGGCACGGCCTCACGCTGATCCCGCCCTACGACCACCCCGACGTCATCGCGGGCCAGGGCACCGCGGCGAAAGAACTGCTGGAGGAGACGGGCGGCCTCGACTCCCTCTTCGTGCCGCTCGGCGGCGGGGGTCTGCTCTCCGGCACGGCACTGACCGTCGGGGCCCTGGCCCCCGGGTGCGCGCTCTTCGGCGTCGAGCCGGAGGCGGGCGACGACGCGCGGCGGTCCCTGCGGGAGGGCCGCATCGTGCACATCGACGCGCCGAGGACCATCGCGGACGGGGCCCAGACCCAGCACCTGGGGGAACTGACCTTCGCGATCCTGCACCGTGCGGCGCCCACCGTCCTCACCGCGACCGACGCCGAACTCGTCGACGCCCTGCGCGCGTTCGCCTCCGTCATGAAGCTCGTCGTCGAGCCCACCGGGTGCCTCGGTTTCGCCGCCGTGCGCCATGTGCCCGAGCGGCTGCGCGGCCGCCGCGTCGGCGTCATCCTCTCCGGCGGCAATATCGACCTGGCCCGCTATGCGGCATTGCTGAATTCATGAGCCGTACACCGATTTCTTGACCCCTGTGATGCGGATCACCGTGAATTAATTGATCTGCGGGCTGGCTCACAAGGATATTACCGGCGCGTAACCCGCCGCTGGCGTACCGGCGGTCACGGCATCTGACCTGCGGCATAGCGCGGACGCCCGGGAAAATCAATTCTTCGGGAACTCTTGACGAATGCCGTGTGCGCCTCACACCATTCACGGCATGGATTCGCGGAGATCCGAGCCCGTCGTGCGGGCATTCGGGCACCGCGTATCGGACCACCGCCGGGAAGCGT
>NZ_JAINFC010000771.1 GCF_020740835.1 Streptomyces sp. UNOC14_S4
GTCTCCGGGGGGGCTTCCATCGTCTTCTGGGGCTTCTGCGCGGTGGCACCCTTGGCGACGGTCTCCTCGCCCTCCGGACGGTGGCTCGACCAGTAGGCGGCTCCCGCCGTGGCTATCGTCAGCATCAGGGCGAAGGCCATCACCGAGCCGTTGTTGAGCATGGAGAGGAACAGCCCGCAGCCGACGAGGGCGCACAGCGCGGCCGTCAGCGCGGGGCCCTCGACGCGGCCCGACAGCATCCGCCGGGCCTCGTTCTCCTCCTCGCCCTCCATCGGGATCAGCAGCCACGCGAAGCCGTAGAGGATCAGGCCCAGGCCGCCGGTGGCCGCGAGCACACCCAGCACCACGCGGAAGATGACGGGGTCGAGGCCGAAGCAGCGGCCGAGACCACCGCACAGGCCCGCGACCACCTTGTGCTCACGGCTGCGGCGCAACGGTGGCCGGTCGTCCGGCAAAGTGCCGTGAACCGCGCCCGCCTGCTGCGCGTCCTCGGTGGTGGGTGTGTCGGTCATACAGGACATGGTGTCAACCGGAACGCGCTTTCGGCACACCTGACAACCCTGGCCGTTCCCTGAGATCGCCCCTGAGAAGGTGCCGGATATCGTGGCGCAGCGAACACCAACGGGGGCAACCGGAGGGGTGCACGGTGACTGAGTCAGTGTCGGGGTCCGCGGCGGCGCCGGAGCCGCGGTCGGACCGCGGCAGGCTTGTCGCAGGCCGGTACCGCCTCCTGGAGCTGATAGGCCGTGGCGGTATGGGCACGGTGTGGCGGGCCGAGGACTCCCTGCTGGGCCGTCAGGTCGCCCTCAAGCAGCTCCGCGTCTCGCCCTACCTGGACGAGGAGGAGCTCGCCACTCTCTACGAGCGCACCCGCCGGGAGGCCCGCAGCGCCGCCCGGATCACCCATCCCAACGTGGTGGTCGTCCACGACGTCGTCGAGGACCGCGGCCTGCCCTGCATCGTGATGGAGCACGTGCCGTCGACGACGCTCGCCGACGTCCTCAAGCTCGGCACGATCGAGCCCGAGGAAGCGGCCCGCATCGGGCGCGGCATGATCGCCGCGCTGCGCGCCGCCCACGCGGCCGGGGTGCTGCACCGGGACGTCAAGCCCGGCAACGTCCTGCTCGGCGACGACGGGCGGGTCGTCCTCACCGACTTCGGCATCGCCCGCTCCACCGGCACGTCCACGCTGACCAAGACGGGTGAGATGGTCGGTTCGATCGACTACATCGCGCCCGAGCGGATCAAGGGGGCCAAGCCCGGCCCCGCCTCCGACCTGTGGGCCCTGGGCGCCACCCTCTACCAGGCGCTGGAGGGGCGGCCGCCGTTCCGCAAGGCCACCGCGGTCGAGACGGCCTACGCGACCGTCATGGATCCGCTGGAGCCGCCCCGTGGCGCGGGGCCGCTCACGAAGCTGATCGAGACCCTGCTGGCCAAGGACCCCGCGCTGCGGCCCCCGGCCGAACTGGTCGAACAGATCCTCCGGGAGCCCGCGGCGGAGCCCGACACCGCTCATATGCGGACAGCGGACCTGACGGACGTGCCCGCTGCCCCTGACGTGCCTGCCGCTCCTGACGTGCCGGCCGTCCCCGGCCCTGCCCACGACCACGACCCCTACGGGGAGACGGCTGCCGCCTCTGCGGAACCCGCGGAACCTGTGGAAGAGCGACGGGAAGACACTGCGGAAACGATTCGCCGAGCCGGAACGGCTCGCGGGACCGAGGCGGTCACGGCGCCCGCCGACACCGCCGGCACCGTGGCCGCCACGGTCACCACCACTGCCCCGGATGCCGCCGCCGGACCCGCGGAAGGCGGCCGGAAGCGGCGGGGGCCGCTGCTGTGGAGCGCGGTGGCCGTGGTCGTCGTGGCCGGGATCGCGGGCGGTCTCTTCGTCGCCCTCCAAGGCGGTGACGGTGGCGGTAACGGCACGGAGACCGTGGCCGGTGACACCTCGGCGAAGGAAGCGACCGCCGACAAGCCCCGGGCCTCCGCGAGCCCGGACCTCGCGGCGTCCGTCACACCCTCTTTGCCGCCGGGCTACCGCCTGGCGGAGGAGCAGGCCATGGGCTTCTCCGTCCCCGTGCCGAACGGCTGGACGCGGCTGGTGAAGTCGTCCGAGGAGGTCAACTACATCGACGGCACCGGCAGGGTCGGCCTCAAGATCAATGTGCTCCCGTTCGCGAGCGGCGACCACCTCCAGCACTGGAAGGACGTCGAGGCGCAGGTCAAGAAGCAGGAGAGCACCTACGTCATGGAGCGGATGCAGGAGACGAAGTACCGCGGGGAGTCCGCCGCGCTCTGGCAGTACAGGTGGAAGGGGCGGGCCCGCGAGTACCGGGCGATCGACCTCGGGTTCGGGAAGGAGGGGGGGAAGGAGTACGCGATCTACCTCTCCGCGCCCTCCGCGGACTGGGACCGGTACCGGCCCGTCTTCGACGCGGCCTGCGACGGCTTCCGCATCAAGCCCTGACCCCGGATCCGGGCCCCCGGCCCCGTCCCGCAT
>NZ_JAINFC010000772.1 GCF_020740835.1 Streptomyces sp. UNOC14_S4
GGCACAACCGGCCCACCGGCCCGCACCACGACAACGGGGGTCCGGGGGCGAAGCCCCCGGTGGGATGCACGTCCTACCTCGCCCCGAGGCGCGGTATCTCGATCGCCGGGCAACGGTCCATCACCATGTCCAGACCCCGCCCGCGCACGCGCGCGTACGCCTCCTCGTCCACCACGCCCAGTTGGAACCAGACCGCCTTCGCGCCGATCTCCAGCGCCTCGTCCGCGACGGCCCCCGCCAGCTCGCTGTTGACGAAGACGTCCACGACGTCGACGGGGAAGGGGATCTCCGCCAGGGAGGCGTACCCCTTCTCGCCGTGCACCGTCTCGCCTCTGGGGTGGACGGGCACGATGCGCTTGCCCTGGCTCTGGAGGAACTCGGCCACGCCGTACGCGGCCCGCTGCCGATTGGCCGACAGACCGACGATGGCCCAGGTGTCGCCGGTCTCTTCGATGATCCTGCGGATGATCCCCGCCTCTGCGTACATGCCCACTCAACGGGCATCCCCGTCGGACCATTCCCGGAACTGCGCATAGGGTGGCGGGATGCAGGATCAGTACCGGACCGTGGCGCACGCGGGCGTGCACGAGATCGAGATCAGCAAGTCGCGCTTCATCTGCGCGCTCGCGCCCGCGGCGACCGAGGAGGAGGCGCAGGCGTTCATCGCGCGCATCCGCAAGGAGCATCCCACCGCGCGTCACAACTGTTTCGCGTACGTCCTGGGCGCCGACGGCTCCGTGCAGAAGGCGAGTGACGACGGCGAGCCCGGCGGGACGGCGGGGGTGCCCATGCTCCAGATGCTGGTGCGCCGTGAGGTCCGCTACGTCGTCGCCGTCGTGACCCGTTACTTCGGCGGGATCAAGCTCGGCGCGGGCGGACTGATCCGCGCCTACGGAGGGGTCGTCGGCGAGGCCCTCGACGCCGTCGGCACGGTGACGCGGCAGCGCTTCCGGCTGGCCACGGTCACCGTCGACCACCAGCGGGCGGGCAGGCTGGAGAACGACCTGCGGGCCACGGGCCGGGCGGTCCGCGAGGTGAACTACGGGGCGGACGTACGCATCGAGGTCGGCCTGCCGGAGGCCGACGTCCCGGGCTTCCGTGCCTGGCTGGCCGACAGCACCGCGGGCACGGCGCGGCTGGAGCTCGGCGGCGAGGCGTACGGCGACGCGTGAGGCGCCACCGCGTATCCGTCTCCTCCGGGCTTTCGCCGAGCCTCCGTCAGACGTAGTCCTCCAGGCGCGCCAGCGCGTACCCCTGCTCCGTCGCCGCGTGCAGCACCGTGCGCAGCATGTCGGTCATGGTGGCGTTCCACGCCTGGGGGCCGTTGAAGTGCGTGAGGATGATGTCGCCGGGGTGGAAGTGCGGGTCGTCCTCGCGCCAGTCGATCCGGCCGGGGAACGCCTCCTCGTTCCACAGCGGCGCGGCGCGGGCCCCGCAGTCCTCGGCGGCGATCAGGGTGCTCGCGTCGTAGTCGCCGAAGGGCGGGCGGAAGAGCCACGGGCGGACGCCGATCTCGTTCTGCAGGATGTCCTGCTGGCCGCAGATCTCCGCCTGTTCCTCGTCCTCCGGGATCGTGATCATCTGCGGGTGGTGCAGGGTGTGGTTCTGGATGGACGCGCCGAGCCCGTGCAGGTCGCGGAAGTAGCCGTAGTCGTCGGCGGCCGACTCGTCGGTGAGGAAGGCCGTGACCGGGATGTTGAGGTCGCGCAGCATCCGCAGGAACGAGTGGTCCTTCGCGGCGCCGTCGTCGATCGTCAGGAAGACGATCTTCTCGTTGGTGGGCACGCTGGAGAAGACGGGGATCAGCCCCGGCCCCTGGTCCGCCCAGGCCGGCGTGGTGAGCCGGGGCTTCTCCTTGGGCGGTGGCGGTGCCACGAGCGGCGCCTGTTCGAGCCCCCACTTGCGGGCGAGGGCCAGCCGCTGTTCGCGTGTCTGGTTCCGGTCCTGGCCCTGCGGCCGGTCGGGCCCGGCCTGCGCGTGTCCGTCGTCGTGGCCCCGCAGGACCGGCGCCCCCCAGTCGGCGCACGCGGCACCACCCGCGAGGAGGAGCGCGACGGCCAGCACGGGGCCCAGGAAGCGGCCGCGGCGTCTCCGGGCTATTCGGCTCGTATGGAGAGGGTGGAGGACCGGCTGGATTTCACCGGCTTTTCGGGCCTTGCGGATAGATCGCCTGAATCGCATATTCCGGATCTTTTCAGCGGCCTGGGGCAGGCGCGCGCCCGGTTACGCCAACGGGGCCGACGGCTCCCGCCGCGTCGCGCCCACCCTCGTCGCGCCCGGCCCGTCGGCCCGGCCCGGCCCTACCCCGCCGGGTGGAGGAGCAGCTTGCCTGTCGTACGGCGCTGCTGGAGGTCGTCGTGTGCCCGCGCGGCCTGTTCCAGGGGGTAGCGTCCGCCGATCGCGACGTCGAGCTCGCCCTTGCGCAGCCGGTCGAAGAGCTCGGCGGAGCGGGCGAGGAGTTCGGCGCGGTCGGTCGCGTGGTCGTTGAGGGTGGGAC
>NZ_JAINFC010000773.1 GCF_020740835.1 Streptomyces sp. UNOC14_S4
GCCCCGCCCCCTCCACCGTCGGTTGGCTATCCGTAGGGGGCACCTACGTCCGCTGTCGGCTCTCCGCCGTCCGGGGGGCGCCCCATCAGGGGCGCGGGGAACTGCGCGAGCAACCACGCACGGTCCGCAGCCGCCGGACGGGCAAGGGTGGCCGAGCTCGTGGGCGGCTTTCAGGGGCGCGGGGAACGGCGCGAGCAACCAGCGACGACCCGCACCCGCCGGACGGGCACGGGCGACCGAGCTCGTGGGCGGCTTTTAGGGGCGCGGGGAACTGCGCGACAAGCCCCCACCGGGGGCGCACCCGCGCGCGGAGCGCAAGCCGCACTCCCAGTAGGCACACCCCGGCCCACGGAAAACGTGTTACTCGATGTCACCGAGCACCGACATGATCTCCCCCCGGTCCACCGCACCGAGCAACCGTTCACGGAACCCCGGATCCATCAGCTTGCGCGACAGGGTCGCGAGAATCCGCAGGTGCTCGTCCCCGGCCGCGGTCTCCGGTACGGAGACCATGAAGACGAGCCGGGCCCGGGTCCCGTCCAGCGCCCCCCACTCGATGCCCGACGCCGAGCGGGCGAAGCCCACCACCGGTCCCGAGACCGCGTTCGTCTTCGCGTGCGGTACGGCGATGGCGTCGCCGAGGCCCGTCGTGCCCAGCTCCTCGCGGGCCAGGGCGGCGGCGACCAGCCCGTCGACGTCCGTCACCCTGCCGGAGGCGGCCAGCAGTTCGGCCATTTCCCGGATCGCCGCTTCCTTGGACTCCGCGGCGAGCCATGGCCGTACGGTCCGCTCGGTGAGGTAACCGGAAAGAGCGGAAGGGGCAGAGGGGGCGGGAGCGGGGATCGCGGCAGGTTCGGCCGGCCCCGCCGAACCGTTGCCCAGAGCCATGAGCGTCACGGTCGTCAGCGCCGTCACCACCGTCCCGATGACGATCGCCACGAAGAACATCGGGACGCCACCGACCGCCCCCAGCGCCGCCACCACCGGCCCGCCGTGCGGCACCCTGTCCGTCACCGCGGCCAGCCCCGCGATCGCCCCGGCCACCGCGCCGCCGAGCATGTTGGCCGGGATGACCCGGGCCGGGCGGGCCGCCGCGAACGGAATGGCGCCCTCCGTGATGCCGAAGCAGCCCATGAACAGCGCCGCCAGACCCGTCTCCCGCTCCGGGGCCGTGAACATCCGGCGGCGCAGCACGGTCGCCAGGCCCTGCCCGAGCGGCGGCACCGGAATGGCCGCCGCGCACATGCCCATGATCTCCGGGCTGCTGGAGACCAGGCCCGCGCCGAAGAGGAAGGCCGTCTTGTTGACCGGGCCGCCCATGTCGAAGGCGATCATCAGGCCCAGCAGTACGCCCAGCAGCGCCGCGCTCGTCCCCGTCAGCCCGCCCAGCCAGCTCGTCAGATGGGCGAAGACCCAGGAGATCGGCCGCCCGATGACGTAGATGAAGAACAGCCCCAGCACGGTCGTCGACAGGATCGGGATCACGATGACCGGCATGATCGGCCTGACGAACCGCGGGACCTCCACCAGCTTGATCCAGCGGACCAGGTACCCGGCGAGGAAGCCCGTGGCGATCGCCCCGATGAACCCCGCCCCGGCCTTGCTGTCGTACAGCTCCCCGTGCCCCGCGATCCAGCCGCCGATCATGCCCGGTACCAGCGCGGGCCGGTCACCGATCGCGTAGGCGATATAGCCGGAGAGCACCGGGATCATCAGAGTGAAGCCGATGGTGCCGATGTCGTTGACGTGCTGCCAGAAGGGGGTGTCGAAGACGATCCCGCGCGGGGTGGTGTGCCCGCCCAGCGCGAGCGAGACCGCGATCAGCAGCCCGCCCACGACCACGAACGGGATCATGTACGAGACGCCGTTCATCAGCGCCTTGTAGACGGCACCGCGCTCCCCGCCGCCCCCCGCCACGGCCGTCGGCAGCAGCCCGCTCGCGCCGCCGTCCCCGGCTCTGGTCCCGGGCCCCGCGTACACCGGAGCCCTGCGCACCCGCTCGATCAGCTGCTCCGGGTGGTGGATGCCCTCCGCCACCCCGACCGACAGCACCCGCTTGCCGACGAACCGGCTCAGGTCGACGTCCTTGTCGGCGGCGACGATGATGCCGTCCGCCCGTCTGACATCGTTGTCGGTCAGGATGTTCTCCGCCCCGATCGAGCCCTGTGTCTCCACCTTCATCTCATGGCCGGAGGCCGCCGCGGCCTGGGTCAGCTTCTCCGCCGCCATATAGGTGTGGGCGATGCCCGTCGGGCACGCCGTCACCGCCAGCAGCCTGAGCCCCTGCCCCTTGTCCCCCGCGTCGTCGGAGGGACCGTCCGTACTGGTCACGTGGATCTCCTCACCGCTCGTCGCGCGCGGCGGTGTGCGGATCGGCCGTGCACCACGCGCTGACCGCATCCTCCAACACCCGTCCGTGGAGGAGAAGGATCACGGTCGCGGTGGCGGAACGAGGCCGGGCGGGGCTGGAGTTCGGC
>NZ_JAINFC010000774.1 GCF_020740835.1 Streptomyces sp. UNOC14_S4
TGCTGGTCTTCCCCGACCAGGACCACGCCGCGGTCCACGACTTCATCCGCTCCGCCACCGCATCGGTGGACGTGACCATGTACGAGCTGCGCGACACCGCGGCCGTCGACGCCCTGGTGGACCGTCAGAAGGCCGGAGTCAAGGTCCGCGTCGTCCTCGACGCCAAGCACACCGGCGTCAACGGAGCCGCCTACAACGCGCTCCGGGCCGCCGGCGTCGACGTGGTGTACTCCTCGTCCGACTTCGTCTACACCCACCAGAAGACCGTCACCGTGGACGGCGCCACGTCACTGGTCCTCACCGGGAACCTGGACGCCACGTACTACGCGAGCAGCCGTGACTACGGCGTCTTCGACGGCGACTCCGCCGACGTGGCCGCCATAGAGAAGGTCTTCGGCGCGGACCACGCCAGGACGCCCGTCACCCCCTCCGACGGCGACAACCTGGTCTGGTCGCCCACCGATTCGGAGCGGCGCCTGCTGGACCTGATCAACGGTGCCCGGCACTCGCTGGACCTGGAGCAGCTGGAGTTCGGGGACAGCACCCTCGTGGACGCGGTGGTGGCGGCCGAGGAGCGCGGTGTCGCCGTCCGGGTCGTCGGCATGAACCCCGACAAGTACGGCGGCTACTTCGACCAGGTCAAGCAGGCCGGTGGCACGGTGGTGACCTTCTCCTCCACCGAGGGCCGCTACATCCACGCCAAGGCGATCGTCGCCGACTACGGCACCCCCACCGCCAAGGTCTTCGCCGGGTCCGAGAACTTCTCCGACAACTCGCTCAACAACAACCGCGAGCTCGGCCTGATCCTCCAGGACACCGGCGTCCTCGACGGCATCGAGTCCACCGTACGGACCGACCTCGCCGACGGAACGCCGTACTGAGCCCTCCGGCTCACCCTCCGGCCGGAGGGTGAGCCCGCGTGTACGGGAGCCCGCGGTGGGGAGTGAACCCGGTGTGCCCGTCCGCAGGCAGGAGGCGATCAGTGTGAAGGCCCGAGCAACCGTCCTCGTGACCGGCGCCGGTGGTGGCGTCGGGGGAGTCGGCAGAACCGTCGTCGACCGGCTGCGCGCCGAGGGAGTGCCGGTCCGGGCCCTGGTGCACCACGACGACGAACGGGCCGCGGCCCTGCGGGCCCTGGAGGGCGTGGAGGTGGTGGTCGGCGACCTCGCCCGCGGCGCCGACGTCGCGCACGCGCTGGAGGGCTGCCGCCGGGCCTACTTCGGGATGAGCGTCTCGCCCGCGTACCTGGAGGCCACCACGACGTTCGCCGCGGCGGCCCGCGAGAGCTGCGCCCTCGACCTGCTGGTGAACATCTCGCAGATGACGGTCTCCCAGATGGACCTCGCCGGCGCCGCCGAGTCCCGCCAGCAGCGCCTGCACTGGCTCGCCGAACAGGTCCTCGACTGGTCGGGGGTGCCGGTCGTCCACGTCCGGCCCACCGTCTTCATGGAGAACCCGCTCTTCGGCCGGATCGCCGTCGCCTCGATCCTGCGGGACGGCACGCTCCGCCTGCCGTTCGGCTCCGCCCGGACCTCCCCGGTCTCCGCGCGCGACGTCGCGGACGTCGTCACCCGCCTCCTGCTCGCCCCGGCCCCGCCCACCGGCCGGGTGTACGAACTGACTGGGGCGCGCTCCCGGGACATGACGGCGATCGCGGCCGAGTTCTCGGCGGCCCTGGGACGCCCCGTCACCTATGTGGACGTGCCGTACGAGGAGTGGCTGGAGGAAGACCTGAGGAAGCTGGACCTTCCTCCCCACGTGTTCGAGCACATCGCGACGATGGCCCGGCTGCACCACGAGAACCGCTACGACCGGGCCACGAACGACGTCGCCGACCTGCTCGGGCGGCCCCCGCTCGGGTTCGACGCCTTCGTCGGGGAGACGCTTGAGCTCCGTCCCTAGGCGTTACGCGAGGTGTTACGCGCCGCCCGGCACGCCGTGCCGGTCCAGCAGTTCGTGCATCCACGGCACCGGCAGGACGGGCGAGGCGCCGGCGGCCTCCGCGACGTAGTCGGAGGGGTCGGCCAGCAGCGCGGGCAGGCAGTGCACCGGGAGGCGCGGGTTGACGGCCGCCGACACACGGACGGTGCTGTGCGCGTCACCGGCGAGCCGCTCGACGAGGTCCACGGGCAGGCCGGGGGCTCCGGCGACGTACGCCCGTTCCAGCGGGTCCTCGGAGTACGCCAGTTCGGCGCAGGCCCGGCGTTCCATACGGACGAGGTCCAGCACCGGCGGCCCGAACGCCAGCGAACGGGCCGCCGCGGCACCCGGGCGCGCGAGTCTGCGCACCTCCGCGTCGTCGTGCGAGCGCGCGCGCTCGGCGACAGCCGGGTACGACGGGCCGGCCGTCGCCGCGACGGCGCGGCGCAACTGCGGCAGCGGCGAGTCCAGGAGGCGCAGGCATGCGTCGGCCGGGGCCTCGCGGATCCACCCGGGCCCCCTCCCGTTCGTGGTCATGCTGAGCAGGTAC
>NZ_JAINFC010000775.1 GCF_020740835.1 Streptomyces sp. UNOC14_S4
GCCCCTGGTCGGGAGGCTGCTGGAGTTCGGGCGGCCTCGGCAGGCCCCGGGTGTGCGGTGCGCCGTAGCCCAGCGACAGCGAGGGGAGCCCGCCCGCGGGGGGAGCCGGCCGGTCGGGCGGGCTCTCGCCGCCGTCCCTGACCGTCCTCGCCGACCGCGATGCCGTCCGGTCCGGTTCCGGTTCCGGTTCCTGTTCCGGATCCGGGTCGGACCCGGTGTCCGACCGTACGACGGCGGTGACGGAGGTGAAGCGCTCGTCGAGGCTGTCGCCTTCGACGGCGGAGCCGGTGTCGGGTTGGTTCTTGTCGTACAACTCGCTCCACCAAGCGTCCTCTTGGTCTTGGTCGGAACGTTGTTCCCCCTGCTGACTCATGCCCTTATTGTCCACACCTCTGCGCATACGGGAAGAGTGCGCGAAGGAACCCCCCGCAGGGATGATGGCCGCAATCGAAACGCGGTAATGGGGAGGGATGTCGCGTGCTCAGTGCCATGGGTCCGAACGCCGTCCGGGAGACAGTGCCGTGCGAGCCGTGCGAGCTGCCGACGGAACAGCCCGCCGGTAACGGCGCCGTGGAACTGGTGACCGGTTCGCACGCCATTGCCGAACGTCTGTCGCGACTGCGGCTCGCCGCCACCCGCGAGATACGCACGCTGATGGCGCAAGGATCCTGGACCACCCCGGGAGACGCGGTCAACGGCGCACCGGAGCGCGCGGTCGTCGCGGTGGCCGCCCTGGCGCGCGACCTCCCGCCGGTGCTGCCGCGCCCCGGCGGGCGGGCCGTCCGGCTGCGGGTCGTCGGACACGTGCCCGCGGAGTTCGTCCTGGCCGACCGCGCCGCGGCCCTGCTGTCCCTGTCCCCGCGTGCGGGCGGGCCCGGCGAACCGGCGGCCCTGCTGGTGCGCCAGGCCGGGCTGCTCGCCTCGCTGTCCGAACTCTTCGAGAGCACCTGGCAGGAGGCCCGGCCGCCGCACGACCGCACGGCCGAGGATCCGGCCGAGGACCTGGTGGAGGGGCCCGACGCGGTCGACCTGGAGGTGCTGTCCCTGCTGTTCGTCGGCCTGACCGACACGAGCGTCGCCAGACAGCTCGGGCTGGGGCTGCGCACGGTGCAGCGCCGGGTCAAGCGGCTGATGGAGCTCGCCGGGGTCACCACCCGGCTCCAGTTGGGCAGGCACGCGGCCGAGCGCGGCTGGACGGAACGCCGCTGACCTGCGCCGTCTCACACTCCGGCACCGGCCGATGACAATCGGCCACGGTGGCCGCAATGGTCCGGAAGCGGTGCGCGGCGCCGTCCGGCAACCTTGGTCCATGGGGACGTGGCAGCTGCTCCTGGTCGGCCTCGTGATGCTGCTCGGCCTGCTCGGCGTGGTCACCCCCGGTGTGCCGGGGCCGCCGATCGTCTGGGCCGGAGTGCTCTGGTGGTCGATGACCGCGCGCACCGCGCTCGCCTGGGCGGTGCTGGCCGGAGCCACGGGCGTGCTGCTGCTGAACCAGGCCGTCATCTGGCTGCTGCCGCCCCGCAGACCGCGGGGCGCGGGCATCACCCGCCGCGCCTTCCTGGTGGCCGGGTCGGCCGGGATCGCCGGCTTCTTCCTCGTACCGCTGCTCGGCGGCCCCCTCGGCTTCGTCGCCGGGCTCTACGGCGTGGAACGGCGGCGGCTCGGCGGACACGGCGAGGCCTGGGCCTCGACCCGCAACGTGATGCGCGCGCTCGGGACGAGCGTCCTGGTCGAACTGTTCGCGTGCCTGCTGGTGGTGGGGGCGTGGGTCGGTTCCGTCGTACGGGGATGAGGTGTCGCGCACCCGATTGACAAAGCGTCCAGTCGGGTTGACGTCAGTGCGCGGCTGCGGGCGCCTTTTCGAGACCGAGCAGGAAGCGCTTGCGCTCCAGCCCGCCCGCGTACCCGGTGAGCGAACCGTCCGCGCCGATCACCCGGTGGCACGGGCGCAGCACCAGCAGCGGATTCGCGCCGATCGCCCCGCCCACCGCCCGGACCGCGGCACGCGGCGCACCGATGCGGGCGGCGATCTCGCCGTACGTGGTGGTGGCGCCGTACGGAACGGAGTCGAGAGCCGCCCATACGCGCTCCCGGAACTCCGTCCCCGCCACGGCGAACTCCAGGGCGAACCCCTCGGCCTCCCCCGCGAAGTACGCCTCCAGCTGACGCTTCACTTCCGCGAACGCCGCGTCGTCGCGGCGGGACGTCTCGCCCGGCGCGGTGGCATTCCGCTGCCCTGGCACGGAGAGCGAGGCGACGGCGACCCCACCGGGGGCGGTGGCGGACGGCCGCCCGGTGAGAACGAGGGTGCCCAGGGGGCTGTCGATGTGTGCGTGAAGCATGCCTCCAGTGTGCGGGACCGCTGCCGCGGAGGCTGGCGGAAATCCGACACGGCACTCGGCGGGGGCCCACCCACCGGGGGCTCCGCCCCCCGAACCCCCGTTGTCGTGGTGCGGCCCGGTGGTCCGGT
>NZ_JAINFC010000776.1 GCF_020740835.1 Streptomyces sp. UNOC14_S4
GCCCCGTTCCTCGCGCTCCCCGAGGGGCGCCCCGGGGCCGCAGGGCCTTCCGCCCCGTCCCGGCCCGCGGCGAGCGCGGCCGAGGGCCCCGCCCCTTCGCCCCGGCCACTGCCGCCGGGGAAACCCGTGGCCCTGCGCGGGGACTTCTCCGTCCGCGCCGGCCCCGCCGTGGCCGCGGCCAGCGGCAGCACCACGGCCAGGGCGACCGCACTCGCGAGCGCGATCATCCGCAGATTCGCCGCCCGCTGCTGAGACGCACTGGGCTCTCCGGGCACACCGGACGGACGCTCCATAAGGACCACCTGCTGACTCGCCGCGAACGCTGGGGGCGCGGGGACGGCTTCCGACACCCGCCGGACCGACGGCGCCCGGTGACAACGTCCGGCGCAGGCCAGTCCTCACACCTGAACATAGCGGGCAGGACGTCCTCCGCCGGGCGGCCGCGCGGTGGTTGCCACCGTTCTCCGACCGGCTTGCACCCGTAAGAGTGAGAGCGCGTGCGTCTCCCGTCCGTACGCGCTCCCGTGATTCCCCGTGACCGGCGACCCGTCGACGGGCCACCGCTTCCCCGTTCTCCCCGTCGTGCTCCCCGTCGCCCCGTTCTCCCCGTACGGCCCGCGCGGACCTCCCGGCCGCGGAGCCCCCTGCTGCGTCAGTACGCGAGCTTGCTGCCGCCCCCGGGCGTGCCCGCGCTCTCCGCGACGAGGACGTCGAGCACCGTGGCGATGTCCGGCAGCCACGGCCGGGCGTCGGCGACCGGACGGCTCCGGTCCGCCTTGCTCCCCCTGCCGACGTTCCCCCTGCCGGCCTTCGCCGACTTCCCCGTTTTCCTTGCCCTCTCCGGCTTCGCGGGCAAGGCCGGGGCGGCGGACTGCGGCGCGCGCTCCCAGCGCACCCGGCCCGCCCCCGTGGGCGACGGCGGAAGCGCCACGTAACCGCCCTCCCCGTGGAAGCGCAGCGAACCGGGCACCCAGTCCTGGCTGTGCAGCAGCTCGCCGAGGACCTCCAGCGAGTAGGGCGCGACCAGCAGGGCCCAGCGCGTGGGAGTGGCGACCACGGGCCCGAGGCGGACGCCCGCGCGGTCGAGGGCGGCCAGGGAACGCGCGGCGGCCACGGCGGGCAGGCTCACGGCGCAGGGCGCGCGGCCGCCCGTGGCGAGGATGACGGGGGCGTCAGGACGGTTGGTCCACCACCAGCGGACCATCCGGGCGTCCGTCGTCGCGGCCAGCAGCCCGGGGTCGAACGGGTGGGCGCCGGGGGCCGCGCAGTCGGGGTGCGGGCACGCGCATTCGCGCTCGCGTCCGCCGCCTGCCCGCAGCCCCACACCCGGGAGCACGGGCCACTGCCACTCCGTGGCGCAGACCAGCGCGGCGGTGAGCCCCGCGGACCGGCCGGCCCGCCGGAGCGAGAGCTTGCGTCGCCTTCCGAGGATCTCGCGCATGAGCGCTCGTTCCTTTCCGTGAACGCCTAAGTCGGAGCCCCTGCCGGTGAACAGGAGCCGTATCGCACTGCGTGGTGCTTCTCTGAACTGCGGTAACTGGCTGGTCTTGCGGGCACTGCAACACAAACTGCCGGGACGTACGGGCGGTGCGGACTGCGTGGCATTGCGATGGCACTGCATGGGTGCTACTGACCTACGGCCGGTCTACAGCTGACCTACATGGCACTACGGCCCGGCAGCGCGCGCTGCTCAACACGCCGTGGCTCTTCCGAGGCCGGTACACCACGTGGATCAAAGTCACTGCATGTACAACGCAGCGCATCACGCCACGGGCGGGGCGTGAAACGTGGCGGGGGGTGGCGCACCCATGGCGCTTTGCCGAGCCTGTACGCCTGTCCAACCGCGGCACAGGTCTTCCCACGCCCTCGGGGGCGGGCGCGGCCTCGCCGGGGAAGACGCCCGGGCCCGCCATGGGGTTCCGGGGCGGCCCCAACTGGCCCTGTCCTTCTCCGAGTACGTACCCACCAGGGTGGATATGACGCGCTGTCGAACAACGCCAGTCGACCTCAAATCCATGCCCCTGGGACCATTTTCCGGCCAACTTTGAAACCCCATAGACACCACCAATCCCACCGGCCCAATGCTGGACATCGGCTTGCCCGGGCGTGTACATGTGGAGCACTGATAGCGCGCAACACGACAGGGGGTTTGCGATGCTATTGACGAAAAAGCACAGGCCAACCAGCAGGTCAAGAGGGCTCGGCGAGATGCCGGGCGAGCCGCTCCGAACCCCTGCCCGCCGCTTTCCGGCACGCTCCGCACCGGGCAGACGGTCATGACGACGCCCCACCTGCCGAAAGTGGCCGGAATCAACCCTCCGCTGTCCGCGCCCTCTCAGACTCCGGCCCCCGCGTCCGCCACCCCCTCCGACGGCACCGCCGCACCCGACGGGTCCGGGCCCGGACCGTCCGCCGGGGCCCCCGCACCCGACAGCCCGCCCGGGGGCTCCGGCTCCCCCGCCGGCCCGG
>NZ_JAINFC010000777.1 GCF_020740835.1 Streptomyces sp. UNOC14_S4
GAGGTGGGTTTCCTGCGGGTGCCTTGGCCGGTGTGAGTGGCGTTGTCTGCCGCGTCACCGCTTGCCGGGGCTGCGCCCCGGGCCGTTGTGGGTGCGGGTTGGTTTTTGGCGGCGCCTACTGGGGTGCGGCTTGCGCTGTGCGCGCGTCTGCGGGTCCGGTGGGGGCTGGGCGCGCAGTTCCCCGCGCCCCTGAAAGCCGGCCGTCCGTGGCTGGTTGCGCAGTTCCCCGCGCCCCTGAAAGCCGCGGCGGCGGAGCCGCACGATGTCACAGCCCCGCGCCCCTTGCGGGGCGGGGTCAGGACGGCTCCAGTGGTGTGGTCTGGCGGATCGTGATGACGCGGTCCGCCAAGTGCAGCGTCGCCGCCTCCGGGTCCGTGTAGTGGAGGAGGCGGTGGCCCCTGACGACCGCCACGACGAGGTCTTCGCAGTCGCGCGGGGAGCCCCCCGCCTCGGGGCGGGTGACGGGGCGTTCGACGACGTCGAGGCCGTTGCCGTAGGTGAGCAGGTCCTCCAGGACCGAGCCGACGTTCGGGCTGACCATCGACATGCCGAGCAGGCGGCCCGCCGAGCTGGAGCTGGTCACCACCGTATTGGCGCCGCTCTGCCGCAGCAGCGGTACGTTCTCGTCCTCGCGGACGGCGACCACGATGGTGGCCTGCTTGTTCAGCTGCCGCGCGGTGAGGGTCACCAGGGCCGCGGTGTCGTCCCGCTCGGTGCAGATCACGACCTGCGAGGCGCGCGGCAGCTCGGCGCGCTGGAGCGTCTCGGAGCGGGTCGCGTCGCCCAGGACGCCCACCAGGCCGTCGGCCGACGCGGCGTCGACGACCTTCTTCTGCGGGTCGACCACGACGATCTTCTCCTTGGGCTTGCCCTGGCCGATGAGGGTCTCGATCGCGTGCCTGCCCTTCGTCCCGTATCCGACGACGACGGTGTGTTCGCGCATGCGCGACCTCCAGCGGTGGACGCGCACTTGCTGGCGCGTCCGTTCGGTCAGTACTTCCAAGGTGGTTCCCACGAGGATGATCAGAAAGAGCACGCGCAACGGCGTGATCACGAAGATATTCGTCAGCCTCGCCCCGTCGCTCACGGGTGTGATGTCGCCGTAGCCCGTCGTCGACAGTGTGACCGTGGCGTAGTAGGCGGCGTCCAGGAAACCGACCCGCCCGTCGGCGTTGTCGTGGTAGCCCTCTCGGTCCATGTAGACCAGCAGGGTCGTGGCGGCGAGCACCATCAGGGCCATCACGAGCCGCCGCAGCACCTGCCGCAGTGGCGCGGCGGCGTTCTGCACCGGCATCACGATGGAGCGTCCGGCCTCGGCGTCGTCCTCCGCCTCGCCCCGGGTGCGCCGCCGGAAGAGCGACCGGACGAGCGATTTCCGGGTCGGTGTCCTTCGGGTGTCCGGGCGCTCCGATTTTGTTGCCATGCGTCCATGTTCCGCGATCACGCGTGAGACCCGGGAGTAGCCTCGCGCGCATGCATGCCATCACGATTCCTGAATTCGGTGGTCCCGAGGCCCTCGTCTGGGCCGAGGTGCCCGATCCCGTTCCCGGCAGCGGGGAGGTCCTGGTCGAGGTCGTGGCCAGTGCCGTCAATCGCGCCGACGTCATGCAGCGCAAGGGCCTTTACCCACCGCCGCCCGGCGCCTCCCCGTACCCGGGCCTGGAGTGCTCGGGCCGTATCGCCGCGCTGGGGCCGGGGGTGAGCGGCTGGGCGGTCGGCGACGAGGTGTGCGCGCTGCTCGCGGGCGGCGGCTACGCGGAGAAGGTGTGCGTACCGGTCGGCCAACTGCTGCCCGTTCCCGAGGGACTGGACCTCGCTTCGGCGGCGGCCCTGCCGGAAGTGACCGCCACGGTCTGGTCGAACATCTTCATGGTGGCCCACCTGCGGCCCGGCGAGACGCTGCTCGTGCACGGCGGCGGCAGCGGCATCGGCACGATGGCCGTGCAGTTGGCGAAGGCGGTCGGCGCGCGGGTCGCCGTCACGGCGGGCAGCAAGGACAAGCTCGAACACTGCCGTGAACTGGGCGCGGACATCCTCATCGACTACCGCGAACAGGATTTTGTGGAGGAACTCCAGAAAGTCACCGGGGGCGTCGGCGCGGACGTCATCCTCGACATCGTCGGGGCGAAGTATCTGGCGCGGAACGTGGAGGCCCTCGCCGTCAACGGACGGCTCGTCATCATCGGCCTGCAGGGCGGGAGCAAGGCCGAACTGGACCTCGGGGCGCTGCTCACCAAGCGGGCCGCGGTCATGGGCACGAACCTGCGGGGGCGGCCGCTGGCGGAGAAGGCGGCCATCATCGCGGCCGTGCGGGAGCATGTCTGGCCGTTGATTTCCGGGGGGCGGGTGCGGCCTGTCGTGGACCGGGTCCTGCCGATGCGGGAGGCGCCGGAGGCGCATCGTGTGCTGGAGGAGGGCGCGCATGTGGGGAAGGTGCTGCTGACCGTTTGACGGGGTGGGGGTG
>NZ_JAINFC010000778.1 GCF_020740835.1 Streptomyces sp. UNOC14_S4
GGCCTGGACACCGGCGGCGCCCAGCTCCCGGCCCTCCCCCCGCTATAGGCTGAAGCCATGACGTACAGCGGAGCGGTGAAGGTCGGCGGCCCGGCGGACGTGCACGAGCTGACCGACCTGATGATCTCGAAGGTCGCGGTCGGCCCGATGGACAACAACGCCTATCTGCTGCGCTGCCGCGCGACGGACGAGCAGTTGCTCATCGACGCCGCCGCGGAGCCGCACACCCTGATCGGCCTGATCGGGGACAGCGGCATCGCGTCGGTCGTCACCACCCACCGGCACGGCGACCACTGGGGCGCGCTGCGCGAGGTCGTGGACGCCACCGGCGCGACCACCTACGCGGGCCGGTACGACGCCGAGGGCATCCCGGTGCCGACCGACGTGCCCGTGGAGGACGGCGACGTCATCCGCGTCGGCCGCGTCGAGCTCGTCGCACGGCACCTGGTGGGCCACACCCCGGGCAGTATCGCCTTGGTCTACGACGACCCGCACGGCCACCCGCACCTGTTCACCGGCGACTGCCTCTTCCCGGGCGGCGTCGGCAACACCTGGAAGGACCCGGAGGCCTTCGCCAGCCTCATCGACGGGGTGGAGACCAAGCTCTTCGGGCAGCTCCCGGACGAGACCTGGGTCTACCCCGGCCACGGCGCCGACACCACGCTCGGCGCCGAGCGCCCGCACCTCGCGGAGTGGCGCGCACGCGGCTGGTGACCCGGGCGTCCGCCCCACACCACATGAGGGGTAAGGACCGTCGGCCTGGCCGACGGTCCTTACCTTTTCCCGGGCGCGCACGGATGCACAGCAGCTTTTCCCGGGCGTGCAAAGGTGCCAGGGCGCGGCCCCGGCGCCCTCCCCTCACGCCCCTGACCGCGCTTCCGTACGCCCCGTTGCCTGCCGGGCCCCCGGGAAGTTGGGCCTATATGCAACGTGCCCTTCTCCCGGGCGGCGACCGCCCGGACAACCGCCCGGACAACCGATCGCGTCCACCGGCCATGCTCCGCCTGGCAGCAGCGTCCCTGGCAGGCACGACCATCGAGTTCTACGACTTCTACGCCTACGGCACCGCCGCGGCACTCGTCCTCGGGCCGCTGTACTTCCCGACGGTCTCCCCGCTCCTGGGCACGCTCGCGGCCTTCGGCACCTTCGGGGTCGGGTTCCTCGCCCGGCCGCTGGGGTCCGTGTTCTTCGGCCACCTCGGCGACCGGCACGGCCGCCGGCCCGTCCTCGTCGCCGCCCTGCTGCTGACCGGTCTCGCGACCGTCGCGGTCGGCCTGGTGCCCGGCTACGACACCCTCGGCGTCGCGGCCCCGTGCCTGCTGCTCGTACTGCGCTTCGCCCAGGGCTTCGGGCTCGGGGGCGAGTGGGGCGGGGCCGTGCTGCTGACCGCCGAGCACGCCCCCGCGGGCAGGCGCGCCCTGTGGGCGAGCGTGCCGCAGATCGGCCCGCCCTTGGGCTTCCTGCTCGCCAATGGCCTCACGCTCGCGCTGTCGGCCGGGCTCTCCGACGCGCAGTTCCTGTCGTGGGGCTGGCGGGTGCCGTTCTGGTTCGCCGGTGTCCTGGCCCTGGGCGGGCTGCTGCTGCGCGTACGGCTCTCCGAGACCCCGCAGTTCCGCGAGCTGGCGGACCGGGACGCCCGGGCGGAGCGGCCGTTCGCCGAGGTCGTACGCGACCACTGGCGGCTCGTGCTGCTCACGGCGGGCGGCCTGACCGTCGCGTACGCCTGCTACTACGCGATCAGCACCTGGGCCCTGGCGTACGCCACGGAGCGGCTCGGCGTCGGCCGCACGGTGATGCTCGGCTGCGTCATGGTGGCGATCACCCTGTCGGGGGCGACCACCCCGGCGTTCGCGGTCCTCGCCGACCGCTACGGGCGCCGTTCGCTGTGCCTCGCGGGCTGCGCGGGCATGGCGCTGTGGACGGTCCCGCTGATCGCCCTGCTGCACACGGGACAGCCGGTGTGGATGGTGCTCGGCTTCACGGTGGGGATGCTGCCGCTCACGGCGGTCTTCGCCGTCATCGCGGCCTACCTCCCCGAGCTGTACGAGCCCCGGGTGCGCTGCACGGGCGCGACCGTGGGCTACAACCTCGCCGGGGTGCTGGGCGGCGCCGCCACCCCGCTCGTCGCGACCGCCGCGTCCCGTGGTGACGGCACGCCCTGGGGCGTGGCCGTCTATCTGGCCGCCCTCGCCCTGCTCGGCCTGGGCTGCTTCGCGCTGCTGCCCGAGACGCGCCCGGCGACCGGTCCCGAGCCCGAGGCCGAGCCGATCACCGAGGGCGCGCCCGCCTGACGGGCCCCGCGCCTCTCGGGCAGGACCCCTCGGGCAGGACCCGTCGGACAGGCCCCGTCGGGCCGGACCTCTCAGGCCGGACCCGCCCGTCCGCTCCCTGCTCGGACGGGCGGCGGCCCGCTCCGGCTCAGACCCGGGCCGTGTCGTCCTCGCGGACCTCCC
>NZ_JAINFC010000779.1 GCF_020740835.1 Streptomyces sp. UNOC14_S4
ACCGTGTTCGTCGTGGTGACGCTGCTGGTCGCGCTGGGCATCGCGGTGGCGCAGGGCTGTCAGGGCCCGGCGCACAGCATGGGCGAGCTCCCGCAGGTGCCCGCGGTGTCGCACCCAGGGCTGCCGCCCTTGCCGCCGGGGGCTCCTGACACGCTGGCACCCGCGGCGCCCGACGGTTCGTGAGGCGCCGCTCTCACGGGCGCGGGGGCCGTCAGCTCTCCGGGCGGCCGGCCGTCACCGCGTAGAAGGCCACGGCAGCGGCGGCTCCGACGTTGAGGGAGTCGATGCCATGGGCCATGGGGATGCGGACCCACTCGTCGGCGGCCCGCAGGGCGCGGGCGGACAGTCCGTCACCTTCCGCGCCGAGCATGAGCGCCACGCGGTCCAGCCGGTGCGGGGCGGCGGCGTCCATGGTGACGGCCCTCTCGTGCGGGGTGAGGGCCAGCAGCCGGAAGCCCGCCTCGCGGACCGTCTCCAGGTCGTGGGGCCAGGTCTCCAGCCGCGCGTACGGCACGGAGAAGACGGCGCCCATGGACACCTTGACGGAGCGTCGGTAGAGCGGGTCGGCGCAGTCCGGGGAGAGCAGGACGGCGTCCATGCCCAGAGCGGCCGCGCTTCTGAAGATCGCGCCGATGTTGGTGTGATCGACGAGACTCTCCAGCACGGCGACCCGCCGGGCGCCGCGCAGCAGCTCCCCCGCGTCCGGGAGCGGCTTGCGCGCCATGGAGGCGAGGGCGCCGCGGTGGACGTGATAGCCGGTGACCCGCTCGGCGAGCTCGGGGGTCACGGTGTAGACGGGGGCGTCGGTCTCCTCGATGACGTCCCGCATGACGTCCACCCACTTGGCCGTGAGCAGCATGGAGCGCATCGCGTACCCGGCCTGGGCGGCGCGCCGGATGACCTTCTCGCCCTCGGCGATGAAGAGTCCTTCGGCGGGTTCGCGCCTGCGCCGCAGTTCGACGTCGGTGAGGCCGGTGTAGTCGTGCAGACGGGGGTCGTCGGGGTCGTCGATGGTGATGAGGTCGGCCATGGTGGTTCCTGGGGTGTGATCGGTTCGGGTCAGCTGCTCGGCACCGGGCCGACCGTGACGACGTCGCCGATCACGATCACGGCCGGGGGGCGTATCCCCTCGGCCCGTACCCGCTCCCCCACGGTGGCGAGGGTGGCGTCGACGCGGCGCTGGGCCGGGGTCGTGCCCTCCTGGATCACGGCGACGGGGGTGCCGGCGGACCGGCCGTGGCCGACAAGGGCGGCGGCGATCGCCTCGATCTTCTCGACCGACATCAGCAGGACGAGCGTGCCGCGGAGCTTGGCGAGGGACTCCCAGTCGACGAGGGAGCGCGGGTCGTCGGGGGCGACGTGGCCGCTGACCACGGTGAACTCGTGTGCCACGCCCCGGTGGGTGACGGGGATGCCCGCGGCGCCGGGCACGCTGATCGTGCTGGAGATGCCGGGGACGACGGTGCAGGGGATGCCCTGCTCGGCCAGGGCCTGGAGCTCCTCCATGCCGCGGCCGAAGACGTAGGGGTCGCCGCCCTTGAGCCGGACCACGGCCTTCCCGGCACGGGCGTGCTCGATGAGAGCGGCGTTGATGGCCTCCTGGGCCATGGCCCGGCCGTACGGGATCTTCGCCGCATCGATCACCTCGACGTGCGGCGGGAGTTCGTCGAGGAGGTCGCGGGGGCCGAGGCGGTCGGCGACGACGACGTCGGCCTCGGCGAGCAGCCGACGGCCGCGCACGGTGATCAGGTCGGGGTCGCCGGGGCCGCCGCCGACGAGGGCGACGCTGCCGGGACGGAGGCCCCGCTCGTCCCGGTCGCGGAAGCGCGGGGCGGCGAGCGAGCCGTCGCGCAGGCCCTCCACCACGGCGTCGCGCACGGCGGCGGAACGGCGCGGGTCCGCTCCGCCCGTCAGCACGGCGACGGTGACGCCCTCGCCGCGGCCGGTGGCCGGGGTCCAGGCGGTGGCCGCCTCGGCGTCGTCGCTGCGCACGGCCCACACGCGGCGGGCCTCCGCCTCGGCGGAGGCCGCCTCGTTGGCGGCCGGGTCGTCGGTGGAGATCAGGGCGTACCAGGCGCCTTCCAGGTCGCCGTCCTGATAACGGCGGCGCTCCCAGCGGAGTTCGCCCGCCGTCGCCATGGCCTCGACGGAGGGGGTGGCGGACGGGGAGACCAACAGGACGTCCGCGCCCGCGGCGAGCAGGGCGGGCAGACGGCGCTGGGCGACCTGGCCGGCGCCCAGGACGACGACGCGTCGGCCGGCGAGGCGCAGTCCGACGGGGTAGGCGCTTTCGCTGCGCGCGTGCATGGTCTCCTCCGGAGCGGCTGGTCAGAGTGCTGGCCCCACTCTAGGGGCTCCCTTGATCGGGGCTCCGCCCCGAACCCCGCTGGGGCTGCGCGCCCACCGGGTTGCGGCTTGCGCTGCGCGCGCGGCTGCGGCCCCGGTGGGGGC
>NZ_JAINFC010000078.1 GCF_020740835.1 Streptomyces sp. UNOC14_S4
GCACGCCGCGCTGCCCGCCGCCCGGAACGTTTGACCTTCCGCCCCATCTGACCTGCGCTTGAGCAACAGAAGTTGGAGTTCTGGACGATAGAAGACCGTCCAGAACTCCAACTTCTGTTGCTCAAGCGCAGGTCAGATGGGGTGGAAGGTCAAACGTTCCGGGCGGCGGGCAGCGCGGCGTGCAGCATCGCGTCGGCCGTGACGGTCAGTTCCCGCCAGGCCACGGCGAGTTCCGCCACCTCGACCTCTTCGAGCGAACGGCAGATATCGGCCAACCGGATACCCCGCTCCTCCAGCTCGGCGAGCGCCCGCCGCGCCGCGACGTGTCCCCCGGTGAGCGTGTCGCCGCGCAGCAGCCCGTCGCCGTGGCAGTCCAGGTAGTCCAGCCTGGTCCGGGAGAGCGCGATGGCGGTGCCCCAGCCGACGAAGCTCTCCGCGCGGCAGATGCCGGGATTCCAGCCGGTCGCCCACAGCAGGGTCTGCGGCCGGGCGCCCCGGGCCACCAGGGCCCGCCAGCGGTCGGTGCCGAGGGACTCGTCCCAGGCGCGGTAGACGAGCCGGGCCACGGCCAGCCCCGCCACGCCCGGGAGCGCGTCCGCCCGCGCCCCGCCCACGTGGGCCAGCCGCGCGTCGGTGTGGACGTCCACCCGGCCGACGTCCACGGTGACCGCGGAGGCGATGCCCGCCAGGTCCCGGCCGCGCTCGACGGCCAGCTCCAGGCCGCGGAAACACGCCTCGACGACGGCCTCGTAGCACTCGGGGGAACAGACGCCGCGGATGTCGACACCGATGCCCAGGCCCAGACACGCGGTGACGGCGGCGAGCCCGGCGCGGGTGGCGGGGATGCCGACGAGGACGTTGGGCCTGCCGACCGCCTCGGCGAGCTCGCGGGCCTCGGCCGTCATGGCCTCGGCGTCGTGGGCGTACGCGGGGTTCGCGCACACCGACACCCAGCCGTCGCCGCAGCGCCCGGAGGTGAAGACCTCGTGCAGCGAGTCGCAGGCGCGGCGGACGTCGTCGGCGACCAGCGCCCGTACGGCCGCCTCGGCGTCCGGCTCCACGGCGGCGAACTCCCGCAGCCGGTCCCGGTAGGCGGCGCTCTCGCGCAGGCCCTCGGCCGTGCCGCCGGGGTGCTGGACGGCTCCGCGGATCTTGCGCTCGGCGACCAGCTCCGCCAGATCGTCGTCGACCAGGTGCCCCCCGTGCAGACCGGCCAGCCAGGGGGAGACCCCCTCGGCCGCCAACTGCCCCAGGCCGCCATTGCCCTCGGGGTACGACCGCATGGACAAGGGTCCGCCCTTCCGCAGGTCCGTGCGGGTCACAGCGCCGGCCCGCACCACACCGATCACCGGCCTCCAAGCTACCCCACCGGTGTGATCGGATCCACAGCCGGTACGCCCCGCCGGGCCGTCGCACGGCGGGAACGGGCCCGCTCGTACGGCGTGGCCATGAGCGACCGTGCCCGGCCGTGCACGGACAAGTGCGGACCTGACACGGACCGGACGCGGCGCGGCCGCGACCTGACGAACTGAGGGCACCCCGATTGACAGGGGAATTCCCCCGGCCGAAGAGTCGAACTCCTCCTGGAACACGGCCACCTGACGAAGTAGCCCTCTTCTCCTTCACGTTCCACGCCCCCCTCAGCAGACTCCTATCCGCCGCTTTTGGCATGTGCGGGCGGCGCAATTCGCCATGGAGGTATTCAGTGGAAAGCGAGCTCGCGCTCCTGACGAGACTCCCGGCCGGGCAGCAGCCGGACTGGCACGACCATCACGACCTCGACCGGGTGCGGGCGGAACTCTCCCGGAACTCCGCCCTCGTGACCGAGGAGGACGTGCGCACGCTGCGCGCGCGGCTCGCCGCCGTCGCGGCGGGAAAGGCGCAGGTCATCCAGTCCGGCGACTGCGCCGAGGACCCCGCCGAGTGCACGCCCGGCTATGTGGCCCGCAAGGCGGCGCTGCTGGACATGCTGGCGGGCGCGATGAAGATGAACTCGCACAAGCCGGTGCTGCGGGTGGGCCGCATGGCGGGCCAGTTCGGCAAGCCCCGCTCCCGCCCGACCGAGACCGTCGGCGGGCGCGAACTCCCGGTGTACCGCGGGCACATGGTCAACCACCCGGAGCCGGACCCCGAGCTCCGCCGGCCCGACCCCAACCGCCTGCTGTCCGGCTACCGGGCGGCGAGCGAGGCGATGGAGCACCTGGGCTGGGGCACCACCGATCTGCCGTCGGTGTGCGGAGCGCCCGTGTGGACCAGCCACGAGGCGCTGCTGCTCGACTACGAACTCCCCATGGTGCGCCGGGACTCGGCGGGCAGGCCGCTGCTGACGTCCACGCACTGGCCCTGGATCGGCGAGCGCACCCGCGACCCCGAGGGCGCGCACGTCGCGCTGCTGGCGAGCGTCGTCAACCCGGTGGCGTGCAAGGTGGGTCCGGGCATGACGCCGGACGACGTGCTGCGGCTGTGCGAGGTGCTGGACCCCGCGCGGGAGCCCGGCCGCCTCACGCTGATCTCCCGCATGGGCGTGGACAACGTCGCGGACCGGCTGCCGCCCCTGGTGGCCGCCGTACGCGAGGCCGGGCACCCGGTCGTCTGGCTCTCCGACCCCATGCACGGAAACACGGTGAACGGGCCGGGCGGCCTCAAGACGCGTTTCGTGGATTCCGTGGTCCGGGAGGTCGAGGAATTCCAGCAGGCGGTCGCCGCCAATGGCGGCACGGCGGGCGGGCTGCATTTGGAAACCACCCCCGACGACGTCACCGAATGCGTGGGCAGCCGTACTCGGCTGGAACAGGTCGGCGACAAATACACCAGCTTCTGCGACCCCCGGCTCAACCCCCGGCAGGCCATGGAGGTCGCCGCGGCCTGGCACTCCTGACGGACGCGGCGCACCTGAAAGACGCGGCGCACCCGCATTGAACCTCCGCCACGAACAGCGCGAACAGGGAGAACACACGATGCAAGGAAAGGTCGCCCTCGTCACCGGGGCGGCAGGGGGGATCGGCGCGGCCGTCGTCCGCGTCCTCGCCGAGCGGGGCGTGACGGTCGCCGCCGTCGACAAGGACGCGGAGCGGTTGCGCGAGACCGTCGAGCAGACGGCCGCCGAGGGCGGCGCGGCCGTCGCCCTCCCCGTCGCCTTCCCCGTCGACGTCACCGACAGCGGCGCGGTCACGGCCGCCGTGGACGCGGTCGAGAACCGGCTCGGCCCCGTGGACTTCCTCGTCAACGCGGCCGGTGTGCTCCGGCTCGGCCGGGCCACCGAGCTCAGCGTCGAGGACTGGACCACCACCTTCGCCGTCAACACCACCGGCGTCTTCGTCGTCTCGCGGGCCGTCGTCGACCGGATGATCACGCGCCGGAGCGGTGCCGTGGTCACCGTCGCGTCGAACGCGGCGGCGGTGCCGCGGGTGAACATGGCCGCCTACGCGGCGTCGAAGGCGGCGGCCACCCTCTTCACCAAGACCCTCGGCCTGGAGGTGGCCGGGCACGGCATCCGGTGCAACGTGGTGGCCCCCGGCTCGACCGACACGCCCATGCTCAGCTCCATGTGGCACGACGAGAGCGGCCCCCGGGCGACCGTCGAGGGCGACCTCGGCACGTTCCGCGTCGGCATCCCGCTGGGCAAGGTCGCCCTGCCCCGGGACATCGCGCACGCGGTGGCCTTCCTGCTCTCCGACCAGGCGTCGCACATCACCCTGGCCGACCTCACGGTGGACGGCGGTGCGGCACTCGGTGTCTGAGACGTCGACGCCCTCCGCGGCACCGCTCCCCGAAGGGAACCCCATGCCGGGCATTCCACCCATCGCCCCGTACCCGATGCCCACCGAGGCCGACCTGCCCGCCAACACGGCGCGGTGGACGCCCGATCCGGCCCGCGCCGTGCTGCTCGTCCACGACATGCAGCGCTACTTCCTCCAGCCGTTCGCGGAGGGCGAGGCGCCGGTCACCGACCTGGTGGGCAACGCCACCGCGCTCCGCGACCGCTGTGCCGCGCTGGGCATCCCGGTGGCCTACACCGCGCAGCCGGGCGGCATGTCGCCCGAGGAACGCGGCCTGCTCAAGGACTTCTGGGGCCCCGGCATGCGGCTCACGCCCGAGCACCGCGCCGTGGCCGACCCGATCGCGCCCGAGCCCGGCGACTGGGTGTTCACCAAGTGGCGCTACAGCGCCTTCTTCCGCACCACGCTCCTCGACCGGATGCGCTCCGCCGGGCGGGACCAGCTGATCCTGTGCGGCGTCTACGCCAACATCGGCGTGCTCGCGACCGCGGTCGAGGCGTTCACCCACGACATCCAGCCCTTCCTGGTGGCCGACGCCGTCGCCGACTTCGACGCCACGGAGCACCACAGGGCCCTGGACTACGCGGCCCGCCGCTGCGCGATGGTGACGACCGCGGCGTCCGTCCTGACCGCACTCGACGCACCCCTGGCGGCACGATGACCGACGACCTGCTGACCCGGGTGCTCGCGGGGAAGACCCCCGCCTACGCCCTGCTGCACCGCCCCGACTCCGCCTCCGGCGGCGACGGCGTCCTGGACGTCCTGACCGGCACCATCGCGGAGATCGCGACGCTGGCCGACATCCCGCTGGCCGACATCCCGCTGACCGGCACCCCGTTGTCCGAAGACCCGGAGCGCGAAGGACCGGAGCGCGAACGCCCCGGCGCCGTACACCACGACGTGCTGGTCGTCGCCCCGTACCGGCAGATCGCCGAACGCGGTTACGCCTGCCCCGACGACGGCGAGCCGCTCCTGGCGATGACCGTCACCGAGCAGTCCGCCGTGACCGTGGCGGAGGCCCTGCGGCGGCTGCCCGACCTGCCCACCACCCTGGTGGGCGGCCACTTCGACGTGGACGACGCGGCGTACGCCGAGACCGTGCGCAAGGTCGTCGCCGAGGAGATCGGCACCGGCGAGGGCGCGAACTTCGTCATCAAGCGGACCTACGTCGCCGACATCACCGGCTACACCCCGCACAGCGCGCTGTCGTTCTTCCGCAGGCTGCTCGCCAAGGAGACCGGCGCGTACTGGACGTACCTCGTGCACACCGGCGGGCGCACGTTCGTCGGCGCCACGCCCGAGCGGCACGTCAGCCTCGCGGACGGCACCGCCGTGATGAACCCCATCAGCGGCACCTACCGCTACCCGGCGACGGGCCCCGACCTGCCGGGGGTCATGGACTTCCTCGCCGACCGGAAGGAAGCCGACGAGCTCTACATGGTCGTCGACGAAGAGCTGAAGATGATGGCCAGGATCTGCCCCGGGGGCGGCCGGGCCGTGGGCCCGTACCTCAAGGAGATGGCGCGGCTGGCCCACACCGAGTACTTCATCGAGGGCCGCACCGACCGCGACCCGCGCGAGATCCTCCGCGAGACGCTGTTCGCGCCCACCGTCACCGGCAGCCCGCTGGAGAGCGCCTGCCGCGTGATCGACCGCTACGAGCCGCAGGGCCGCGGCTACTACAGCGGCGTCCTCGCCCTCATCGGGCGGGACGCGCGCGGCGCGCACGCCATGGACTCGGCGATCCTCATCCGCAGCGCCGACATCGACGCGGGCGGCCGGGTGCGGATCGGCGTCGGCGCCACGCTCGTACGCCACTCCGACCCCGACGCGGAGGCCCGGGAGACGCGGGCGAAGGCCGCCGGGCTGCTCGCGGCGCTGGAGGCGGGCCCCGCCCGGTTCGCCGACCACCCGGACGTACGGGCCGCCCTCGCCTCCCGCAACGACCGCATCGCGGGCTACTGGCTGCGGACCGACGGCGAACGCGTCCGTCCGGTGCCCGCGCTCCAGGGCCGCAAGGTGCTCGTCGTCGACGCCGAGGACACCTTCACCTCGATGATCGCCCACCAACTGCGCTCCATGGGCCTGGAGGTGACCGTCCGCCGCTACGACGAGCCGTACCGGCTGGAGGGATACGACCTCTACGTCATGGGGCCGGGCCCCGGCGACCCCCGCGAGACCGCCCACCCCAAGATCGCGCACATGCGGGCCGCCATCGGCACCCTGCTCGACCAGGGGCAGCCGTTCGTCGCGGTCTGTCTCAGCCACCAGATCCTCAGCACCCTCCTGGGGCTCGACCTGGTGCGCCGCGACGTCCCCAACCAGGGCGTGCAGCGCGAGATCGACCTCTTCGGGCGGCGCGAGCGCGTCGGCTTCTACAACGCGTTCGCGGCCCGCGGCGACGACGACAAGATCGACTCGGCGCGGGCCGGAGTCGTCCAGGTCTGCCGGGAGGACGGCAGCGGCGAGGTGCACGCCCTGCGCGGCAACGGCTTCGCCTCCATGCAGTTCCACGCCGAGTCCGTGCTCACCGAGGACGGCGTGCGCATCGTCGCCGAGACCCTGGAGGAGGTGCTGCGCACATGCGTGTCGTGATCGCCTGGTGGGACCTGGCCGGCACCGGCCGGACCGTCGCCTCGCTGCGGGACTTCCTGCGCGACGAGGCCGTGGACACCTGGTCCCAGGTCCGCGGACTGCTGCTGAAGACCTGGATCTCGGACGACACCGACGGCCACGAGCGCTGGGGCGCGGTCTTCCTCTGGGAGTCCGCCGAAGCCGCCGCGCAGGAGCTGCCGCGGCGCGCCGCCGAACTCCTCGGCGGGCCGCCTCATCACCTGTGGTCCTTCGATGTCGAGGCCACCGTCGAGGGGGTGCACGACCTCGCCCGGCTCGCCGGGCACGGCCGCGCGCTGCTCCCCGGCCGATCACCTGACATCGCCTGACAGATCACCTGACAGTCACCCGCCGACTACCTGACGAAGTACCCCCGGCGCGATTGACCCTCTTTCCGCCGCCGATTCAGAGTCGGCGGCGGAGCACCCGACTTCATCCCCGCCGAGGACCCTCACCATGCCCCTCACCAGGAGCCTCACCGTGACAAGGACAAGCGAACGGCCGCCCCTGGCGGCACCCGCCATCGGCGTGCTCGGTACCGGTTCGTACCTGCCCGGCCACGTCGTGACGAACGACGAGGTCGGCGGCCCCGCGGGCGTCGACGACGCGTGGATCCAGCAGAAGACGGGCATCCTCGCCCGCCGCTACGCCAAGCCCGACGAGGCGACCTCCGACCTCGCGGTCATCGCCGGGCGCGCCGCCCTGGAGCGCGCGGGCGTCCGCGCGGCGGACCTCTCCCTGATCCTCGTGGCCACCTCCACGCCCGACGAACCGCACGCGCCCACCGCCACCGCCGTCGCCCACCGGCTGGACGCCCCGGCACGGGCCGCCGCCTTCGACATCAACTCCCTGTGCAGCGGCTTCGTGTTCGGCCTGGACACCGCGCGGAACCACCTGATCGCCGCGGGCGGCGGACACGCGCTGGTGATAGGCGCCGACATCTACTCGCGCTCCCTGAACCCGGCCGACCGCAGGACCACGCCGCTGCTCGGCGACGGCGCGGGCGCCGTGGTGCTCGGCCCGGTCCCGGAGGGCCGGGGCATCCGCGCCACGCGGCTGCTGAGTTTCGGCGGGCAGCGCGACCTGACCTCGGTCCCCGCGGGCGGCAGCCGTCTGCCCGCCTCCGAGCGCACGCTCGCCGAGGGGCTGCACTACTTCACCATGAACGGCCGCGGCGTCCGCGAGTTCGTGAACGCGAACGTGCCGCCCGCCCTCCACGGCTTCCTGAGCGACGCGGGCTGCCCGGAGGACCACGTCGACCACTTCGTGCCCCACCAGGCCAACGGCCGGATGCTCGAGGAGCTCGAGGCCGCGCTCGCCCTGCCGCGGGCGCTGACCCACACCACGGTCGCGCGGTACGGCAACACCGCCGCCGCCTCCGTGCCCATCACCCTCGACGAAGCCGTGCGCTCCGGCGCGGTACGGGAGGGCCAGACCGTGCTGCTGGCCGGGTTCGGCGGCGGCATGGCCGCGGGCTTCGCACTGATCGACTGGTGAAGGAGCCAGGAAAGATGACCGAGACCACCGCCCCGGCCGCGACCGGCCGAAGCACCCTGCCCGGCACCCTCGACGACGAGGCCGTCGAGTCCTACCTGCGGCGCATCGGCGCGAAGCGCCCCGAGCGGCCGGACCTGGCGTCGCTGCGCATGCTGCACGAACGCCACGTGCTGTCCGTGCCGTTCGAGAACATCGACTTCCACCTGGGGACGCGGCCGCGGCTCGCCATCGGTGCCGACGCCCTCCCCAAGATCATCGACCGGAACCGGGGCGGCGGCTGCTACGAGCTCAACGGCGGCTTCCGCGAGGTTCTGCTCGCCCTCGGCTACGAGGCCGAGCTGATGGCCGCCCGGGTCTGGGACTTCGGCGAACCGGGCCCGCTCATGGGCCACATGGTCCTGCGGGTGCGCGCCGAGGACTCGCCGCACCCCTGGCTCTTCGACGTGGGCTACGGCCGTGGCTTCCGCTTCCCGCTGCGGCTCGACGACCGCGCGCCGCAGGAGGACCCGCACGGCACGTTCCAGCTGGCCGACGCCCCCGAGGGGGACGTCGACGTGCTGCGCAAGGGCCGGATCCAGTACCGCATCGAGACCAGGCCGCGGGTCCTCGACGACTTCCGGCCGACGCTCATGTGGTTCGAGAACGTGCCCGACTCGCCGTTCTACACCCAGTTCTTCTGCACCCTGGCCACCGCGCACGGCCGGGTCACGATCCACGGCAACACCCTCACGCGCGACGAGGACGGCGAGCGCACGCGCGTGGAGCTGCCCGACGACGAGGCCGTGCGGGACGCCTACCGGACCTGGTTCGGCTTCGAACTGACCGACCTGCCCACACCGCCCGGCCAGCAGGCCGGGTGACGCAAACCCCTTGAGGCGCCGTGCCTCACCCCCGTAGGTCACGGCGCGAGGAGATTTCCCGTGTTCTTCAGATTCTTGGCCCTCATACTCTCCCTCTTCGTGATCGGTACCGGGGAACTCCTGCCCGGCGGCGTCATCGAACCCCTCGCGGAGGGGCTGGGCGTCTCCATCCCCACCGCCGGCCTGGTGATCACCGCTTATGCCGCGACCGTGGTCTTCGGCAGCCCGATCGTCACCGGTCTCACCACGCGGCTGTCCCGGCGCACGCTGCTGATCGGCCTGATGAGCCTGGCCACGATCGGCAACCTGATCTCCGCGCTCGCCGACGACTACGGCGTGCTGATCGTCGGCCGCGTCATCACCGCGCTCTCGCACGGCACCTTCGCCGCCGCGAGCATCGTGGTCGCGTCCACGATGGTGCCGCCGGAGAAGGCGGGCACCGCCGTCTCCCGCGTCCTGCTCGGCTTCAACCTCGCCGCGGTGGTCGGCGTGCCGCTCGGCACCATGATCGGCCAGCACTTCGGCTGGCACGCCCCGTTCCGCGTCACGGCCGGCCTCTCGGTGCTGGCGATGATCCTGCTGGCCGTGGCGATGCCCAAGACGCAGGCGGCGGCCCCGACTTCGATCAAGGACGAGCTGCGGGTCTTCGGCCGCAGGAAGATCCTCGTCGGCATCCTCACCACCGCGCTGTCCACCGGTGGCTTCTTCACCATCGTCACGTTCATGGTGCCGCTGGCGACCGAGGTCGGCGGGCTCTCCACCGGATCGGTGCCGGTCATGCTCGTCGTCTACGGCATCGGCTCGATCGCGGGCAACTGGGTGGGCGGCAAGGTGGCCGACAAGGGCCTGATGCGCGCGCTGGCCGGCACGCTGGCGGCGCTGACCGTGACCTGCGCGCTGTTCTACTTCGCGGCCCCCGTCACGGTCCTCGCGTGGCTCTTCTTCTTCCTGTTCGCCCTCGCGCAGTTCGCGATCCTGCCCGCCCTGCAGGGCAGCGTCCTGAGCGAGGCCGCGGAGGCCCCGACCTTCGCCGTCACCGTGAACGTCGCCGCCCTCCAGGTCGGCGCCACGCTCGGCTCCTGGTACGGCGGCCGGGTCATCGACGCCTTCGGCGTCCGCGGCATCACGCTGGCCGCCGCGGCCCTGGTGGCGGTGAGCACGCTGATCGCCACCTGGAGCTGGCAGCAGGACCGCGCGAAGGCCGCGGTGCCCGCGGCGCCGGCACCGGAGCCGGCCGCGTAAGCACACGCCGCGCACAGCCACGTACAACTGCATACACACGAAACGCCGGTCGGGCTGGTTGTCCAGCCCGACCGGCGTTTCGTATGTGGCACCAGAGCGAGATGTCAGAGCGAGGCGGCCAGCGCCTTCAGGCGGATCTCGATGACATCGGCCAGCGCGGTGGCGTCCGCCTCGCTCTCGCCGTGCCCGAAGATCCGCGTGTAGACGTACTCCGAGCCGCCCTCGGCGTTCTCCAGCACGCGGGTCCGCGCGCGGTGGTCGGCGCCGCCGTCGATGTCGTGCGTGACCCGGAGGTCGACCGTCCGCGCGGCGGGGTCCGCCTCCAGCTCCAGGTGGACCGGTCCGATGGACGTCTCGACCGTCCAGTCGTCGCCGTCCTCGGTCACCTTCAGCGCGAAGTCGGCGCACCAGCCGGTCAGCCGGCGTGCGTCGGAGATGACCGCGTAGACCGCGTCGGCCGACGCGGCAAAGGTGGCGGTGCGCGTAACGCTTCCCATCACTGGGCTCCTCGGGATGTGGTGGATCTGCGGGCGGAGCGTGCCAGGGCGGCCTCCGCCCAGCGCTCCATCCCGCACCCTGGCAGCCGGCCCACCGCCGTACATCCCCCGATCACGGGATGTCCGGCGGGACACCGCGGCGCATGCTCGTGACCGACGGGCCCGGCACACCGGCCGGGGCATCGAGCGAGGCGAGGAGTTACCTCATGACAGCGCGTTTCTCCGGCAAGGTGGCCCTGATCACCGGCGGCGGCTCCGGCATAGGCCGCGCCACCGCGATCGCCTTCGCGCGTGAGGGCGCCACGGTCGTCGTCGCCGGGCGCACCCCCGGGAACCTGGACGAGACCGTGCGGCTGATCGAGGCGGAGGGGGCCGCCGGCAGCGCCGTCACCGCCGACATCTCCGTCGCCGCCGACGTCGAGCGGCTGGTCGCGACCGTCGTGGAGCGGCACGGCGCCCTGGACATCGCGGTCAACAACGCGGGCTGGCTGCCCGACCCGGCGTTCCTGGGCGACCTGGAGCAGGACGTGCTGGAGCGGACCCTGGGCATCAACCTCGTGGGCACCTGGCTGTCGATGAAGCACGAGATCGCCCATATGCGGGCCAACGGCGGCGGCACCATCGTCAACGTCGGCTCCGTCCTCGGCACGCACGCCACGGTGCCGGGCGCCGGTGCCTACAGCGCGAGCAAGGCGGCGATCGCCGCGCTGAGCCGCAACGCCGCGCGCGAGTACGCCGCCGACGGCATCCGGGTGAACACCCTCAGCCCGGCCGCGATGGAGACCACCATGTCCCTGCTGCCCGGCGAGACCGAGGCCGAGCGGACGGAGCGGGCCAAGGGCATGTTCCCGGTGGGCCGCATGGGCACGGTCGAGGAGGGCGCGTCGGCCGTCCTGTGGCTGGCCTCCGCGGAGTCGGGCTTCACGCTGGGCCACGAGCTGGTCCTCGACGGCGGCGCCACCGCCTGAGCCCACGCGCGAGCCCACACCGGGGCCGCCCCACCACTACGGAGAACTGCCATGAGCTTCGAGCACGTCCACGACCGCGCCCCGCGGGCGATCTACGTCCCGCCGGGATCCGGCCTGAGCCGCTGGGTGTTCGGCGACCGCTACACCATCAAGGCCACGGTCGAGTCGACCAACGGCACCCTCGGCTTCATGGAGGGCATCGTGCCCCCCGGCGGCGGCCCGCCCGCCCACATCCACCACGAGGTCGACGAGGCGTTCTACATCATCGAGGGGCGCCTCGAACTGCTCAACGGCGACCGTGAACTCTTCGCCGAGCCCGGCTCGTTCGTCTTCGTGCCCAAGGGCACGGTGCACGGGTTCAAGAACGTCAGCGACGAGCCCTGCAAGATGCTGATCATGTTTATGCCGGGCGGCGTCGAGCAGGCGTTCCTGGAGCTGGGCGTGCCCGCCGACGACGACACCCCGCCGCCCCCGCCGGAGCAGTACGCGACGGACGTGGAGAACGCGATGCGGATCGTGAAGAAGTACGGCGCCGAATACGTGTAGGCCCGTCGTCCGCCGGCAGCCGCAGCGCAGCCGTACCGCACCGCAGCCGTACCGCACCACAGACAGGAGCCCCCATGCCCGCCCCCGACGGCCTGATCGACGTCCACCACCACGCCATTCCCCCGGCCTACCGCGAGGCCCTCGGTGACCGCGTCGCCATCCCCGGCGTCGACTACCCCACCTGGAGCCCGGAGACCAGCCTGGAGGTCATGGACCGGCACGGCATCGCCGCGTCCGTGCTGTCCGTCACCGCCCCCGGCGTGAGCTTCCTGGAGGGCACGGAGCGCATCCGCATGGCCCGCCAGGTCAACGAGTACTACGCCGGACTGCTCGCCGGGCACCCCACTCGCTTCGGCGCGTTCGCGGTCCTGCCCCTGCCGGACGTGGCCGCCGCCAAGGACGAGCTGGCGTACGCGATCGACGAGCTGGGCCTGGACGGCGTCGCCATGCTGACCAGCTACGGCGACCGCTACCTCGGCGACCCCGAGTTCGAGCCGCTGCTCGCCGAGATCGCCGACCGCGGACTGCCGCTGCACGTCCACCCGGCGGCCCCGCCCGCGCGGGACCTGCAGACCTTCGACCTCCCCGCGTCGCTCTACGACTTCACCTTCGAGACGACCCGCACCGTCGTGAGCCTGCTCTTCAACGGGGTGCTGACGCGGCTGCCGCACCTGAAGCTGATCGTCTCGCACGCGGGCGGCACCCTCCCGTTCCTCGCCAAGCGGCTCACCTACGGGCCCACCATCGGCAAGTACCTCACGGAGCGCGCCCCGGCGGACGTGATCGGCACGCTGCGCGGCATCTACTACGACATCGCCATGTCGGCGAACGAGTTCGCGCTGCCCGCGCTCACCGAACTCGCCGCCCCCGACAGGATCCTGTTCGGCAGCGACTACCCGTTCATGCCCGCCGAGCACACCACGGAGAACGTCACGGGGTTCCGCACCTACGCGGGCTGGAGCGAGCGGCAGCGCACGGCCATCGGGCGCGACAACGCCCTGGCGCTCTTCCCCCGGCTCGCGGGCTGAGGGACGCACCGAAAAAACGTCCGGTCACTTGACGAAGAAGCCGGTCACCCGGCCCGTCACCTGACGAAGTGGAACGAACTCCGTTGCCGCCCCCGGACCCCGCGGGCAGAGTGGGCGAGGTGAACGGAGTCATCGAAACCACTCGCCACCAGCGCAATTCCTCTGGTCACGCGTTCGGTTGGGCGAGCCTGACACCGGCGGAGCTGCGGGTCGCACGGCTGGTCTCCGAAGGCCTGACCAACCGTGCCGCGGCCGCCGTCCTGTCGGTGTCGCCGCACACCGTGGACAGTCATCTGCGGCACGTCTTCACCAAGCTGGAGATATCCAACCGCGTGGCCCTGGCCCGGTTCGTCTTCGCCCACGACATCCCGGAAACCGGGAACGTGGCGGCCTGACGCACCGCGCGCAAGACACCACAACTCCCCGGCTCATCCGGGGAGTAGGCGCATCGCACGGAACATCGCACGGAAAGGGGAGCCGAGTCCATGACGGAAGCGCAATCCGCGTTTCACGTGAAACCAGCCTCCGCCGCCCGTCCACCGCTCACGGCCCGCATCCCCGGTTCCAAGAGCCTCACCAACCGGGCCCTGCTGCTCGCCGCGGCGGCCGTGGGCACGAGCAGACTGCGGTCCCCGCTGGTCAGCGACGACACCCTCGCCTTCCGCACGGCACTGGGCGAGCTCGGCTTCCCGGTCCACGCGGACCCGTCCGACACGGTGTGGTCGGTGACCGGCACGGGCCGCGGCCCGGTCGGGCGGGCCCGGGTGTGGTGCGCCGACGCGGGTACGGCGGCACGCTTCCTGCCGCCGTTCGCGGCCACCGGGTCCGGCGAGTTCCTCTTCGACGGCAGCGACCAGCTCCGGGCCCGGCCCCTGCGCCCGCTCGCCGACGCGCTGGCCCGGCTGGGCGCGTCCGTACGCACCGGACCGGACGGCGGCCTGCCGGTGCGGATCGAGTCCGACGGGCTCTACGGAGGCGAACTCGCCCTCGACGGCTCGCTCAGCAGCCAGTACCTGACCGGCCTGCTGCTCGCGGCCCCCCTCATGACCACCCCGCTCTCCCTCACCGCCGAGCGGCTCGTCAGCCGCCCCTACGTCGACATGACGCTCGCCCTGATGCGGCGCTTCGGGGCGAGCGTCGACGAGAGCGCCGACGGCACGCTGCGGGTGCTCCCCGGCGACTACACCGCCGTCGACCTCGACATCGAACCGGACGCCTCCACCGCCTCGTACGTCTTCGCGGCGGCCGCCGTCACCGGCACCGCCGTGACCGTGCCGGGCCTGGGACGGCACAGCCTCCAGGGCGACCTGCGGTTCGTCGAGGTCCTGCGGCGGACGGGCGCGCGGGTGGAGATCGGTGAGCACGCCACCACGGTCACCGGCACGGGCCGGCTGCGCGGCGGCTTCGACGTCGACATGGGCGAGATCTCCGACACGTTCATGACGCTGGCCGCGATCGCGCCCCTGGCCGACGGGCCCATCACCGTCCACAGCATCGCGCACGCCCGGCTCAAGGAGTCGGACCGGATCGCCGCCGTCGCCCGCAACCTGGCGGCGCTCGGGGTGGAGACCACGACGGGCCCCGACCGGATCACCGTGCACCCCGCCGAGCCCACCGGGGCCGGGATCGCCTGCCACCGCGACCACCGCATCGGCATGGCCTTCTCCGTGCTCGGGCTGCGGGTGCCCGGCATCACGCTCGACGACCCGGCCTGCGTCGGCAAGACCTTCCCCGGCTTCCACGCCGAGCTGCGGCGCCTCTTCCCCGGTCAGGCGCCCGCGGTCCCGACGGCAGACCGGACGGGAGAACAGTGAGCGACGACATGAGCGACGCCATGACGGACACGGCGGGGATTCTCATCGCCGGCGGCGGCATCGGCGGGCTGGCGGCCGCCGTCGCCGTGGCCGCGCAGGGGTGGCACGTCACGGTGCTGGAACGCCGCGACACCTTCAGCGAACTGGGCGCGGGCATCCAGCTCGGGCCGAACGCCTTCCACGCCCTGGACGTTCTGGGCGTCGGCGAGGCCGTACGGACCAGCGCCGTGCACATCGACGAACTGCGTTTCCTGGACGGCACGACGGGCGAACGCGTCGCCGCCATGCCGCTCACCGGCACCTACCGCGAACGCTTCGGCAACCCCTACGCCGTGGTGCACCGCGGGGACCTCTACCAGGCCCTGCTGGACGCCTGCCGGGCCCGGCCCGAGCGGATCCGCCTGGTGGGCGGGGCCGCCGTCACGTCGTACGAGCAGCGGGGCGGAACCGTCACGGCCGTCACGGAGGACGGCCGCCGCTTCACCGGGCACGCCCTGATCGGTGCCGACGGCATCCGCTCCGCGATCCGGCGGCAACTGGTCGGCGACGGAGAGCCGCTGGTGTCCGGCCACACCATCTACCGCTCGGTGATCCCGATGGACCGCGTCCCGCACGAGCTGCGCTGGAACACGGTCAACCTGTGGGCCGGTCCCCAGTGGCACTTCGTGCACTACCCCATCGGCGGCGGCGCGTTCCTCAACCTGGCCGCCACCCGCGACGACGGCGCCACCGAGGCCGTCGTCGGCCGCCCGGCCGAAAAGTCCCATGTCCTGGGGCAGTTCCCCGACCTGAGCGACACCGCGCGCCGCCTCCTCGAACTCGGCGAGGACTGGAAGGAATGGGTCCTGTGCGACCGCGACCCGGTCGACGACTGGACCGACGGCCGTGTGGCGCTCCTCGGCGACGCGGCGCACCCGATGCTCCAGTACGCGGCCCAGGGGGCGTGCATGGCGCTGGAGGACGCGGTGACCATCGGGCGGCTGCTCGACGGCTCCCCCGACGACGTGCCGCAACGGCTGGAGAAGTACACCGCGGAGCGACGGGAGCGGGCCGGGCGCACCCAGCTCGTGGCCCGGCTGATGGGCAGCCGCCTCTACCACCCGGAGGGGGCGGAGGCGGCCGCACGCAACGCGATGCTCTCCTCCCTGTCGGCGGACGAGCTCCACGACAAGGTCTCCTGGCTCCACGGCGCCCGCGTCTGACGGCGCGGGGGGGGCGGGGTCCCCGGTGGGGTGCCCCCTTTACGCCGCCGGCTTGCGCAGCATCGCCAGGAAGAAGCGCGTCTTGCGCACCAGCACCTCCCGCATCCCCGGGAGCCCCGCGATCATGCCCTCGATGAAATCCGCCCCGAAGCGCTCCGCGAACTCCGCCCTCCTGTCGTAGCACCCCAGAGCCAGGACGTTCATGGTCATGGCCAGATTCGCCGAGAGGTCCTTGAACTCCAGGGTGTGGAAGCCCGTCTTGCCGACCAGGTCGAAGAAGTCCGGCAGGGTCGGCGGGGTGTTGGCGGCGAAGACCGTCTCGAAGACGGCGATGTCGGAGGGGGTCAGCTCGCCGGTGACGACCGACTCCAGGACCAGCAGGCTCGCGCCCGGCTTGAGGACCCGCCACGCCTCGGCGAGCCCCTTGGCACGGTCCATGTGACAGAGGCTCTCGACGAACCACGCGCAGTCGAACGACTCGTCTTCGTAGGGGAGTCGTGTCGCGTCGGCGAACTCGAACGTGAGGCGGTCGGTCAGGCCGTGCTCGTCCGCGAGACGGCTCGCGGCGGCGATCTGCTCCTTGCTGACGGAGATGCCGGTGACCCGGACGTCGCGCTGCTGGGCCAGTCGTAACGCCGGGCGCCCGGTGCCGCAGCCGATGTCCAGGACGCGCTGTCCGGGCTTCGGGTCGAGGGTGCTGACGAGGTAGTCGGTGTAGCGGTCCTGCGCCTCGGACGACATGGCGGCCATGTCCAGGCCCTGCGGGACGGGCGCGTCCGGCGGGAACCAGAGGCCGCAGTGCATGCTCTCGCCGAGCGTCAGGTGGTAGATCTCACCGAACTTGTCGAACCAATTGCCGACATCGTCGGACGTGACCTGGAGCAAGGGGTTCTTCGCGTCGTGCGGCACGGTGTCTCCTCCCGAGGATCACTTTCGCGGGCCTTGGGAAGCGTCCAGCACCCCGCCGGAGACCTACAAGGCCGCCCTCGGGGCAGAGCCGATCTTTCAAGCCACCGTGCGGCGGCGGAAGTTCAGCCGTCTCCCTCTTCCTCTGCGGTCCCCTCCACCGCCTCCTCCTCGGCCAGGCGCTCCGCGATGTCGTCGCCCCAGACCTGGGCCCACTGCCGGAGTTCCTCGGTCCCCTCCTCGTCGAGGCCGTACGCCCTGAAGGCGCCGTCGTCGAGCCATTCGGCGCGGGCGAGCCGCCCCTGGAGGTCGGTGAGGTCGAACGCCCCGTCCGGGGCGTGGCGCCGTCCCAGTTCCTCCAGTTCGGCGTGGGACCAGTGCGCGGAGGCGGCCCGGACGGCGACGAGGTGACGGGCGAGTCCGAGGTCGGCGAGGGCGCGCACTTCGAGGCCGACGACGTCCTCGACGGCGGGCACGGGCCCGTACTCCGTGAGCGCCGGGGGCCGCCACAGCGTCTCCTTGCGGAGGTCGACGGCGCTCTCCTCCCCGGTGGCGGGGTCGGCCACCACGAGCCGTACGGCCAGGGCGGTCACGTCCGGGGCCCCCACCCGCCAGTCCCGCTCCGCCAGGCCGGACCGCAGCCGCGCCGCGATCTCATCCATGGGCTCGGGCACCTCGGTGACGAACTCCAGGTCGCGGCCGGGCCGCCCGCCGAGGCCGTGGGCCCGTACGGCATGGGCCCCGGCGAGCAGCGGCGCGTACGGGGCACAGGCCTCCCGGACATCGGACAGCAGCGCGCGGTGCGGCTCCTCCGGTGCGGGCGACGGCGTCTCGGGCAGCATGATCGCGATTATGGCGTACGGGTCGGGGCGGGGGCCGGACCGTGGGACCGGACGGAAGAAGCCGCCCCCGGACGCTCCCGGGGGCGGCTCGTCTTCGGACTGCTGGTCCTCGTGCGGCTCAGTGCCCGTGACCCTCATGGCCGTGGCCATGGCCGTGGAAGTGCTCCTCGTGCTCCTCCCTGTTCCCCGAGCCGTTGCCGGAGAGGACCGGGATCTCGTCGAGGATGTGCGACAGCGGCGCGTCGCCCTGGTGGACCGTGGAGTTCTCCGTGCAGGACTGCTGCGCCTGCTGCGAGAGGACCGGGATGTCCTCGAGGCCGACATTGATCAGGCCGATCAGCGACTGGGCGCCGAGCTTGCCGATGCCCAGGCAGGGCTTGTTCAGCGAGCCGTTGATCAGGCCCATCTGCGGGCTCATATAACCGCCGGTCCAGGTGTTTCCGTACATCTGGGCGGCGCCATTGGCGTTGAAGGTGTCATGGTCGTTGCCCACCGCCATCGCCGGGGCGGTCGAGGCGGCCGCGGCGGAGGCCGCGAGCGCCGCGGTGGCCACTACTTTCTTGATCACGCTGTTCCTTCGCTGCTGGTCGACGGGTTACGGGAGCTCCCTGACCAACTCGAAAATTCGACGGAGGTTATTCGGCTTCACCTCTTCGGCCCAGCCCGCAGCCCGATCAGCATAAGTACGGCGAACGGGCGGGCCACCGGAAAAAAGCCGGATCCCCGACTGACAAAGGGAATCGGAAAACGAAAATCCCCCCTGGCGCGGGGCCCGCACACCCGCGCCAGAGGGGCTTTTCGCTGCGTTCCGGACGATATTTTGGAGGTGTCCGGCGGCTGGGGTCAGCCGTTGCCCGAGCCGTTGCCCGAGAGGATCGGGATCTCGGACAGGATGTGCGACAGCTGAGCGTCGCCATCGCGGATCGTGGAGTTGTCGGTGCACTGCTGCTGGTTCTGCTGCGTGAGGATCGGCACGTCCTGGACGCCGACGTTGATCAGGGCGGCTACCGACTGGAGGCCCAGCTTGCCGATGCCCAGGCAGGGCTTGTTCAGGGTGCCCTGGATCAGGCTCATCTGGGGGCTTTCCTTGCCCCCGGTCTTGGTGTTCCCATAACCGGTTCTGGCCGCATTGGCGTTCGCGACGTCATTGTCGTTCCCGATCGCCAGCGCGGGGCCGGCCAGGGTGCCGACCGCGGAAACCGACAGGGCCGCCGTGGCCATTACCTTCTTCAGCACGTCCATGCCTTTCGATCGTGTAGCGCCCCCACTGGGAAAGCGTTCTGAACAACTCCGCCCCTATTGCGGAGGTTCCGGGCTTTCACTCATTCGAGCCAGTGGCCCGCTGCACGTATTACTGGCAGATCGCGTGACGTACTACTGGCTTTTATGACCGGCCGAGGCGCCGATAAGCCATGACGCTGGTGAGCGTGACATAGCGATAGGGGCCGCAGTGGACCGTCTGCAGCACACCGCGGTCGATGAGGCGGGTGACGGTCCACGGCGTCAGGCCGAGCAGTTCCGCCGCCGAGCGGACGGGCAGGCTCATGCCCTCGAACACGGCGGGGAGCGGACGGGTGCGGGCAGGGGCCTCCGCGAGTTCCAGGCAGGTCGGACCACTCATCAGCGCACCGCACCCACCCGTACGCGGGACCGGCCTGCGGCGCAGCCGAGGGGCGGCGCCGCGGCCCTCACCGGGCCCACGCGGGCCGCCGACCGCGTCGGCAGGGCCGCGCGGAGGGCGTCGAAGAGCGCGTCCTCCGTCTGCGTGCCGCACAGCACGCGGTCGCCGACGCGGAAGATCGGCACTCCCGTGACCCCGTGGGCGCGCAGCCGGTCCATCTCCGCGCGCAGCTCGTCGGCGGCCTGTGACGTGTCCAAGAGAAAACCGTCCGGTCTGGATTCATCGTGCGCCGTTTTCACCCCGCACTCGGCGGCGATCTCCCGGAGCACGGCGGGGTCCGCGATGTGCAGCCCGTCCGTGAAGTACGCCCGGAAGAGGCGCTCCACCACGGGCTCCGCCCGGCCCTGCTCCGCCGCTCGGGAGATCAGCAGGTGAGCGCCGAAGCTGTTGCCGACCACGGCCCGGCCGAGCGCCAACTCCAGCCCGTCCTGGGCGGCCTGACCAGTGGTACGGGCGATGTACGCCTCGGCACCCTCGCCGAAAAGGGCCTTGAGAACCGTGCCGAGCGGCAGCGGTCCGAGGGGGGCGTCGGGGGCGAGCCGGAACGGTCGGAACGTCAGCCGCACGGGCACGGCGGCGGCGCGGAGACGGGTGGCCGCGCGCGCGAGGCGGGTGTAGCCGACGTAGGAGCGGACGCAGTGGACGTCCATGACCATGTCCGCCTTGACCATTGCCGGAACCCCCCATAGAGCGGATTTCCATACCGCCTAGCCATTTCCCTGGAACCTAGATCAGCAACTTACCGGGCGTCAAGTATGATTTTGCCTTCACCAAACGCGCCCCGACAGGGGCGCGGGGAACTGCGCGACAAGCCCCCACCGGACCGGCAGCCGCAAGCCGGACCCACGAGGCACCCCGGTAGGCATGGGGGTC
>NZ_JAINFC010000780.1 GCF_020740835.1 Streptomyces sp. UNOC14_S4
ACCCATGCCTCCCCCACCCCAGGCGCGGTGAAGACATAGCTGTGAGCGGCAGGCCGGACGGACCGCGGCAAGGGGGTGCGCACAAGCTCACGGCTCGCCGGTTCGTCGACGGCAGTGATCCACGCGTACTGCTCCGCCGTCTCGTTCTCGTAGCGGAACGTCACGCGGTAACGGTGCCCAGGAGCGAAGCGCACCGTGTGGGGAACGGTGCGGTAGACGACGCCCTGGTTCTCGCCGCGCGACTTCAGGGACTGTGTGCCGTCGATGACGTCGTCGACGGCTTTGCCGTTCCAGCCGCGCTGGGTGTAGGGGGCGTGCCGCTGGGCGATGTGGGTGCGGGGGTCGGTGGCGCCGCCCGCGTCGCCTTTGACGAAGGGGCCCCAGCCCTGGGGGACGTATTCGAAATCCTCGTGCACCAGTGCGCCGCGGTCGGGGCCGCGGGGGCAGGGGACGACGCGTACGGCGTCGAAGCGTACGCGAGCCGTGCCCGCGGCGGCGGTGAGGGCGAGGGTGACGGGTCCACCTCCGGAAGGGACTGTGAAGCGGGTGAACATGCGTTGGAAGCGGGTGCCGTGTTTGCGGTCGGCGGCGACGTGGTTGACGGCGGTGGAGGTGTCCGTCCAGTTGGTGGCGGTGACGCCGTCGGCGGTGCGGATCTCCAGGGCCGCGCGGCGCCGCTCCCCCGCGGTGGCGCCGACCTCGACCTGGACGGAGGCCGCGTAGTCGCCGGGACGGAGGCGGGTGAGGCGCTGGCTGACGCCTGCCGCTCCGCCAGGGCCGATGACGAGTTCGGGGTCTCCGAGGGGGCTGAGGGTGACGGTGGCGGGTCCGGTGACGTGCCGGCCGTCGAGGGTGCCGGAATGGAAGCCGGGGTCGTGCAGGGGTGTGCCTTCGCCCCAGTGCGGGTCGGCGGGGAGGCCGGTGGTGTCGTCGCGGTGGCGGGTGAGGACGTAGGGCTGCCCCGGGTCGGCGTCGATGGTGACGGTGCCGTCGTGGACGGGCAGTTCGCGGGGGTCGGTGCGGCCGTGGTCGGTGAGGCGGTGGAGGACGGTGGTGTGCTGCCGGGACCAGCCGCGGGGCAGGGTCCAGCGGGTGCGGCCGCCGTGCGGGTTGTAGTGGTAGAGCTTGGCGGGGTCGGTGGCGTGACGGGGTTCCCAGGGCAGGAGGTAGGCGCCGTTGTCGTAGACGGTGCGGTCGTCGGTGGTGATGCGGCGGGTGCCGTCCGTGTCGGTGACGAGGGTGCGGGTGGGGCCTTCGAAGGTGATGCGGTGGTCCTCCCAGGTGCGGATGGGGAAGGCCTGGAGGTATTTGGCGGGGAGGTTGTCGGTCCAGATCTGCCGGTGGAAGGGGGCCCAGTCGGTCTTGCCCTGCCAGCCTTCGAAGGTGCCGAGCCGGGCGGTGCCGAGCAGGGGCCATTTGTCGGCGAAGACGTCCTTCTGGTGGTGGCGGATGAAGCGGATGAGCCGGGAGTTGATGCCGCGTGAGGTGTCGGGGCCGTAGTCGGTCTCGGTGGCCCAGTGGGACCAGAGGCTGGAGCGTTCGAGTCCGTGGCCCCATTCGGTGGTGATGTGCCAGCCCTGGGCGCGCAGTTCGCGTTGGAGGCGGTCGGAGGTCCAGCCGGATTCGCGGTAGACGTCGATGTAGAGGGTGGTGAGGGCGGGGTCGGTCTCGTCGCGCAGCTGCCGGAAGCGGCGGACGATGTCGCCGGAGAGGAGGTCGCGGCGGGCGTCGATGCGGTACGACTGGTCGAGCCAGTCCCACTGGGGGTTGTCCGCGTCGACGAGTTCCCGGCGGAAGGCGCGGGCGACGGGATACGCCTCGGTGGTGTTGACGTGGACGGCGAAGTCGCTGTTCCACTTCCTGCCCGCGCGGAGCAGGGTGTTGAGATCGGCGAGTCCTCCGGCGCGCTGGTTGTGGTTGCCGCCGTAGTCGGGGTGGGCGGAGTCGTGGCCTTCGGACTGGTAGCCCTTGAGGAGGGTGAACTGGCGCAGTCCGTCGGTGGCCAGGGCGATGCGTTTGACGTGGTCGAGGGTGGCGAGGAAGGGGTTGGTGGCCTGGCTGGCGAAGTTGAAGGGGATGTGGGGGACGACGCGCAGGTGTTGTCCGTCGGCGCCGGGCGGGTCGGTCATGATGTCGCGGAAGGCGATGGCGGCGTCCTGCCAGTCGGCGGTGCCGTCGCCGTTGCGGTCGCGGGTGACGACGACGGTCGCGTACGGCAGTGGCTCGGTGTCGTTCTCCGTGGCCCCGGTGGCGCGGTGGGTCCACTGTCCGCAGGTGAGCTGGGTCTTGGTGTAGCCGTCGCGGCGGAGGGTCTGCCGCCACAGGCGGCCGTTCTCCCAGGCGGTGGCGGCGTCGGGTCTGTCGTACACGGTGTTGGTCTCGACGGCGCCTGCGAGCGTGCCGGTGCTGACGACGGCGTAGGCGCAGCCGGTGGGGGCGGGG
>NZ_JAINFC010000781.1 GCF_020740835.1 Streptomyces sp. UNOC14_S4
GACCACGCTGGTCCGCCGCTACACGGCGGCGCTCACCGCCGACCGCACCTTCCTCGTCATCATGATCGCGCTGCCGTTCATCATGGGCGCGATGACGCGTGCCCTGGCGGGCAGCAAGCTCGACACCGAGACCGCCCTGAACGCCCTGCTGATCCTGTGCATCGGCGGCGTGCTCGCCGGCGCGGCCAACGCGGTCCGCGAACTCGTCAAGGAACGCGCCATCTACCAGCGGGAACGGGCCGTCGGCCTGTCCAGGTCCGCGTATCTGATGTCCAAGGTCGTGGTCCTCGGGGCCATCACCGTGTGCCAGGCCGTGGTCCTGACCCTGGTCGGCCTGCTCGGCGTCGATCTCAACGCCCCGAAGGGCCGGGGCGTGTTCCTGCCCCCGCTCGTCGAGATCACCGCCGCCGTGGCCCTGCTGTCGTTCACCGCCATGATGCTCGGCCTGCTCATCTCGGCCCTGGTGCGCAAGGAGGAGGTGACCATGCCCCTGCTGGTCCTCCTCACCATCGTCCAGGTCGTCTTCTGCGGGGCGCTGGTCAAGCTGCACGGCGTGCCGGGCCTGGAGCAGCTGGCCTGGGCCGTGCCCTCGCGCTGGGCGTTCGGCGCCATGGGCGGGACGGTCGACCTGCGGCGCCTCGCCTTCGACAGCAAGGTGGCCCATGACCCCCTTCTGCGCCACTCCGCGCGCATCTGGCTGCTCGACATGGGGATGATGGCCGTGTTGTCCGTCGTCTTCGGGGTCGTCGTCGCCCGGCTGCTGCGCCGCCACGAGCCCGCCGTCATGCGGAAGTAGCGGAAGCAGCGCCCGTCGGAGCCGCTCATGAACCCAGCCACACCGGCCACCGTCCCGGATGCCTCCGCGGACTTCCGGCCCACCCACGTCGTACCGCCGGGCGGCCTGTCCACCTGGTCGGCCCCGGACGGCACGGTGCCCACCGAGCCACTCGACGCGCTGCTGCCCGTGCGGCTCGTGGACCGCCGCGGCGACTGGGGGCAGGTGCTGTGCTCCAACGGCTGGACCGCCTGGGTCGACGCCCGGGCGCTGGTGACCCTGCCGCGCGAGCCGCCCGCCGCGGGCGGCCCGGCCGTCCGTACGGCCGACGCGCGCGGGCTGCTCGCCCGGGCCGAGGAGACGCTGGGCCGCTACCGGCGCGCCATGGACGACCTCGCGGACGGCAGGACCGACGGGGAGAGCTTCCGGAGGGGCACCGAAGGGCTGCGGGTCGGGGTGGTCGTCGACGGCGACGCCGTCTGGCTGTACGAGCCCGAGGGGGACCGCTGGTGCTACTGCGACGGCACGGCCATGACCGCCCTGGCCGCGACAGGGCCCGCGCGGCAGGAGCGTCAGGACGAAGCCGGCGGGCCCGGTGACGGCGGATGAGCCCCGGGCGCGACCCCGCGGAGCAGCCGGGGGAGCAGCCCGCCGAGCGGCCCTCCGGGCTGATCGGGCGGCGGATCGCCTCGTACGAGGTGGAGAGCGAGATCGGCCGTGGCGGCATGGCCGTGGTCTACCGCGCCCGGGACCTGCGCCTGGGGCGTACCGTCGCGCTCAAGCTGCTCGCGCCCGAACTCGCCCGCAACGACCCCTTCCGGCAGCGCTTCGGCCACGAGTCGCGGGTGGCCGCGGCCATCGACCACCCGCACATCGTGCCCGTCTTCGAGGCCGGCGAGGCGGACGGCCTGCTCTACATCGCCATGCGGTACGTGGCCGGGCAGGACCTCCGGGCGCTCCTCGACCGCGACGGGCCGCTGCCGCTCGCCACCGCGTGCCGCATCGCCGCGCAGGTCGCCTCGGCCCTCGACGCGGCCCACGCCCGCGACCTGGTGCACCGGGACGTCAAGCCCGGCAACATCCTGGTGGCCGAGGGCACCGACAGCGACCACCCCGAGCACGTCTACCTGACCGACTTCGGGCTGACGAAGAAGTCGCTCTCGCTGACCGGCTACACCCGGGTCGGCCAGTTCGTCGGCACGCTCGACTACGTCGCGCCGGAGCAGATCTCCGGCAAGCCGGTGGACGGCCGCTGCGACGTCTACAGCCTGGGCTGCGTCGTCTTCGAAATGCTCTCCGGGGCACCGCCGTTCCGCCGCGACGACGACATCGCGCTGCTGTGGGCGCACCAGTACGAGGCGCCACCGCGGCTCCCGGACCTGCCGCCGGGGGTGAACGACGCGCTGGGCACCGCCCTGGCGAAGGCGCCGGAGGACCGCTTCGGCAGCTGCCTGCGCTTCGTGGCCGCACTGCGGCGCGCGGGTGCCGAGGTCGCCGCGGTTGCCGGGCCTCCGCCGCCTTCGAAGCCACCACCGCCTCCGCTTCCCCCGGGCTGGGCGGCAGTGGTGATCACACCCTGAGCGCACGGCTGCCCTGCGCCTGAGTCCCTCAGGGCAGCTCGCCCCGGCGGCGGGCGCGGCGTGCCAGGACGCCGC
>NZ_JAINFC010000782.1 GCF_020740835.1 Streptomyces sp. UNOC14_S4
TCGGCCCTGGACTGCGTGACCACCCCGGCCTCCGACAATTGCCCCGACCCGTCGGGCGGCCCCCAGGCCGTCCGGGTCCGTGTCCGGCGCGGAGCCACCGAGCTGTGGGACCTGGTGGTCAACCGGCCGCGGACCTCGTCCGGAGTCAACGGCTCGGGCGTGGAGCTGCGGTTCGTCGACTACCAGGGCAGCCGCGTCCTCTACCAGGGACACGTGCCGATCCTCAACGTGAAGTACGCGGGCGACCGGTGCGGCCCGTTCCGCGACTGGGCGAACGAGGAGGTCTGCTTCAACGCCACCGGCACCGACCCGGCCGGTCCCGGCTACCGCCTCTGCACCTCGGCGCCGCGCACGATCCTCGACACCGGCACCGACCGGGGCAACTTCCGTGGCGTCGCCTTCTTCCACGACGGCTCCGCCCTGCGCATCGTCAGCGAACTCGCCGCCGGCTGGTACCGGTACATCACCGAGTGGCAGCTCGGCGACGACGGGACGATCCGGCCCCGCTTCGGCTTCGCCGCCGTCACCAACCCCTGCACCTGCCTCGCCCACACGCATCACGCTTACTGGCGGCTGGACCTGGACGCCGGGGTCGCCTCCCCCAACCGGGTCGACGAGTTCGACGACGGCACCGGGTGGACGCCGATCCGCCGGGAGACCCGGCGCCGCCGCGATGCCGCCCGGCACCGCCAGTGGCGCGTCGTCAACCCGGCCACCGGGCACGGGTACTCCCTCGTCCCGGGCGCCAACGACGGCACAGCGGACGCCTACGGGGTCGGCGACCTCTGGGTACTGCGCTTCCGGGCAGGGGAGATCGATGACGGGGTCCGCCTCGACACCCGGGCGGACATCGACGCCTTCGTCAACGGCGAATCGGTGGACGGCCAGGACGTGGTCCTCTGGTACGCGGCCCACTTCCTCCACGACAAGGCCGGCCCGCCACCGCCCTCACACATCGTCGGCCCGGAACTCCGCCCGGTCGTCCTCTGAGCGGGCCGAATGAAGTCGGCTGTGGACTGGGCAGGTGCCGGGTGAAGCGCATCCGCGTCCCGCGGCCGATGGGCGGGCACCCGCGCACCCGCCCGGACCACCTGAGCGGCGATCGTGCATACAGCTCTCGAAGGCCCGCTACGTTCGCAGGAACGAAGTGGAGCGGCTGATCGGAAAGTTGAAGATCAACCGGGCGGTTGCCACGAGGTTCGACAAACGGGCCTATGTCTTCTACGGCACTGTAACCGTTGCGGCCGTACACCTGTGGCTTCGTGCCTGACCGTCAGACGGAATCTAGTCGGTGATGGTGACGGTGAAGTTCTCGCCGTCGAGGATGCGTTCGGACAGGACGGTGTTGCCGTACTCGCTGCCCGCGCCGGTGTTCTGACTGATCGGCACATGACTGCGGACGCAGTTCACCATTGGCCCCGGATACCTGAGCAGCTTGACTTCCCACTGGCCGGTGGCGGAGTTGAACCACGGCTGGATCTCCGAGCACAGGTTTCCGTTGGTTCCGCCCTGCGCGGTCGCGGCGAACGGGAACTCGTCACACGAGTCTTTCTCCGCCGTGACGAGGAAGGGTTTGAAGGGGTTCGGGGCGGCCTCGCAGGACTGGTAGCGGTTACGTTCCCTGATCTTGCCGTCGTCGTCCCGGAACCGGATCAGCGTGTGGCCCGGCGTTCCGAAGTTGCCGCCGATCAGCGTGTTCTGCGCCCACTGGTAGGTGATGGCCGCAGCACCGTACTTGGCAATGGAGATCTTCACATCGGCCATGTTCCCCATGACGATGCAGCCGGTGTTCGCGTCCTTGCTGACCGCCTGGTCGCAGCGCACCGTGTTGGGGTTGTTCCACCGGTTGTTGAGTTCGTGGTGCCCGCTGGGGTCGTTCTCTTTGGTGGAGTACGCGCTGAGATGGTAGGACGGCACGATCTCGGTCTGTGCGTTGTTGCCGACCGTGGTCTGAAAGGTGAAGGCGGCCTTCTTGGTTTCGCCAATGCCGATGTTCGAGCGCATCCTGCGGTTGGCCAGCGTGCACTGGCCCGAGCACGAGGCCTCGAACTCGAAGATCATTTCGCCGATGGTGGGCGTCCCCTGGACGACCGTGGCTTCCACCTGCTCCTCCCAGGACGCCCCCCGCGATTCGAGGGAAGCGTGCTGGGCTATGTGCATGGTGGACTTGCCGATCTCCACCTCCGCGCCGGTGTCGGCGTCCTTGCCGTAGAGGGTGTAGTCGGCAGTGGCTTCCAGGCAGTAGCTGTGCCGGGTCGAGGCGTACCCCTTGTCCCCGATGCAAGCCGTCACCGGAATACGGAGCTTGGGGGCGGTCCGGGCCGGTCCGGGACGGATCTCGACGCAGGACTTCACCGCGCCTTCCTTGTAGGCCTTGGTCCCGGGCTCGACCAGGCCGCAGGTCTTGCCGGGCGCGGCCGGGGG
>NZ_JAINFC010000783.1 GCF_020740835.1 Streptomyces sp. UNOC14_S4
GCACGAGATGGCCGGGGAGGGCAACGGATGGCCGAGGCGGGCATCGGCACACTGCTCGTTCAGCTGCGCGATGACCTTGGCTGGTCACAACAGCGTGTCGCTGACGAGTACAACAAGGCCGAAGGACGCTCGGCCATGACCGGCAAGGAAATCGGGCGGTACGAACGTGAGTCCCGCGTCCCGACGTCCCGGACATGCAGCTTCCTTGCGGTCGTCTTCGGCATCGAAGCGTCGGCACTCGACCGCGCGGCCAGCGTGACGAAGAAGCGCAAGAAGGCGGGGCGATGCTCCTCCCCATCGGTTGAGCGGGTGACCTCCCCGCCGTCACGCCGCTCTCTGGCGGTGGATGCCGCTGCGTCGGCGAGGTTTTCGCGCTTCGTCGCCGCACGGAACACGGACGCTGGTGCTGTGGAACAGCTCGATGCCGAAGTGTTCACCCTGGCACGCCAGTACGTCAGTCGTCCGCTCTCGGAGCTGTACACCGGCATTCGCGAACTGCGCGATGAGACTTTTGAGTTGCTGAGGGGCCGACAGCGGCCACGGCAGACCTTGGACCTCTACGTGACCGCGGGGCGGCTGTGCGGGCTCTCCGCCCACGTGTGCCTCGACTCGGGGGACTACTCCTCCGCGATGACTCACGCCCGTACGGCCTGGGCCTGCGCCGAAGAAGCGGACCACCACGGGCTCCGTGCCTGGGTTCGAAGCATGCAATCGTTGATCAGCTTCTGGGGCGGCGACCCGAGGACAGCCGCCGAGTTCGCCCGCGCCGGCCAGTCCTTCCCCGTTCCCGGAACGGTGAGCGTCCGCCTTGCCAGTCTCGAAGCCAGAGCCCTCGGCGTGACCGGAGACCGGCGTGGAGCCACTGCCGCCCTGCTCAGGGCCGAACGCGCACGGGACGCCTTGCAGAACAGCGACGAGATGCCCGGGATCTTCAGCTTCCCGCACGCCAAACAGCTGACGTACGCCGGAACCACGTACCTCTCGTTGGGCGATCGTGGCAGCGTCCGACAAGCGATCGTCAGCGCCACCGCTGCCGTCGATCTCTACCGCGGTTCCGACGCTGACGACCGCTCGACCGGCGATCTCCTCGCGGCCCACTTGGACCTCGCGCGCGGCCACATGCTCGCCGGGGACATGGAAGCAGCCGAGACCAGGCTGACGTTCGTCCTCGACAGCCCTCCCGCGCTTCTCTCAGCGAGCATTCTGCGCCGTCTCGCTGATCTCGGCGACGAACTCGGGGCCGACGAGTACCGTGGCTCACCAGGGATCGCACGCCTGCGCGACCGCATCATGAGCACCACCACGGCCACCGCCTCACACCGATAGCCTTCGGAGCCGCTGACGTGACTGACGCCCCCGCACGACACGACGCAGCTGTCACTGACCGATCGCTCCTGGCAGGCAGCGCCTACAAGAGCGGGCGTGACCTCGCGGCGCGACAGTCCCTTTACCGGTGGCAGTCCCCGCGTTACGACCTGCCCGGCCTGGTGGTGGAGCAGCTCCGGCATGTCCGCGGGACGGTCGTGGATGTCGGGTGCGGAAACGGGAAGTTCATCCGCCGTCTCCGGGACAACCGGCCGGACCTGCGCCTCCTCGGCCTCGACATTTCGGCAGGCATCCTCGCCGAAGTACCGGGGCCCGTGGCCGTAGCCGACGCGTCCCGGCTTCCCCTGCCCGATGCCGGCGCGAACGCCCTGCTGGCCCTGCACATGCTCTACCACGTCGAAGACATCCCCGCGGCAGTCGCGGAGCTCGGCCGGGCCCTGGCGGACGACGGAACCGTCATCGCCTCGACCAACAGCGCACGGGACAAGGCGGAACTCGACGACCTCTGGCAGCGCGCATCCGGAGACGTACTCGGTCGTAAGCGCGGACCCTCGCGCATCTCGTTGAGCGCACGGTTCTCGCTGGAGGAAGCGCCGTCGTTGCTCGGCGCCGCCTTCGGCACTGTGCGGATGCTCGAACTGCCCGGCACCATCACGGTGACCGACCCGGCCCCAGTGATCGCGCACATGGCGTCGTACCGGGCCTGGGCCGACCAGTGCGGCGTCCCCTTCGACGCGATGATCCAGCGTGCGGAAGAGATCGTCTCCCAGCAGATCGAGAAGCACGGCCGATTCGAGATCACGTGCCTTGGCGGGCTGCTGGTGTGCCGCCGCTGACCTCGACCGGGACGGCCTTCCCAAGTCCCAGCGCCAACGGTCACCGCTCCGTGGCGCCGGTCTCAGTGCCACGGAGAAGGGAGTCATCCAGTTCCAGCAGCCCGAGGCCGCGCACGGCCAGTACGTCCGTCTCCGTGGCCGTAGTGGCGGGCCCGGCCCGCGCCCGCCTCGCACCGCTGAGAGCCTTCGCTCCTGCGCACTGCTGCCTAGCCCCCCTCCAGACGGGCAACCCACCCCCAGGAC
>NZ_JAINFC010000784.1 GCF_020740835.1 Streptomyces sp. UNOC14_S4
ATGCGATCCATACGGCCCGTACGGCCCATACAGCCCGTACAACCTATACGGCCTATACGGCCCTTGCGGCGAAACGTGCTCCTCACCGCGGTCTCCGCGCTCTCCATGGCCACTTGCGCCACAACGCTCGGTGTTCCCGCCGCGCATGCGGCCGGGGCGGGCCCGGGGGAAGGGCCGGCCCCGCTCACCTGGCATGCCTGTGCGGAGGATTCCGCCCGGGACTGCGCCACCCTTCCCGTACCGCTCGACTACGCGAACCCCACCGGCCCCACCACCGGTCTCGCCGTCACGCGGCTGCGCAGCGACCACCCCGAGAAGCGCCGCGGCACCCTGCTGATGATCGCGGGCGGGCCCGGCGGGTCCGGGAGGGAGATGGTGGCACGGGCGGGGCAGCGGCTGCGGAAGGAGACGGAGGGCGCGTACGACCTCGTCGGCCTGGACCCGCGCGGCATCGGCGGCAGCGACCCGGCCAGTTGCGGCATCGGCGAGGAAGACCGGCGGCTCGTCAACCTCCGCCCCTGGCCCAAGCCCGACGGCGACATCGGCGAGACCGTCACCAGGGCCCGCCGCATCGCCGACGCCTGCGCCCGCGACGGCGGAGCCCTCGTCCGCAGCATCTCCACCGCCAACGAGGTCCGCGACCTCGACCGCTTCCGGCAGGCGCTGGGCGAGCGCAAGCTCTCGGGGTGGGGCGTGTCGTACGGCTCGTACGTCGGTGCCGTCTACGCGCAGCGGTACCCGCAGCACACCGACCGCTGGGTGCTGGACAGCAGCGGCGACCCCGACCCGGCACGCGTCGAGCGCGGATGGCTCGCCAATATGTCCGTCGGCGCGGACGACCGCTTCCCCGACTTCGTGAAATGGGCCTCCGACCCCGCGCGCGGCGAGCAGCGGATCGCCGACAAGCCGGAGGACGTCAAACCGAAATTCATGGCCCTGGCCGCCGAACTCGACCGCACACCACGCACCTTCGCCGACACCGGCAACACGCTGGACGGCAACGCGCTCCGCCAGATCATGCAGATCGATCTGTACGCGGACGGGCAGTTCCCGGCGCTGGCCGATCTGATGCGCGCCGCGGCCCGGCCGGGCGACGCCCCGCTGAACGTGAAGGACCCGTTGCCCGAGCCGGTCGACCAGTCCGAGGCGACCGTCATCACCGCCACCCTCTGCAACGACGTGACGTGGCCGTCCTCCGTCTCCTCCTACGAGCGCGCCGTGGCCGCCGACCGCACCGCCCACCCGCTGCTGGCGGGCATGCCCGCGGGCATCCTGCCGTGTGCCTTCTGGCAGGGCGGCACCCACGAGAAGCCCACCCGCCTCACGTCCGACGGCCCGCGCAACATCCTGATGGTCCAGAACCTGCGCGACCCCGCGACGCCGTACACGGGTGCGATGAAGATGCGGCAGGCCTTCGGCGACCGCGCCCGCATGGTGAAGGTGGACGCGGGCGGCCACGGTTCGTACCTTCGCAACGGCAACGCGTGCGGGGACCGGGCCGTGACGCGCTACTTCCTCACCGGGCAGCGGCCGGAGCGCGACGTGCTGTGCGCGGCGGAGTCCCGCTGAGGGAGTCGCGTCGTAGGCCTCGCCTCGTCCGTGATCGATTGTCAGTGGCCCGGTCTAGTCTGCGCGCGTGACCTTTACTGACGACCGCCGCTTCCCCGCGGCACTCAGCGCCGTGGCCCGTGTCGAGTTCGACTACCGCGACGGGCTCGGGGTGGACTACGAGCCGTACGACCGCTTCAACACCGCGGAGGAGGAGGCCTTCTGGTTCCGCCTCTGGACCGGGAACACGGAGCTCACCGGGGACCGGCTGCGGGTGTTCGGGCAGGACGGGAGCGGCGGATACGTCGCGTTCTGGATAGCCCGGCCGGACGCGCCGCTCGTCGAGCAGCCGGTCGTCTTCTTCGGCTCGGAGGGCGGGGTGTGGGTCGTCGCCCGGGACCTCGGACGCTATCTGTGGCTGCTGGCGGAGGGGTACGGGCCGCTGGAGGCCCCGGACCCGGACGGCACGGGCGGCGCGGGCGACACGGACGGCACGGAGTGCGAACCGGTCCGCAACGAGGAAGCGGCCCGGATCGCGGAGGAATTCGCTCCGGGGCGGGAGCTCCCCGCCGCGGAGATCGTGCGGGAGGCGCGGGCGGAATTCCCGGATTTCGAGGAGGTCATCGAGGCTCTCTGCCGCTGACGCCGGGCGCCTGCGGGGGTGCGTCTTGCGCTCGGTGCGCGACCGCGGGCCGGTGGGGGCTGGTCGCGCAGTTCCCCGCGCCCCTGACGGGGCGCGTGTCCCCGTCGTGGCTGGTCGCGCCCACGCGGCGGAGCCGCATATCAAAACGGCCCCGCGCCCCTTTCGGGGCGCGCACCGTGCGGCTCGCCCCAACCCCCGCCGATACCC
>NZ_JAINFC010000785.1 GCF_020740835.1 Streptomyces sp. UNOC14_S4
GGGTGGGCCTGCCGCGCACCTCGCAGGCCCAGCGCCACGCGGGCCGCCACGTCACGCTCGCCGAGGCGCAGCCGGGCGACCTGGTCATCTACCGGAGCGACGCCAGCCACGTGGGCATGTACGTCGGCAACGGCCAGGTGGTGCACGCCCCGTACCCAGGCGCGCGGGTCCGCTACGACCCGGCCAACATGATGCCGATTTCTTCCATCACCCGGCCATGAGTGCCGCCTGAGCGTTCGGCGTGCGGCGGGTGGCTCGTACGATGCGATGCGTGACGGGCCGGTGGAGGTGGAGTGGAGTCCTTGGCGGACGGCCTTGCGGTCTGCCTGTCGGCTGCGGGGCTGTGCCCGGTGCGCCTACGGGGGTGTCTCTTGCGCAGGGCGCGCGGCTGCGGGGCGCGTCGTGGCTGGTCGCGCAGTTCCCCGCGCCCCTTACGGGGGCGCCACTCCGGATGGTACGAGCCCTGGTAGCTGCCCTGCTCGCCCTTCTCGTCGTGTGCGGCTGCGGCTCCGTAAGCCTGCCCGGCGGGCAAGGTGGCGACGACCGCAAGGCCGTGACCGCCCTGCTCGACCGGTGGGGCAAGGCGGTGCGGGAGCGGGACGAGCGGGGGTTTCTCGCCGCGCTCGACCCTGATGCCGTCGGGTTCCGTACCGAGCAGCGCGCGCAGTTCGCCCATCTCGCGGACGTGCCCCTGGCCTCCTGGGAGTACCGCGTGACGCGCCTCGGCGGGTTCGCCCCCTCCGGTGGTGACGGGCACCGCGTCGCCGTGGAGGCCGAGCTGCGGTACCGGCTGACGGATTACGACGCGGTCCCGGTCACCACCACGGCGCGGTTCACGACCGTGCGCAAGGACGACCAGTGGTACGTGACCGCCGAGGACACCCGGCACGGGCCCCGACAGCTGTGGCAGCAGGGCCCCGTGGTGACCGTACGGGGTGCCCACAGCCTCGTGCTGGGGGTCGGTCAGGACCGGGGGCGGCTCAAGGCGCTCGCGGATCTCGCCGATCGCGCGGTGCCCGCCGTGAGCGCGGCCTGGCAGGGCGGGAAGCAGGGCGGCTGGCCCGGCCGGGTCGTCGTCGAGATGCCCGCCTCGCTGGACCGGATGGCGGATCTCCTGGACTCGCCCGTCTCGAACTACCGCGGCATCGCCGCCGTCACCACGGGCGAGGTGGGAGGCTCCGGCAACGCCCCGGCCGACCGGGTCATCGTCAACCCCGAGGCGTACGGGCAGCTCGGCGACTTCGGCCGTCAGGTCGTCCTCACCCACGAGACCACGCATGTGGCGACGCGTGCCCTGACCTCGGCGGCGACCCCGCTGTGGCTCTCCGAGGGCTTCGCGGACTGGGCGGCCTACCGCGGCACCGGCCGTACCGCCCGCCAGGTCGCCCCCGAGCTCGCCCGTGCCGTCGGCTCGGGCGAACAGCCCAAGGAGCTGCCCGCGGACGCCGATTTCGGCTTCGCGGGCGAGCAGGGGCGCCTCGCGCGCGCCTACGAGGAGGGCTGGCTGGCCTGCCGCATGATCGCCGAGCGGTGGGGCGACGGGAAACTCGTCGCGTTCTACCGCGCGGTGGGCCATCACCAGCGGCGCCCGGGCGCGCTGTCGGCCGCCCTCCACGACGTGCTGGGCGTCTCGCAGGACGATTTCACCCAGCAGTGGCGCGCCTACGTCGCGAGCAGTCTCGGCTGACGGGAGCGGCCGACGGGAGGGGCCGTCAGCCGACGGACAGCGCCGCTTCCTCCTTCTCCGCGGGCGGGTCCGTCCTGTCCGCGGGGCCCGCCTTGGTGACCGTCTCCCGCCACAGCCGGGTACAGGAGATGACGGTCGCCGCGACCAGCAGCCCGTTGCGCAGGGCCAGGGTCGCGACGCCCAGCTTGTCGCTCGCCACCACATGGGAGAACCAGATGGGGAACTCCAGCTGGGTGAGCGGCGCCGCGAGCAGCACCAGCGCGATGGGCAGGCCCTGCCGCGTCGACCGCATCGTCATGCAGACCGCCGCCAGGCCGATCAGCCAGACCACGTACTGCGGGCTGATCACCCGGCTCGTCGTGGTGAAGAGGAGGACGGCCGCGAATGCCGCGTCCGGCAGGGTGCAGGGCGTGAATCTGCGCGCCCGCAGCCGCCACACCAGCAGCCAGCCGAAGGCCAGCACCGTCAGGCCCAGCGCGAGCCTGCTCACGGTGTGCACGTACCGCCCGAGGAACTCCACCGAGCCGTAGTTCAGCCGGGCGTGGCCGTGCCAGCCGAGGTGCCGCCCCAGGTGGAAGACCAGCGACCCCAGCGACTCCACCTCCGTGCCCCGCGCCCGCTGGAACGACAGGAACGCCAGCGCGCCCGGCATCGTCACCGCGAACACCAGCCCCACGCCCACCGCGCCCGCCAGCGCGGCCCCCCAGAC
>NZ_JAINFC010000786.1 GCF_020740835.1 Streptomyces sp. UNOC14_S4
CCGCGTGGCAGCGGGGCGCAGTCAACCGCCCCAGTACCGCCTAGCGGTACCGGACGCAGGAAACCACAGTGGGGCATCACGTCTCACTCTGCCTGCAAGCCTGGCCCTTCAGGGCCAGGTAGTTGACCGCAGACAGTCACGGACCGCGTCCGCGATCACCCGCCCCGTCGAGCCCTCCTCACCCGCGACGAGCCGGGTCCGGGTGAGCGCGAAGGCCAGCCCGCGCTCGCGGTCGGCGAAGGCGACGCTGCCCCCGCTCCCGTGATGGCCGAAGGCCATGAGCCCGCCACCCGTCTCCGGCAGTCCCAGGAAGTAGCCGAGCCCCTTCGCGAACCGCCCCAGCAGCATGCGGTCCTTTCCGCTGACCGCCACCTCCGTGGCGAGATCCAGCCGTTCCGGCCCGAGCAGGCGTACGCCGTCGACGTCGCCGAGGAGCGCGGCGTACATGCGCGCGGCCGCCCGTGCGGTCGTGGTGCCGCACGAGGGCAGGTCGGCGAGCAGGTACGAGCGGCGGTTGGCCAGCTCGGCGGTGGTCCACACGTCGCGGTTCGGCGCGACCAGCCGGACGAACGGCGCCGACGGCGGAAGGGACTCCAGCCACGCCGCCCAGTTGCCCTCCACCAGCGGTGCCGTCCGGCCCAGTTCGCCTTCGGGCAGGCCGAAGAAGAGCTCGTCGGCCACGCCGAGCGGTTCCGCGACGTAGGCGCGCAGCGCCTGCCCCGGCGTCATCCCGGTGACGCGGCGCACGGTCTCGCCGAGGAGCCAGCCGAAGGTCCAGCCGTGGTAGCCGCTGCCGGAACCCGGCTCCCACAGCGGCTCCAGGTCCGCGACGACCGCGCACATGGTGTCCCAGTCGCACAGCTCGTCCGCCGTGATGCCCGCGGGCAGCTGCGGCACCCCGGCGGTATGGGTCAGGGCATGGCGTACGGTGACGCGTTCCTTGCCGCGGGCGGCGAACTCGGGCCAGTAGCGGGCGATGGGCGCGTCGTAGTCGACGAGACCCCGCTCGGCGAGGACGTGGACGAGGGTGGCGGTGAAGCCCTTGCCGGTGGAGAAGCTGTGGATCAGGGTGTCGCCCCCGATCGGCGGGCCGCCGCCGTCCGGCCGGACCGCGCCCGCGCAGGCGTTAGTGCCGGTCGATGGCCGCCGCCTCGGGCGGGCTGGTGCCGAACGGGTCGTTGACGCACCAGGTGGTCAGAACGTAGGTGCCACCGGGTTTGAGGACGCGGGTGAACTCGGCGAATGCCTCGGGAAGCTCCGCGTACATCGTCGTCTCGTTCGAGATCACACAGTCGAACGTCTCGGCGGCGAAGGGGGTAGCGACCATGTTGGCCTCGTGGAATCGCACCCGGTCGGCGACGCCGCGCTGCTCGGCCTGGGCGCGGGCGAACCGCACCTGGTAGGCGGAGAAGTTCACGCCGTCGACCGCGCACCCGAACGCCTGGTGCAGCAGCAAGCTGGTGCCACCGCGGCCGCACCCCGCGTCGAGGACCCGGGCTGTGGCCGGGAGGTTCCCGAGGGCTTCGACGAAGGTGCTGACCTGGTCGGTCTCCAAACGGTGGATCTCCGCCCGGATACGCCGCTCCCGGCTGTCGCGGTCCGTATCGTCCAGGATGCTGCGATCGAAGTCATCGATCGCGAAGTGGTGATGGTAAAAGCCGTCGACATGCCCGAGATCAAGGTTGAGCGCATCGGACCGCTTCGTTTCGTAATAGACGAATGCTCTCTCCTCGAATGCATTCCGGGTCAAGCGGGTGCTGGGCGTGTCCATGGCGCGACCTCGGCAATCCGGTATTCGCCGATCACGAACAAGCGGTTCATGATGTGGCCCGACAAGACTGTGCGGAACAACCCCTCCCTGCCCGTACGGTGCGCAGCTTCCCGGCAGGACCGGTGTGCTCGGTGGTGCCTTCGAAGACCAGGGGAAGCGTGCCAGGCACCTCCCTCAGCCCCTGCGTCAGGGCTGTGCGTCACCACGCTCCACACGCTCACCGCGCCACCCACCTCGCACGACAGCGCACGAACATTCACCCACTGAGCGCACAAAGATGCCAGATCTGCCGACCGGGGTATGCGAGGCCACCCGCAGCACAACAGCGCACTCCCACGCACTACGGCGTACGCCCGGCGCGCTCGGCCGGAATCCGTTCAGCCGGCGGCCGCTCGACTATTGTCATGACTGTGCCAAGAATTCACCTCCGGTGTCTACCCGCGTAAATTCCGCCGGTCGCATCATGGGCCCGGCGCGCCTCCCCCGGCGCCCCGCACGCCCCCCACATACGACCGGAGTCCGGTATGCCCGTACACCTCACCGTCCGTCAGGCCGTGCTGTCGGCAAGCGCGCTGCTGCTGACCGCGGTGTCCGCCCTGGCCGCGCCCGGCGCGGCCCACGC
>NZ_JAINFC010000787.1 GCF_020740835.1 Streptomyces sp. UNOC14_S4
CCCGGAAGAACGTCTCCGCCGTCTTCACGGGGTCGTTGTGGTAGCCGAGCGGCACATGGCCCCGCTGGGCGACGCGCCCCACCTCCCCGGGGGCGACTGGCTCGTACGTCACGGGGTCGACCACGGCCGTATGGTCATTGACGAGCAGCCGCAACCCCGCACCCTCGGTCGCCGTCCCGTTGAACCCCGACTCCGACGACCCGAAGTTGTTCATCAGCGCGACATGCGGCAGGAGCGCCGCGAACTGCTGCCGCACCGCCTCCGACAGCACGGCCCCCGAACTGCTGACGCTGAGCAGCGACGAGCAGTCGGTATAACGCGCCGCCAGCGCGTCCAGCAGCGGCCGCAGCATCGCGTCACCGACCAGCGAGACACAGGTGACCCGCTCCTCGGCGACGGTCCGCAGTACCTCCTCCGGGACGAACCTCCGACGCAGCACCACCTTCTGGCCATAGTTGAACGCGATGAGCGCGGTGAGCGTGGACGTACCGTGCATGAGCGGCGCGGTCGGGAAGAAGACGAGCCCCTCGCCGCCCGCCGCGACACGCTCGGCGAGCTCTTCCGGTCGCCGCACCGGCTCGCCCGTGGGCGCCCCGCCGCCCAGCCCGGCGAAGAAGAGGTCCTCCTGCCGCCAGAGCACGCCCTTGGGCATGCCGGTGGTGCCACCGGTGTAGATGATGACCCGGTCGTCACCGGAGCGGGGCCCGAAATCCCTCCCCGGCGCACCCTCCGCCTCGGCATCCGCGAAAGCGACCGGTGGGATCCAGGGTTCGGGTTCGGACGCGCTCTCCGGCGGGTCGCCGACGCGCACAAGGTGCCGCAGCCCCTTCGCGCCGGGCAGCGCGGCGGCCACCCGCGCCGTGAACTCGGCGTCGAAGACCAGCGCGGCCAGGTCGGCATCTCGATAGAGATAAGTCAATTCATCCGCCACATAGCGGTAGTTGATGTTGACAGGCACCGCCCGCGCCTTCAGGCACGCGAAGAAGGTCTGGAGGTACTCGACGCCGTTGTACAGATGGAGCCCCACGTGCTCGCCGGGCCGGACGCCGCTCTCCCGCAGATGGTGGGCCAGCCGGTCGGCAGTCGCGTCGAGCTGCGCGTACGTCAGCCGTCGCGCCGGGCTGTCGCCCGGCCGCGGGACGTACACGAGGGCCTCCCTGCCGGGGACAGCATCGACGACCGACTCGAAGAGATCGGCGAGGTTCAGCTCCATGACTCCTCCTGCCTCTCCGTGTGACGAAGCATCAGATCTGACAGTCTGTCAGAAAACTCTTGAAGTGCCGCCGGAGGTCCGCCACCCTGTTCGCGTCGCGCCGTCCGCGTCGCGCTGTTCGTGCCGCGAACCCCGGACCGGAGGAGCTGGCCATGAACGGGACCGCACACCTGAAGACCGAACGCGTCGGCGCCACCCTGGTCCTCACCCTCGACCGGCCCGAGGCCAGGAACGCCCTCTCGCTGCCCATGCTCGTCGGGCTCCACGACGCCTGGACGGAGGCCGACGAAGACGACGGGATCCGCTCCGTCGTCCTCACCGGCGCGGGCGGCGCCTTCTGCTCGGGCATGGACCTCAAGGCCCTCGCGACAGGGGACCCGGCCGCAGCCGACGACACCTGCCGCGCCCGCCTGAAGGCCGACCCCGACCTGCACTGGAAGGCCATGCTCCGCCACCACCGGCCGCGCAAGCCCGTCATCGCCGCCGTCGAGGGCCCCTGCGTCGCGGGCGGCACGGAGATCCTCCAGGGCACCGACATCCGCGTCGCGGGAGAGAGCGCCACCTTCGGCCTCTTCGAGGTGCGGCGCGGCCTCTTCCCCGTCGGCGGCTCCACCGTCCGGCTCCCGCGCCAGATCCCGCGCACCCACGCCCTGGAGATGCTGCTCACCGGCCGCCCCTACACCGCGCGCGAGGCCGAGCGCATCGGCCTCGTCGGCCGCGTCGTGCCCGACGGCACCGCCCTGGCCGCGGCCCTGGAGACCGCCGAGCTGATCAACGCCAACGCGCCCCTCGCCGTGGAGGCCGTCAAGGCCAGCGCCTACGACACCGCCGGCCTCGCCGAACCGGAAGCCCTCGCCCTCGAACTCGAACGCGGCATGCCGGTCTTCGCCACCGACGACGCCAAGGAGGGCGCCCGCGCCTTCGCGGAGAAGCGCCCGCCCGTCTTCCGCCGCGCCTGAGGAGGGAGCGCCATGGCCATGCCCGGGCCCCTCACCGCCCCGCTCGTCGTCGAGTTCCCCTTCACCCGCTCCCTCGGCCCCGTCCGGAGCGCCTTCCTCACCGGCCTCCGCGAACGCGTCGTCCTCGGCGTACGCACCGGCGACGGACGCGTCCTCGTACCGCCCACCGAGTACGACCCCGGCACCGCCGACGAGCTCCGCGAACTCGTCGAGGTC
>NZ_JAINFC010000788.1 GCF_020740835.1 Streptomyces sp. UNOC14_S4
CCGCACCCCCGTCCGCGCCCCGCGGCTCAGTAGTTGCCCAAGCCTCCGCACACGTTCAGCGCCTGTGCCGTCACCGCCGCCGCGTCGTCGCTCACGAGGTACTCGACCATCGCCGCGACCTCGCGCGTCTCCACGTAGCGGCCCATGGGGACGCGGTTCGTGATGCGGGAGAAGGTCTCCTCCTCGCTCACGCCCCAGATGCCCGCGTAGTGCTCGCGGACGCGTTCGGCCATGGGGGTCTCGACGAAGCCGGGGCAGACGGCGTTGACGGTGATGCCGGTGCGGGCGAGTTCGAGGCCGAGGGCCTTGGTGAGGCCGACGACGCCGTGTTTGGAGGCGGAGTAGGGGACTGCGTGGACGACGCCCTGTTTGCCGCCGGTGGAGGCGATGTTGACGATGCGGCCGCGGCTCTTCTCCTTCATGCCGCCCTCGTTGAGGACCGCCTTGGTCATCAGGAAGACGCTGTTGAGGTTGGTGTTGATGACGTCGAGCCACAGTTCGTCGGGGATCTCGGCGGTCGTGCCGCCGCCGCTGCGGCCCGCGTTGTTGACGAGGATGTCCACCGGGCCGAAGCGCTCCACGGCCGAGCGCACGTACGCGCGGATCTGCTCGGCGTCGGCCACGTCGCAGACCGTGCCGTCGACCTCCAGGCCCTCGCCCCGGAGCTCCTTCAGGACCGCCTGCAGCCGGGTCTCGTCACGGCCGCAGATGTAGGCGCGGGCCCCGAGACCGGCCAGCCGACGGGTGATCTCCAGGCCGATACCGCTGGTCGCGCCCGTGATCAGCGCCACGGGTGCAACGGGTGCAACAGGTGCAACAGGTGCAGGGGTGGTGGACATGTGACCTCCGTCGTCCCGGCCGCCTTCCCCGGCGGCCGTGTCTGCCGTCTGCCGGTTCTGCCATCTGCCCGTGAGCGTGGCGGTACGGGCTCGAACCGTGGTGGAGGGCGCGTGGAAATCCGTGTTCCGCCAGCGTTTCGGTTTCGGTTTCCGGTCACCCGTCCTGTCGTCCGCCCGCTCCAGCGAAGCTCCATCCCGCCAGCCGACCATGGGCCAGATCGACGACGTGCTGGAGGAGGCCCGTATGGGTGGCGTGGGTGGTGTCGAAATCGGTGGTGCCGGAATCAGCGGTGTCGGAATCAGTGGTGTCGCCCGAGGTGGCGGCGGTCGGCTGGAGGAGCTCGCCTCGGGGGTGTTCGCCTATGTGCAGCCCGACGGCGGCTGGTGCCTGAACAACGCCGGTCTGGTCGTCGCGCCGGACGGGTCCTCCGTGCTGGTGGACACCGCCGCGACGGAGGCCCGCGCCCGCGCGCTGCGGGCGGCCGTGCTCTCGGTCGCCCCGGAGGCACCCCGGACGCTGGTCAACACCCACTTCCACGGCGACCACGCCTTCGGCAACTTCGTCTTCCCCGAGGCGCTGGTCGTCGGGCACGAGCGGACCCGTACGGAGATGCTGGGCGCCGGGCTGCACCTGACCGGGCTGTGGCCGGACGTGTGCTGGGGCGACATCCGGCTGGTCCCGCCCGCACTCACCTTCACCGGCCGACTCACGCTGCACGTAGGGGACATGGCGGCCGAGCTGCTGCACGTGGGCCCCGCCCACACGAGCAACGACACCGTGGTCTGGCTGCCGGAGCAGCGCGTGCTCTTCGCGGGCGACGTCGTGATGAACGGGGCGACGCCCTTCGTGCCGATGGGCTCCGTCAGCGGCTCGCTGGCCGCCCTGGCCGCGCTGCGGGAGCTCGGGCCCGTGACCGTCGTCCCCGGGCACGGGCCCGTCGGCGGGCCGGGCCTGCTGGACGACGCCGAGGAGTACCTCCGGTACGTCCGCGGCCTCGCCCGGGAGGGGATGGCCGCCGGCCTCGGCCCGGTCGAGATCGCCCGCGGGGCGGACCTCGGCGCGTATGGCCGCTGGCTCGACTCCGAGCGCCTCGTACCAAATCTGCACCGGGCAATCCTGGAGGAGCGGGGGGCCGCTCCGGGGAGCCCGGTCGACATGACCGCGCTCTTCGGGGAGATGATCGAGTTCCACGGTGGGGTTCCGGCTTGCCATGCGTGAACGCTGCGCTTGGCTTCTGGAGTGGGGGTGGAACCGTGCTTGTTCGTTGCCGGGTTCGCCTACCGGGGTGCGTCTTGCGCTGCGTGCGCGGCTGCGGGTCATCTTCGGCTGGGCGCGCAGTTCCCCGCGCCCCTTACGGGGCGCCCTTAGTCGAAGGAGACTTCCCTTCCCGCCCCCCGCTCCCGCGCGCGGTGGTAGAGCAGGTCGCAGGTGAGCGCGTCCTCGGACGGGAGGCCGACCGAGGTGAAGACGGTGGTTTCGGCCGCGTCGCGGCGGCCGGGGTGGTGGCCGGTCAGGACGTCGGCCAGTTCGGTCAGGGGCGGGT
>NZ_JAINFC010000789.1 GCF_020740835.1 Streptomyces sp. UNOC14_S4
CATCGACGCCCTGACCGCGGCCGGGGGCACTCAGCCGGGCACGGACGTCACGGGCCTCAACCGGGCCCGGCTGCTCGTCGACGGCGAACAGATCGTGGTGGGGGCGTCGGCGGCAGCGGCGCCACCGGGAGCCGTGCCGCCGGGCATGGGCGGAACAGGCGGCACGGGCGGTGGACCGAAAGGCCCCGTCAGCCTCAACTCCGCGACAGCCGAGCAACTCGACGCGCTCCCGGGCGTCGGCCCCGTCCTCGCCCAGCACATCGTCGAGTACCGCACGGAGCACGGCGGCTTCCGGTCCGTGGACGAGCTCCGCCACGTCAACGGCATCGGCGCGCGCCGCTTCAACGACCTCCGCGCCCTGGTCCAGCCATGACCGCGCCCGCGCCACCCCAGGGCCCACCGGCCGACCACCGCCTGATCGCACCCGCCGCCGCGGCATGGGCAGCGGCGGCGGCAGCCCTGGTGACGGACGGCCGGACGGTCGCCGTGGCGGTGGCCCTGGCCGTGGCGACGGCGTGCGTACTGGTACTGCGGGCCCGCGCCCGGCCAGAGACCAGCGCCCCGTCAGGGGCACGGGGCCGGGCTGCGTCATGCGGCTTCGCCGCGGGGGCGCGCCCAGCCGCAGACGGCCCGCACTCGCCCGATGGCATGGCGGACCGAGCCAATGGGAGTCGCCGACGGAGCACAGGACGTGCCCCTCAAGGGGCGCGGGTCCAGGTCGCGTCATGCGGCTCTGCCGCGTGGGCGCGCCCAGCCGCACACAACCCGCAGGCGGCGCCCACTGAGCCGACGCACCACTCCAATGGGCGCGACCGGATCACCAAGCCGCACCGCACGGCGGCGGCAGCCGCGACCGCGCCTGCCATCGCGATCACCATCGCGGCTGTGCTGCTCTGCGCGGCGGCAAGCGCCGCATCGGCCGCCCTGACCGCGGCCGACACGCGCCGCGGCCCTCTCCCGCCCCTGGCTGCTCGTTACGCCGAGGTCACCCTGGAGGTCACGGTCACGAGCGACCCGAGGTCCACTCGCCCGCATGTGCGTGGAGCGTCACGCGCGCAGCCGACCGTCGTCCTGGAAGGCGAGGCCACGCGATTGCTGCACGGGGGCCGCGAGACGGCGGCCGACGGGACGGCAGTCCGCGCGACAGCGCTCCGCACACCGGTCCTCGTGATCGCCCACCCGTCCTGGCTGGGCCTGCTGCCTTCCACAAAGGTCAAGGTTGCAGGCCGTCTCGCCCCGCCCGCCCGGCAGGGCGACCGCGTTGCCGCCGTGGTCCGCGTCGCCGGCCAGGGCCCACCCGAGGTGGTCGGGCGGCCGGACGCGCTCCAGCGGGTGGCCGCCCGGCTCCGGGCAGGTCTCCGGTCCGCCACGGACGGGCTGGAGCCGGATGCCCGCGCACTCCTCCCCGGGCTGGTGGTGGGTGACACGTCACGCATCCCGCCCGATCTCGAAGAGGCCTTCCGGGCCACGGATCTGACACATCTGCTGGCCGTCTCGGGGAGCAATCTCGCGATCCTGATCACGGTGCTCGTCGGACCGCCCCACCTGGCCGCGCGAGCCGAGCGCCGGGGGCTGGCGGCCCGGTTCGGGGTGCCGCTGCGGCTGACGGCAGTGCTGGGCGCTGTGCTGGTGCTGGGCTTCGTGGTCGTGTGCCGCCCCGAGCCGAGCGTGCTGCGGGCGGCGGTGTGCGGCCTGATCACGCTGATGGCCATCGGTACGGGGCGGCGCAGAAGTCTGCTGCCCGCGCTGGCGGCGGCGGTGCTGCTGCTCGTGCTCTACGATCCGTGGCTGTCCAGGAGTTACGGCTTCGCCCTGTCCGTACTCGCGACCGGGGCCCTGATCACCCTGGCTCCGCGCTGGGGCGACGCGCTGCGGCGGCGCGGGGTTCCGGCGCGGGCCGCGGAGGCGCTCGCCGCGGCCGCCGCGGCACAGGCCGTGTGCGGGCCCGTGATCGCGGTGATGGCGGCGCGCGTGAGCCTGGTGGCGGTGCCCTGCAATCTTCTGGCGGAGCTGGCGGTGGCGCCCGCCACGGTCCTCGGTTTCGCGGCGCTGGTCACCGCGCCCGTCGCCCCGCCGCTGGCCCAGGGGCTCGCCTGGCTCGCCGGGTGGCCCACGTCGTGGGCGGCTTCCGTGGCCCGTACGGGCGCGGACCTGCCCGGCGCGGAGCTCGGCTGGCTGGGCGGCTGGCCGGGAGGGCTGTTGCTGGCTGTGGTCACCGCTACCGCGGTGGTCGCCGCGCGCGGGGCGTCGCGCCGTCCCTGGCTCTGCGCTGCGTGTGCGCTGCTGCTGATGATCGCGGTGATCCGCCCGGCCCCGCTGACCCGGGTCGTCACCGGCTGGCCGCCGCCGGGGTGGCGATTTGCCGCGTGCGATGTGGGGC
>NZ_JAINFC010000079.1 GCF_020740835.1 Streptomyces sp. UNOC14_S4
GGCCCCGGTGACGGCATGGTCCCGGTGGCCGCGTAGTCCGGGGGCACCGCGCCGACTGCGTGGGGCGGGCGGGCGCGGTGCCCCCGGACTACGCGGCCACCGGGACCATGCCGTCACCGGGGCCATGCCGTCACCGGGACCGTCAGTCCTCGACGAGCACCCAGGCCGCCGTCTGGTCCTCGGCCGGGCCGAAGACCTCCGCCAGGTTCGCCGCGTCCTTGAGACCGGCCACCCGCTCGATGAGCTCCTTCATGATTCACCTCCGATCGCCTCGGGATTCCGGAAGCTTGCGGGGCCAGAAAACCCGGGGTTGATCTACAGCGGATATACGGAAGTTCAACGCGTGTACACGGAACGGCCCCGTCGCCGTGCAGGCGTATGGAACGGGCGGGGCGCGGCCGGGCCGGGTACGCCGTGTGGCACCGGGACGGGAGCGGCGGGAAGATGCTTGAGCGTGGTCGTACGAAACGAAGACCGGGAGCCGTACGTGGAGGCACCGAGCGCAGGGCGCACGGCCGTGATGCGCTGGTTCCTGCGCCACCTCCAGCTGGTGCCGGTCTTCCTGCTGGCCGCTGGCGCCGTCCTCGACTTCCACACGCCTCCGCATTTCAGCGCGGAGGCCTTCTACACCGCCGCGCCGATGACGGCCGCCGCCCTGCTCTCGCTGCGCGCGACGATCCTGGCGGGCCTCGGCGCCTGTGCCACCGACGCCGCGCTGCTCGTCCACTTCGGCTTCCTGGAGGACTCCGGCGGGCGGAGCGAGCTGGCGGCGGTGGCGACCGTCTCGGCCTTCGCCGTCGTCGTCAACCGGCTCATGCACTACCGGGACGTACGGCTGCGGTCCGTCCGCGAAGTCGCCCGGGCGGTGCAGTGTGCCGTCCTGCCCCAGCCGCCACCGGAACTCGGCGCCCTGAGGGTTGCCGCCCGCTACCAGTCGGCCGTCAGGGAAGCGCAGATCGGGGGCGACCTGTACGCCGTGCAGGACACCCCCTACGGCGTGCGCTGCCTGGTCGGCGACGTCCGGGGCAAGGGCATGGAGGCGGTCAAGGCGGTGGACGTCGCGCTCGGGGTGTTCCGGGAGGCCGCCGAGGAGGAGGACACGCTCGCCGGGATCGCGGCCAGGCTCGAACGGGGGCTGGTGCGGGAGGCGGCACGACGGGCGGGTCTCGAACAGACCGAGGGTTTCGTCACCGGTGTCCTCGCCGAGTTCCCGCACTCCGGCGACGAGCTGCGGCTGTTCAACCGCGGACACCCGGCACCGCTTCTGCTGCGGCGCGACGGCCACGTCCGCTGCGTGGAGCCGTCCGAACCGGCGCTCCCGCTGTGCCTGGCCGGGCTGGGACCCGGCCAGGGCGTCACCGACACGGTGCCGTTCCCCCCAGGGGCCACCCTCCTGCTCTACACCGACGGCCTCACCGAGGCGAAGGACCGTACGGGGGCCTTCTACGACCCCGCCGCCGCCCTGGCCGGACGCGCGTTCCCGGACCCGGACGACCTGCTCGACGCCCTTCTGGCCGACGTCGGCCACCACACGGGCGGCCGCACCACCGACGACATGGCACTGCTCGCGATCACCCGCGGCACGGGCTGACGGGAACGTCCGGCCGCGGCGCCGGGCCACGGGCCGCCGGGACGCGCCCGCGCACCACCGTGGTGTCCGTCCCCCCGGCACGGGGCAGAGATCCTCCCGACGCGCGCTGATCTGACAGGAGGACTCTGTGGTCACGGACCGGCACGCCCACCCCATGACGTACACGGATGCCGATGCCGTGCGCCACTACGAGCAGGCCCTGGACAACCTGCTCTTCTTCCGCGCGGAGGCCGCCACGGAGGTCGGGGCGGCGCTCGACGTCTCACCCCGGTCCGCCATGGGGAACGTCTTCCGGGCGTACCTGGGGCTGCTGGGCACGGAGGAGAAGGACGCGGCCGAGGCCGCCACGGCTTTCGGGACGTTCCGGCGGGACGTATCCCCGGCCGGCCTGACCCCGCGTGAGCGCATGCACGTCGAGGCGGCCTCCGCCTGGCTGGACGGGGACATGCACGAGGCCGGCCGCATTCTCGCCGGGCTCGTCGTGACGTACCCGAAGGACGCCCTCGCCCTCGCGGTCGGCCACCAGATCGACTTCTTCACCGGCGACGCCGTGCTGCTGCGCGACCGCATCGGCGGCGCACTGTCCGCCTGGGACCGCGACGACGCGCACTACGGCCTGCTCCAGGGCATGTACGCGTTCGGGCTGGAGGAGGCCGGACACTACGACCTGGCCGAGCGCGTGGGCCTGGAGGCCGTCGAACGCAACGCCCGCGACGTCTGGGGCATCCACGCCGTCGTGCACTCCTACGAGATGCAGGGCCGGCACGAGGACGGCATCCGCTACCTCGACGCCCGCACCGACCACTGGGCGACCGGCAACTATCTGAACGTGCACAACTGGTGGCACTACGCCCTGTACCTCCTGGAGACCGGCCGCACGGACCAGGTCCTGGCCGTCTACGACGCCGCCATCCACCACGACGGCTCGTCCGGGGCGGCGATGGAACTCCTGGACGCCGCCGCCCTGCTGTGGCGGCTCCACCTGGCGGGCGCCGACACCGGCGAGCGCTGGCCCGCGCTCGCCGACGCCTGGGCACGGCGGAACGACGGCGCCCACTACGCCTTCAACGACGTCCACGCGGTCATGGCCTACGTCGGAGCCGACCGCCTGTCCGACGCCCAAAAGCTCATCCGCGAACGGGAATCCTGGGTACGGACCGTGGACCCGCGGCATCCGGGCCTCTCCAACGCCGCGATGACCGCCGACATCGGCCTGCCGGTCTGCCGGGCGCTCGTGGCCTACGGACAGCGACGCTACGCCGAGACCGTCGACCTGCTCCTTCCCCTGCGCCGCCGCTTCCAGGACTTCGGCGGCAGCCACGCCCAGCGGGACGCCCTGCAGAAGACCCTCGTCGAAGCGACCCTGCACGCCGGGTACCACGACCTCGGCCGTACGCTGCTCAGCGAACGCATCAACCTGCGCGCCCGGTGCCCCTACAACCAGGACGCCCTGGCCCGTCTCACGCGGCGGACGAGCACCGCGGGCGTGGACTGAGGCGTGGACTGAGACGCGAATCGAACGCCGCTGTCGGCCAGGCTTGTGGGTCAGGCCGTGTCAGCCAGACCATATGGGTCAGGCCATGTGGGTCAGCGGCACAGACCCGCCTTCATGGTGTCCTCAAGATGCTTCAAGGCTTCACCGGTCTTCGGCTCAAGGGTCATCGTGACACCGGCGGCACGGCCGTCGTCGGTGGCCGCGGCCCAGGTTCCGTAGCCGGGAATGGCACCGCTGTGGCCCCAGGCGACGCACGTGTCCGACAGCTGCACCCGCATTATCCCCAGCCCCATGTCGTAGCCGTCCTTCACATGGACGGTGGTGCGCATCTGGGCTGTCTGGTTCTCCCCCAGGAGGACGTTGCCCTTCGCCTTCAGCAGCGCGGAGAAGAAGCGGTTGAGGTCGGAGGCGGTGGAGACCATGGCGCCTCCCGCCCAGGACGCGGAGGGGTCGATCTCGGTGACGTTGCGCAGGGGCGCGCCCGGGGATTCCTCGCGGTAGCCCTGGGGGTGGCGTTGCCGGATGGCCGTCTCGCCGGGGCCGGGGAAGTAGGTGTGGCGCAGCCCGGCCTTCCGGATGACGCGCTGGTCGATCTGCTCGGCGAGGGGCCGTCCGGTGACCTTCTCCACGATCAGCCCGGCCACCAGGTAGTTCGTGCTGCTGTATCCCCACTGGTCCTTCGCCCCGGGGGCGAAGACGGCTTCGTGCCCGAGGGCGATGTCCAGGGCGTCGCGGGGGGAGAGGTAGCGGCGCTCAAGGATGTCGGCGGTGACGTCGTCCTCGTAGTCGGGAAGTCCGCTGGTGTGCTGCAGGAGCTGACGCACCGTGATGTGATGTCCGTCGATCCCCTTCCCGCGCACGAGGCCCGGCAGATACTTCTCGACCGGTTCGTCGAGGCCGATCTTTCCTTCGCCGACGAGTTGCAGCACGACCACCGCGGTGAACGTCTTGGTGACGCTGCCGATCCGCACCTGACCGTCGCGGGGCACCTTCGCGTGCGTGTCCCGGTCCCCCTCGCCCGCGGTGTAGGTACGGAGGTTCCCGTCGGCGTCCGTCACACTCGCCAGCGCGCCGGGTGCGTGATCGGAGCGCACCAGCGTCTTCAGCCCCTGCCGTACGGGGTCCGGCCCGGCGGCGGTCGCGGGTGCCGCCACACCGGCGGTGACAGCGGTGGCCAGGGTGAGGGCGGTCAGGGCGGTCAAGGCGAGGCGGTTACGCATCAGCGTTCCTCCGGGACAGGGTCGACGGATCTCGGCGCAAGGTCAACTCTGCTGGACGCAGTCGCTGTTGCCCATCAGTGATCACCCCGACCAGACCCTGGAACCACCCTGAGGTGGACCCTCAGTGGGCCCCCCGCCCGCGGCCCGCCCGCGACCCGGGCCGCGTCAGGGGGCGTCCGCGTCGGCGGTGCCCGTGGTGGCGCGCCGTCGCGGGAGCATGGCGACGATCGTCACGGACAGGGCCGCGCAGACCGCCGCGCTCGTCCACAGGACCGCGTGCCAGGCGCCGGTGAGCCCGTGGGCGACGAAGTCGGCGAACTCCCGTCGGACTCCGGGCGGCAGAGCGGACAGCGAGCCGTCCAGGTCTCCCGCGTTCGCCTCGTTGGCCAGGTCCGCGGCAGTGCCGTCGTAGGCGGGGAAGCGGTCCGGCCCGCCGCTCAGCCGGTCACGTGTCAGACCGGTCAGCCCCGCACCGGCCGCGGCGATGACGACGGCCTCGCTGCCCAGCCGCAGGGTGTTGAGGAGGCCCGCCGCCGTCCCGGTGGCCTCGGGTGGCACGACGGTCAGCACCGCGCCGTCGACCAGGCCGAAGTTGAGCCCGAGCCCGGCCCCGAGTACGAGCAGCGGCCCGGCGAGCTCCGCCGGGCCCGCACCGGGCCGCAGGGCGGCGGCGAGCCACGCGACGCCCGCCGTCAGGCACACCAGGCTGAGCCCGAGCACGCCCTGAGTGGGGACGCCCCACCGGATCAGCCGGCCCGCCGCCAGCGGGGTGACCAGGACCGGCAGTGTCATCAGCAGCATCGTGGCGCCCGCCGCCCGGCTGGAGGAGCCGTTCGCCACCACGAGGTACCCGGGCAGCAGCGGCAGCAGGACCACGAACGAGAACGAGACCACCACGGGAATCAGGCACAGGGCCATGAACCCGGCGTTGCGCAGCAGCCCCAGGTCGAGCATCGGGTGCCGCACCCGCCGTTCCACCACGACGAACACCACCATCAGCAGGACCGACCCGGCGAGCAGCCCCAGCACCCCGGCGCTGCCCCAGCCCCACTGCGGGCCCTCGACCGTCCCGAGCATGAGCAGGAAGAGACCGCCGATGAGGACCGTGGTGCCGGCCCGGTCCACCCGGGCCGCGGTGTCGCCGCGCGACTCGGGCAGGAACGGGACGGCACACAGGACCAGCAGCATCAGCGCCGCGTGCAGCCCGAAGAACGAGCGCCACCCCAGGGCGTCCGCCAGCGCCCCCGCCGCCATGGCCCCCAGGGCGAGCCCGCCGCCCGTCACGATGCCGACGGCGGCGAACACCCGGGTGCGAGCCGCCCCGTCGAACGTCGCGGCCAGGAGGGAGCTGCCGCCGGTCAGCAGAGCGGCCGCACCGACCCCGGCCGCCCCGCGCATCACGTCCAGCACGACGACGTCCGTCGCCAGCGCGCTCGCCAGCGACGCCGCCGTGAACAGCATGCCGCCCGCGGTGAACACGCGGCGCCGCCCGGCGAGATCGGCCAGCGAGCCGCAGGCGAGCAGGAGGCTCGCGAAGGTCAGGTTGTAGCTGTGCATCACCCACTGCAGTGCGTCCAGCGACGCGCCCGTGTCCCGTCCGATGTGGGGGAGCGCCACCCCGGATCCGGTCACCGCGGTCGGCAGGATCAGCAGAGCCAGCAGGACGGCGAACAGCGATACGGCGCGCCCGGGCTGCCGCGCGGCTCCGGCCGCGGGGAGGCGCGCCGTCGCGGGGTGCGCTGTCACGGGGCGCGCCGTCGTACGCCCCGTCATGCCGCGGGCACGGAGCCGACGAGACCGCCGTCGACGACGAGGTCCTGACCGGTGATGTACGAGGCGTCGTCGGAGGCCAGGAAGGCCACGGCCGCCGCGACGTCGTCGGGATGGCCGAGGCTGCCCAGGGGCACTTCGGCGGCATTGAGCGCCTCGGCGCCGGGGTCGGGGTTGGCCTCCCGGTACATCTCCGTGTCGATGTAGCCGGGGCTCACGGAGTTGACCCTGATCCCGCGCGGGGCGAGACCGGCGCCCAGGGTCCGGGCGAGATTGTGCACGGCGGCCTTGGTGGCGGAGTAGACGGAAGCGACGGCCAGTCCGCGGTGCAGGGTCCAGGAGGCGTTGATGACGACGGAGCCGCCGTCGCGCAGCAGCGGCAGCGCCTCGTGGATCGTGAAGAAGACGCCCTTGAAGTTGACGTCGACCGTGCGGTCGAAGTCCTCCTCCGTCAGTTCGGCGCCCGGCTTGAAGATTCCGACGCCCGCGTTGGCGAAGACCACGTCCAGACCGCCGCGCCAGGTCTCGGTCTCCCGCATCAGGTGCCGCAGATCGGGCAGGGAGGCCACGTCGGCCCGTATCGCGAGGACGCGCCCGGGGGCGGCGCCGAGGCGGACGACGGCGGCGTCCAGGCGCGCCCGGTCGCGTCCGGTGATGACGACGTAGGCACCCTCGTCGAGGAGTCTGCGCGCGGTGGCGAGACCCATGCCGCCGGTACCGCCGGTGATCAGGACCGTCTTGTTCGTGAATCGTTTCATGCCGACGATCCTCGGTGCGGCCGCCCGGACCCGGCAGTGCCGGTCAAGCCTGGGTCCGTCACCACCACCCTCAGCCGACGACGGGCGCTGTCTCCGCCTCTGCTTCGCCCAGCAGCGCGGACAGCCGTGCCCGGGTGCCGGTGCCCGGCGCCGGGGTGTACAGCAGCAGCCGGTGACCCGGCAGGTCGGGGAGCGGCAGTGTCGTGTACTCGAAGACCAGCTCGCCCGTTCCGGGATGGTCGACGGCCTTGATGCCGTGGGCCGAGCTGCCGACGGGGTGCTCGGCCCAGATCTCGGCGAAGGCGGGGCTCGCGGCACACAGGTCGGACGCCAGCCGGCTGAACTCCGGGTCGTCCGGGTAGCGGGCGGCATCGGCACGGAACTGGCCGACGATCTCCCGCGCCGCGTCCTCCCAGTGGCACAGCGCCGAGCGGTGACGGGCGTTGGTGAAGAAGCTCACGAGACAGCTGTGGTCGGTCTCGCCGTACCCGAACACCAGCCGGGCGGCGCGGTTGACGGCGGTGAACCTCCAGTGCCGGTCGATGACGTAGGCCGGACGCGGCAGCCAGCCGTCGATCACCCGCCGGAGCCCGGGCGGAACGTCCCGGTCCGCCGGGGGTGCCTGCGGAGGATTGAGACCCGCCAGCAGATACAGATGCTCGCGCTCGGCCGCCCCGAGTTGCAGTACCCGCGCTATGGCGTCCAGGACGTCCGCCGACACATTGATCTCACGGCCCTGTTCCAGCCACGTGTACCAGGAGATCCCCACCCCGGCGAGCACCGCCACCTCCTCCCGGCGGAGCCCCGGCGTCCGCCGCCCGCCGCCGGCGACCATGCCCACATCCTCGGGCGACAGCCGGGCCCGCCGGGAGCGCAGGAACTCGCGGATCTCTGCGCTGCGTCGCTGTCGGGCGTCTGCGGGGAGGCGGGAGATGTCCATCGAGCCATGCTAGGCAACGCGTGACGCACAACGCGCGACACGTGCCGCGGGCTCGTCAGGGCGAGACGTAGTCACCCCAGCCGAAGGTCAGCCGGTAGGCGTGCTTCACCGCTTCCACGCCGCGATCGACGAAGGTCCAGGCGAATCCCAGCGCCAGGAGGAACCACCCACCTGCGGCCTCGGCCACGACAAGGGCCCACTGAGCACCGGCGGAAAAGGCGATGACGGCCACGAAGGCCACCGTCACGGCAAGCCCTATGTGGGCGCCACCGACGTCCGCCCGCTCGTCCTCCGGTTCGGTTCGCTGCGTCATCCGTTGTGCCCTGCCGAAGATTCACGTACATATTCACCCATGTCGGGATCATCCTACGGCCCCAAGGCCGCGGACCGCCCGCCGGGCACAGGCGGTCGGACGGGACGGGGGAGGGGAGGACGAGGGCGCCGTGGCGCGATCCTGCGCCGGCCGTCGCGGGCGTTACCTTGGCCGTATGGACGAGAACAGGGCGCTTCACGTGGTGGACGCGTTGCGGCAACGCGGTGTGGATGCCCACCTGGCCCGTGAGGGCGTCTACCGGATCGGCGTGCGCGTGGTCCTGCGCGACGGCCGCGAGGCCGTCTGGGACACCGACGACACCGCCGGCCTCGAAGCCCAGGTCATGCGGGACGGGGTCCTGGTCGGCTTCGTGCCGTCCATCGAGGGCTCCGGGGACTACGACCTCGACCGGACCGTCGACGCCATCGCCCGCGCGGACTACGACCAGCCGGTCGCCCGCGAGCGCCCCACGGCTCCGCCGCCGTCCGCCCCGCTGCCCCGGGAAGGCGGGCTCTTCCGCCGCTTCCTGGGCGGCTTCCGCGAGCGCTGAGGGCCGCCGTCACCCCTCGCCCGGCGGCGTTCCGCCCGGTCCGCCTCCGCCCCGCTGAAACCCACCTCCCTCGCGGTGGCGGGCCCGACGCGGCGTGCGCGTCTGACGACCGCCCTCCCGGCAGCCGGGACGAGCGCGTGGCCCATCCGGTACAGGTGCGGGTGGGTGCCCGGGTCACAGGCCCGTCGTGCCGTCGACGCGTTCCCGGATCAGATCCGCGTGACCGTTGTGGCGCGCGTACTCCTCGATCATGTGGGTGAGGATCCAGCGCAGTGAGACCTCCTCGCTTTCGAGGAACGCCGCGTTCTGCCCCGCGAGGTGCCCGCAGTCGTCCAGGGAGCGGTCGGCGATCGCCTCCTGGCTGCGTTCGACCTCCGCTCTCCAGGAGGCGAGTGCCTCGTCCAGCCCCTGGTCCGGATCGAGGGCGAAGCCGAGGTCCGTCTCGGGCCCCTGGCGCAGTGTCCCCTCCCGCCTGGCGAACACGTCCTGGAACCAGTGGCGTTCGACGATCTCCATGTGCCGGACCAGGCCCAGCAAGGTGATCCGGGAGGGCTCCGCGGAAGCCGTACGGGCCTGCCGGTCGTCGAGGTCCGAGCACTTCAGGGCCAGTGTCGCGCGGTGGAAGTCCAGCCAGCCTTCCAGCAAGGTCCGTTCGTCGGCTCGCGGGGACGGCATCGGCCGCCCGTCGGGTGTGGTGGGCATGTGGGCCAGCCTGGCACGGCCCGTCGCGCGACGGCAGCCCCCCACCGCCGAGTCGCGTCGGTACGCCGACGCGGCTCGGCCGGACGTCCCGACGCCGGATCTCAGCGCAGCCCCTCGGCCGCGTCCGAGACGCGCTTCAGCAGTTCCAGGAAGGCGGACCGCTCCTGAGGGTCAAGCGGTGCCAGGAGGACCTGGTTCATCCGGGCGGTCCGCAGGGACAGTTTGTGGTGCACACGCGCGCCTTCCTCGGTGACGCGCAGGACGGACCGGCGGCTGTCCTTGGTGTCGCGCTCCTTGTCGACCAGGCCGCGTGCGACCAGGCGGCGGACCACCTCGGCGATGGTGGACCGGTCGAGGCCGACCCGTTCGCCCACCGTGCGCTGGTCGAGGCCGTCCTCGCCGGTCAGGGCGTTGAGCACGGCGAACTGCGGTGAGGTGACCTCCTCCGAGACGATCGTGGTCCACAGCAGTGTGTGCGCCTGCTGCAACCGCCGGGCCAGATGGCCGGGGTGCGTGTTGAGGTCGAGCGCGGGCACGGCCTGTCCTCCCCTGAACGTCCCTGACGTTCCCTGATGTTCCCTGTGCTGACGGTCTTGACCCTCCTCTCTCATCATGCCAGGCTCGCGATCGCCGAACAGATAGTCAGTGCACTGAGTATTTTGAGGCAAGGAGGAGTCCACGATGGACAAAGTGGTGGCCACCGCCGCCGAGGCCATCGCCGATGTCCGTGACGGCGCGTCACTGGCGGTCGGCGGTTTCGGCCTCAGCGGAGTGCCGGAGGTACTGATCCGGGCTGTCCACGCGACAGGAGCCCGCGGCCTCACGGTCGTGTCGAACAACTGCGGAGCACTGGGCCGAGGTCTGGCCGTACTGCTCGCCGACGGCCGGATCGCCCGCGTCACCGGCTCGTACATCGGCGCCAACGAGGAGTTCGCCCGCCAGTACCTGTCCGGTGAGCTGGAGGTCGAACTCGTCCCCCAGGGCACGCTCGCCGAGCGGCTGCGCGCCGGGGGCGCGGGCATCCCCGCCTTCTACACCCCGGCCGGGGTCGGCACCCAGGTGGCCGACGGCGGGCTGCCGCTCCGGTACGGCCACGAGGACCGGGTGGCCGCGGCCACGGCACCCAAGGAGGTGCGGGAGTTCGACCGGCGCGCGTACGTCCTCGAGCGCGGCATACGCACGGACTTCGCCCTCGTACGCGCCGCGAGGGGAGACCGGCACGGCAATCTCGTCTTCGCCAGGTCCGCCCGGAACTTCAACCCCCTCGCGGCGATGGCCGGCCGGGTCACCGTCGCCGAGGTGGAGGAACTGGTCGAGCCCGGCGGGATCGACCCGGACCACGTCCACCTGCCGGGCGTCTTCGTGCAGCGGGTCGTACCGCTCACCCCGGAGCAGGCCGCCGACAAGCCGGTCGAGCGGCGGATCGTCGCCGTCTCCCCGGCGGGGGAGGAGGTACGGAACTGATGCCCTGGACCCGCGAACAGATGGCCGCGCGTGCCGCCCGCGAGCTGAAGGACGGCCAGTACGTCAATCTCGGCATCGGCCTGCCCACCCTCGTCGCCGACCACCTGCCCCGGGGACTGGAGGTGGTCCTGCAGTCCGAGAACGGAATCCTGGGCACAGGCCCCTATCCCACCGAGGACCGGGTGGACCCCGACCTGATCAACGCGGGCAAGGAGACCGTGACCCTGCTGCCCGGCGCCTCCTGCTTCGACTCGGCCCTGTCCTTCGCCATGATCCGCGGCGGGCACGTCGACGTCGCCGTCCTCGGCGCCATGCAGGTGTCGCGCCACGGCGACCTCGCCAACTGGTCCGTCCCCGGCACACGGGTCACCGGGATCGGCGGCGCCATGGACCTCGTCCACGGCGCCCGCACCGTCGTCGTCCTCATGACCCACACCACCAAGGACGGCGCGGCCAAGCTCGTCGCCGACTGCACCCTCCCGCTGACCGGCCGGGCCTGCGTCGACCGGATCGTCACCGACCTCGGCGTCCTCGACATCACCGCCGACGGCTTCGCGCTCGTGGAGACGGCGCCGGACGTCACGGCCGACGAGATCGCCGGGAGGACCGCGGCGAGGGTCCATGTCCCGGCGCACCTGCGCTGAACCGGAGCACCTGTACTGAAGAGGTCCGAAAGCGCTTTGCCGAAAAGGATGTCGGCTCGCCGCCGGACGCCATGCCCGCCCAGGACGGAGGAATTCAGGAACGATGACACCCACCCAGGCCGACATCGACCATGAGATGGCACTGAGGCGCGAGGCGTACGAGAAAGCCGTCGCTGCGGGCGCCACACCCGTCCATCACCCCGCACGGGACTACGCGCCGTACCGGTCGAGCGCGCTCCGGCACCCGAAGCGGCCGCCGGTGCCCGTCGCCGTCCGGTACGACCCGGAGGCCGTCGAACTGACCTCGCCCGCCTTCGGCGCGACCGACGTCACCGAACTCGACAACGACCTCACCCGCCGGCACCCCGGCGAACCGCTCGGCGAGCGCATCACCGTGAGCGGCCGGGTCCTCGACCGCGGCGGGCGGCCCGTACGCGGCCAGCTGATCGAGATCTGGCAGGCCAACGCCTCCGGGCGCTACGCCCACCGGCGCGACCGGCACCCCGCGCCGCTCGACCCCAACTTCACCGGCGTGGGACGGACGCTGACCGGCGACGACGGCGGCTACACCTTCACCACCGTCAAGCCCGGCCCCTACCCCTGGCGGAACCACACCAACGCCTGGCGGCCCTCTCACATCCACTTCTCGCTCTTCGGGACCGCCTTCACCCAACGCCTCGTCACCCAGATGTACTTCCCCTACGATCCGCTGCTCGCCCACGACCCCGTCCTGCAGTCCGTCACCGACGCCGCCGCGCGCCGCCGGCTGGTCGCCGCATACGACCACGCCCTGTCACGACCGGAGCAGTCCCTCGGCTACCGCTGGGACATCGTGCTCGACGGCCCCACCGCCGCTTGGACCGAAGTCCGATGAGAGCGAAGAAGCCTGCTGAGGCCGAAGAAGTCCGCTGAGACCGAAGAAGGACGTTACAGACCGAGGAAGGCCGCCGAATGACATCCTCCGCGCCCCGGACCCCCGCCCACACCATCGGTCCGTTCCACGGCTACGCCCTCCCGTTCCCCGGCGGCGGGGACGTGGCACCCGCGGGGCACCCCGACGCGATCACCGTCCACGGACAGGTGCTGGACGGTGCCGGTGCCCCGGTCCCGGACGCGCTCCTGGAGTTCTGGGGGCTCGGCCCGGACGGCGAACTGCCGCGCGCCACCGGGTCATTGCGCCGCGACCCGGCCACGGGGGAATTCCTCGGCCGCGACGGTATCGGCTTCACCGGGTTCGGCCGCATCCCGACCGACGCGGATGGCCGGTGGGCGCTTCGCACGCTCCGGCCCGGCGCGCGCGGGCGCAACGCCCCGTACCTCGTCGCCTGCGTCTTCGCCCGCGGCCTCACCCATCACCTGTTCACCCGCGTGTACCTGCCCGAGCCCGCCGAGCGGCTCGCCGCCGATCCGCTCCTCGCCTCGCTCGCCCCAGCGCGGCGCGCGACGCTGCTGGCCGTCGCGGAACCGCGCGGGACCTACCGGTTCGACATCCACCTGCAAGGCGCGGCGGAGACGACGTTCCTGGAGTTCGCATGAGCGCACCTGACCGGGGCTCCCACACGCCGCACCACCGCTCGGAGGGACCGGCCACCGGGCCCGTCCTGCTCCTCGGCCCGTCGCTGGGCACCTCGTCCGCCCTGTGGGGCGCTGTCGCACGCGAGCTGAGCTCGTCGTTCCGCGCCGTCCGCTGGGACCTGCCGGGACACGGCGGATCGCCCGCCGCCCCGATCGGCCCCGGCGCGACCGTCGCCGACCTGGGCGGGCTGGTCCTCGCCCTGGCCGACTCCCTGGGCGCTGAACGCTTCCATTACGCAGGGGTGTCGCTCGGCGGCGCGGTCGGCCTGTGGCTCGCCGCGCGCCACCCGGGCCGCGTCGACCGGCTCGCCGTCCTCTCCTCCTCGGCACACTTCGGACCACCCGCCCCCTGGCGGGAACGGGCCGCACTCGTGCGGACGTCGGGCACGGGCCCGCTGGCCGAGTCCGCGCCCGCGCGCTGGTTCGCCCCCGGTTTCACCGCGCCGGAGCTCGTCGGCGACCTGCGCCGGGCCGACCCGGAGGCCTACGCCGCCTGCTGCGACGCGCTCGCCGTCCTCGACCTGCGCGAGGACCTGCCGTCGATCACCGCCCCGACGCTGGTCGTCGTCGGCCGGCAGGACCCCGTCACCCCGCCCGCGCACGCCAGGGAGATCGCGGACGCGATACCCGGCGCGGCACTCGTCGAACTGCCCGACGCCTCGCACCTCGCGGTAGCCGAGCGGCCCGGGGCCGTGCTGGGCGCCCTGCGCGCACACTTCGCGGCACCAAACCCCGGCCCGGGCATGGCGGTGCGCAGACAGGTGCTGGGGGACACCCACGTCGACCGGGCCCAGACGCGCACCACGCGCCTCACCGCCCGCTTCCAGGACGTCATCGCCCGCTACGCCTGGGGCGAGATCTGGACCGACCCGACGCTCGGCCTGCGCGACCGCAGCCTCGTCACGCTCACCGCGCTGGTGGCCCACGGGCACCTCGATGAACTCGCCCTGCACATCAGGGCGGCGCGGCGCAACGGCCTGAGTCGCGAGGAGATCGGCGCGGTGCTGCTGCAGGCCGGAATCTACTGCGGCGTCCCGGCCGCGAACGCGGCGTTCGCCGTGGCACAGCGGGTGCTGGAGGAGGACGGGGCGGCCTGACGCCGCACCGGAGGGCGCCGCGGACGCCGCGGGCGCCCTGCCGCACGCGGCACCGGGTCAGTCGCTGTCGGCGCGCGCGACGCGCAGCAGCAGGGCGTGCAGCGTCTCGCGTTCGTCCGGCGACAGCGGTTCGAGGAGTTCGCCGGTGACATCGCGGCACGTCTCGTCGGTGTCGCGCAGGAACGTCCGGCCGTCCTCGGTCAGGACGACGACGCGGCTGCGCCGGTCCCCGGGGGCGGGCCGCCGTTCGGCGAAGCCGAGGCGTTCGAGGTCGTCGACGAGGCCGACGACGGCGCTCGGGTCGTGGCCGAGGCGGGCGCTGAGCTCCCGCTGCGGGGTGCCCCCGGTCGTGGCGAGGAAACGCAGGAGCGCGTAATGGCGCAGGCGCAGCCCGGACTCCTGCAGCGCCGCGTTGAAGAGCTGACCGGAGCGCAGGCCGATCCGGTAGAGCAGATATCCGGTGTCGGAATGCAGGCTCCGCAGCCAGGGCTCGTCCGGGATACCCGGCTCGCCCGGCTCGGCGGGGCGGACGTCGGCTGCGGCGGGTGTTCGCTGGGCGGCGATGGCGTGCTCCCTGGTGCGGGCCCCGACGGGGCGATCCGGTACGGGTTCCGACAGGGCGATGCCGTGGCTTTCCCGATGCCATGGCCTTCTCGATGTCAGGGCCCCCGCTCAGCATGCCCCACCTCGATTGATGAGAACAACCATTGACCTGAACAACAATTGGCCCTAGCGTCCCCGTACGGACCGGCACGGATCGAGCACTTCTCTCCGACGTGTCTTCATCTCTCCTTGCCCTGCCTCCTGTTGAAGGGATTCCGCAGTGCCACACACCCCCACCATCGATCTCACCGGCAAGGTGGCCGTCGTCACCGGCTCCGGCCGCGGACTGGGCCTCGCCTACGCCAGGGCGCTCGCACGGGCCGGCGCCTGTGTGGTCGTCAACGACATCGACCAGGACGCCGCCGCGCGGGCCGCCGCGTCCATCACCGGCACCGGCACCGGCACCGGCACCGGCACTGGCGGCCGGGCCGTCGCCGAGGCCGTCGCGGTCGGCACGGCCGAGGCCGCCGACCAGCTGGTCGCCCGTGCCGTCACCGAGTTCGGCCGACTGGACGTCATGGTCACCAACGCGGGCATCCTGCGGGACCGCGTGCTGTGGAAGATGACCGACGACGACTTCGACGCGGTCCTCACCACGCATCTGAAGGGCACCTTCACCTGCGCCCGCGCCGCGGCCGCGCGGATGCGGGAGCAGGGCGACGGCGGCAGCCTGATCCTGGTCGGCTCCCCGGCCGGGCAGCGCGGCAACTTCGGGCAGACCAACTACGCCGCCGCCAAGGCCGGTATCGCCGCCATGACGCGCACCTGGTCGATGGAGCTGGCCAGGGCGGGCATCACCGTCAACGCGATCGTGCCGGTCGCCGCGACCGCAATGACGAGCACGATCCCCGCCTTCGCCCCGTACGTCGAGGCGTGGAACCGCGGCGAGCCCCTGCCGGACTTCCTGCGCAAGGGCGAGGGTTTCGGCACCGCCGAGGACTGCGCCGCCCTCGTCCCCTTCCTCGCCTCGGACGCGGCCCGGGACGTCACCGGCCAGTGCGTCGGTATCGGCGGCGACCGGCTGGCCCTGTGGTCGCACCCGCAGGAGGTCGCGGTGGCGTACGCCGACGGCGGCTGGACCCCCGGGACCATCGCCGCCTCCTGGCACACCTCGGTCGGCGCCGCCCCGCAGACCGTCGGTATCCCCGCACCCAAGGTTCCGGAGGCATGATGCGCGTCGGTGAACTCGTCGCGATCGACGTCCACACGCACGCCGAGGTGTCCTCCCGCGGCGCCGCCGCCCTGGACGACGCCCTCTACGACGCCTCCAGCGCCTACTTCAAGGTCGAGGGCCGGTTGCGCAAACCCACCCTCCAGGAGCTGGCCGCGTACTACCGCGAGCGCCGGATGGCCGCGGTCGTCTTCACCGTGGACGCCGAGTCCGCGACCGGCACCCCGCCGGTGCCGAACGAGGAGGTCGCCGCGGCCGCGGCCGCCAACCCCGACGTGCTCGTCCCCTTCGCCTCCCTCGACCCGCACCGGGGGAGGGCGGCGGTGCGGCAAGCGCGCCGGCTGGTGGAGGAGTACGGGGTGAAGGGGTTCAAGTTCCACCCCAGCATCCAGGGCTTCTTCCCCCATGACCGGCTCGCCTACGGCCTGTACGAAGTGATCGAGGAGACCGGCACCGTCGCCCTCTTCCACACGGGCCAGACCGGCATCGGCGCGGGACTGCCCGGCGGCGGGGGCATCCGCCTGAAGTACTCCAATCCACTGTACGTGGACGACGTGGCCGCCGACTTCCCCCACCTGAAGATCATCCTGGCGCACCCGTCGTTCCCCTGGCAGGACGAGGCGCTCGCGGTGGCGGGCCACAAGCCCGGAGTGCACATCGACCTGTCCGGCTGGTCACCGAAGTACTTCCCGTCCCAGCTCGTCCAGTACGCCAACACCCTGCTCCAGGACAAGGTCCTGTTCGGGTCCGACTACCCCGTCCTCACCCCCGACCGGTGGCTCGCGGACTTCGCCGCGCTGCCCATCAAGGACGAGGTCCGACCGAAGATCCTCAAGGAGAACGCCGCCCGGCTGCTCGGGCTCACCGACTCGTGAACCCGGTTTCGCACGACCGGGGTTCGCCATGACTGGAGGGTGCGCGATGACACGCAACGAGGGACTGGGATCATGGCCCGCCCGTCGGGCCCGCAAGACCCCGCACCGCGCTGCCTTCGTCCACGAAGGCGTCACGACCGGCTATGCCGAACTCCATGCCCGCACCGCCCGCCTCGCCCACGCCCTGCGCGGGACCGGCGTCCGCCGCGGCGACCGGATCGCCTACCTGGGCCCCAACCACCCGTCCTTCCTGGAGTCCTTCTTCGCCGCCGGAGCGCTGGGCGCGGTCTTCGTACCGCTCAACACCCGGCTCGCCGCTCCCGAGATCGCCTATCAGCTGCGGGACTCCGGCGCGGGCACGCTGCTGTACTCCCCGGCGCACGCCGACCTCGTCGAGGGACTGAACGGCACGGCGACCTCCTCCGTGCGCACGTCCGTCGAAGTGGGAGCGCCGTACGAGCGGCTGATCGCCGCCGCCCCGGCAGCCGAACCGATCGACGAACCCGTCACCGGCGACGACCTCTGCCTCATCATGTACACCTCGGGGACCACCGGCCGGCCCAAGGGGGCGATGCTCACCCACGCCAACGTCACCTGGAACGCCGTCAACGTCCTGATCGACCACGATCTGACCGCCGACGAGACGGCCCTCGTCTCCGCACCGCTGTTCCACACCGCCGGGCTGAACATGCTCACGCTGCCGGTCCTGCTCAAGGGCGGCACCTGCGTCCTCACCGGCTCCTTCGACCCCGACGCCACCCTCGACCTCATCGAACGCCACAGGGTCACCTTCATGTTCGGGGTGCCCACGATGTACGAACGGATCGCCCGGCGCCCGCGCTGGCCGGACGCCGACCTGTCCTCCCTGCGCCTGCTCACCTGCGGCGGGTCGCCCGTGCCGACCTCGCTCATCGCCGCCTACCAGCGGCGCGGGCTCACCTTCCAACAGGGCTACGGCATGACCGAGGCGGCACCCGGCACCCTGTTCCTCGACGCCGAACACGCCGTTTCCAAGGCCGGGTCCGCCGGAGTGCCGCACTTCTTCAGCGACGTCCGGGTCGTCCGCCCCGACCTCACCCCGGCCGGGACGGACGAGACCGGAGAGGTACTGATACGCGGCCCGCACGTCATGCCCGGCTACTGGGGACTGCCCGAGGAGAGCGCCGCGGCCTTCACCGACGGCTGGTTCCGCAGCGGGGACGCCGCACGGATCGACGCCGACGGCTACATCACCATCGTCGACCGCCTCAAGGACGTGATCATCTCGGGCGGGGAGAACATCTACCCCGCCGAGGTCGAGAACGCCCTGCTCGCCCACCCCGACATCGTGGAGTGCGCCGTCATCGGCGTTCCCGACGAGAAGTGGGGCGAGGTGCCGCGCGCGGTCGTCGTCCCCCGCGGGGGCAGCGGGCTCACCCCGGACGAGACGATCGGCTCGCTCCGGGGCCGCCTGGCCCCGTACAAGATCCCCAAATCGGTGGTGATGGCGGCGGAACTGCCCCGCACCGCCTCCGGAAAGCTCCTCAAACCACGCGTCCGCAGCCTCTACGGCACGCTCTGATCTTCCCGAAGACGAAGGCCCCCGACCCCGAAGGAGAAACATGGCTGTCACCGTCGACGGACTCGGCGAACTCAGGAAGCTCGCCGGAAGCGAGCTCGGCACCAGCGCATGGACCGACGTCACCCAGGAACGCATCGACACCTTCGCCGACGCCACCGACGACCACCAGTGGATCCACACCGACGTGGCAAGGGCCGCGGAAGGCCCGTTCGGCGCACCCATCGCCCACGGCCATCTGACGCTCTCCCTGTTCATACCGCTCTTCACCGGCCTCCTCGATGTCCGGGGCGTCACGACGAAGGTCAACTACGGCCTGGACAAGGTGCGTTTCCCCGCTCCGGTGAAGGCGGGCTCCCGCATCAGGCTGGCCGCCCGGCTGGCCTCGGTGGAGGACGTCCCGGGCGGGGTACAGATCGCCGTCGACGGCACCATCGAGATCGAGGGCTCCACGAAGCCGGCTTGTGTGCTGCGCAGCCTGTCCCGCTTCTACGCCTGATCCGCGGATCGTACTCAGGGATCACACCCAGGGATCACATCAGGGATCACATTCAGGAGGTCCTCGCACCCATGAGACTCCGTACCCCCGTCTTCCTCGCCACAGCCCTGTGCGCGGTCGCGGCGACCGCGTCCCCGGCCCCCTCCCTCGCCCACGCCGAGACGCGCCGCGAACCCGTTCACGTCGAAGGACGGCTGCCGTCCGACGCCACGTACGTGATGGACCTGCCCGCCGGCTGGAACGGCACCGTGCTGCTGTTCAGCCACGGCTACCGGCCGACAGGCGCCCCCAACCCGGCTGCCGACGCCCCCGGTGAGGACACCAGGACACGACTGCTCGACGAGGGGTACGCGCTCATCGGCTCCTCGTACGCCTCGACCGGCTGGGCCATCACCGACGCGGTGCCCGACCAGCTCGCCACGCTCGACCTGTTCACCCGGCGGTTCGGCCCGGCCCGGCGCACCATCGCCTGGGGCCAGTCGTTCGGCGGACTGGTGACCACCGCCCTCGCCGAACGGCACCCGGACCGCTTCGACGGCTCGCTCTCCCTGTGCGGGCTGGTGCAGGGCGGCGTCGCCAACTGGAACAACACCCTGGACCCGGTCTTCGCGCTGCGGACCCTGCTCGCCCCGGACTCCGGCATCCGCCTGACCGGCTTCCGCGACCAGGCCGACGCGCGCACCGCGGCCGACGCCCTGACCGCCGAGGTCTCCCGCGCCCAGCGGACACCCGCCGGCCGCGCCCGCATCGCCCTGGCCGCGGCCCTGCACAACATCCCGACGTGGAACGACACGGCACAGACCGAGCCCGGTCCGCACGACCGTGATGCCCAGCAGGCCAACCAGTACCAGGCCGTCGTCGGGCTGCTGCGGATCGCGGCGTTCACCCGCCGACAGGAGGCCGAGAGCCGTGCGGGCGGCAACCCGTCATGGAACACCGGCGTCGACTACGCGACGCTCCTCGACCGCTCCTCCGTCCGCGAGGAGGTCACCGAGCTCTACCACGAGGCCGGGCTCTCGCTCCGCGACGACCTCGCGGCACTGGACCGCGCACCTCGCATCGGCGCCGACCCGCGGGCCGTCGCCTGGACGGCCCGCACCAGCAGCCTCACCGGCCGGCTGTCCCGGCCCCAGCTGAACGTGCACACCACGGGTGACGCGCTGATACCGGTCCAGGCGGAGAGCGCCCACCACCGGGCGGCCACGGCGGCCGGCTCCACCGCCCTCCTCCGCCAGGCGTATGTCCGCGCCCCCGGGCACTGCACCTTTTCCCTGGGCGAGACCCTCGCCGCAGTGCACACCCTGGAGAACCACATCACCACCGGCCACTGGGCCACCACTCCGGACACGCTCAACTCCCTGGCCGTGCAAGAGGACGCGTCCGCACCGGCCCGCTATGCCGACTACCGGCCTGCCCCCTACCTCCGCCCCTACGAC
>NZ_JAINFC010000790.1 GCF_020740835.1 Streptomyces sp. UNOC14_S4
TCCATGAGCTGGGCACGCTCACCGACGCGCTCGCCCGCGCCGCCGCGGGTGAGCCGCAGGCCCTGCTCGTGGGGGGCGAGGCGGGCGTCGGCAAGACACGGCTGATCGGCGAGTTCCTGGCCGCGGCCGAGGCGCGGGGCGCGGTCACCGCCGTCGGCGGCTGCGTGGAGATCGGCAGCGACGGCCTGCCGTTCGCCCCCGTCTCCACCGCCCTGCGCAGTCTGCACCGGCGGCTCGGCGAGGAGCTCACCCGCGCCGCGGGCGGCCAGGAGGGCGAGCTCGCCCGGCTCCTGCCCGAGCTCGGCGAGACCGCGCGGGAGACCGAGGACGGCCGCGCCCGGCTCTTCGAGCTCACCGCCCGCCTGCTGGAGCGGCTCACCGAGGACCGCACGATCGTCCTCGCCATCGAGGACCTGCACTGGGCCGACCGCTCCACCCGCGAGCTGCTCTCCTACCTCTTCCGCTCGCTGCACGCCGCCCGTCTGGTCGTCGTCGCCACCTACCGCTCGGACGACATCCACCGCCGCCATCCGCTGCGCCCCTTCCTCGCCGAGGCCGACCGGATGCGTTCGCCGGTCCGTGTCGAGCTCGGCCGCTTCACCCGTGACGAGGTCACCGCCCAGCTCACCGGCATCCACGGCACCGCGCCGGAGGGCACCCTGGTGGACCGGGTCTTCGGGCGCTCCGACGGCAACGCGTTCTTCGTCGAGGAGCTCGCCGCCTCGATCGCCGACGGCCGTGGCTCCGGCATCAGCGACTCCCTGCGCGAGCTGCTCCTCGTCCGCGTCGAGGCGCTCCCCGAGGACGCCGAGCGCGTGGTGCGCGTCGCCGCCGAGGGCGGGGCCGCCGTGGAGTACGGGCTGCTGCGCGCCGTCGCCGGTCTGGGCGAGGACGCGCTGATCGAGGCCCTGCGCGCGGCCGTCGGCGCCAGTGTCCTCGTGCCCACCGACGACGGCGACGGCTACTGCTTCCGGCACGCCCTGGTGCGCGAGGCCGTCGCCGACGACCTGTTGCCCGGCGAGCGTTCGCGCCTGCACCGGCGGTACGCCGAGGCCCTGGAGGCCGAGCCCGGTACCGTCCGGGCCGACGAGTTCCCCGCCCGCCTCGCCCGCCACTGGTACTGCGCGCACGAGCCGGCCAAGGCGCTGGCCGCCGCGCTCGAAGCCTCCGTGCACGCCCGTCGGCGCTATGCCTACGCCGAGAAGCTGCGGCTGCTGGAGCGTGCCCTGGAGCTGTGGGAGCAGGTCCCCGAGGAGGTCCGTGCCGCCCAGCGCCCGGTGGACTTCGCGGACGTGTACCCGCCGTGCGGGTGCGACGAGGCCCTGCGCCACACCGACCTGCTGGCCGAGATCGTGGTCGCCGCCCATATGGCGGGCGACCGCGAGCGCGCCCTGACCGCCGTCAAACAGGCCCTGCGCAAGCCGGACATGGACCCGCTGCGGGCCGCCTGGTTCTGGACCCAGCGCTCCCGGCTGGTGACCGCCCTGGGCCGCGGGGACGGCCTGGAGGAGCTGGCGGCCGCCCTGGAGCTGGTCGAGGGGCTGCCGCCGTCGGCCGTACAGGCCGAGGTGCTGGCCCAGCTCGCCGGGTGGGCCGCGCTGCACGGGAAGGGCCCGGAGGTACGGGTCATGGGCGAGCGCGCCATCGAACTGGCCCGGCTCGTGGGCACCGAGACCACCGAGCTCGGCGCCCGGCTCACCCTCGCCGGGCACAAGGTCGACACCGGGGAGGACGTCGACGGGGGCCTGGCCGAGATGACCGAGGTGTGCCGACAGGTCGTCGCCCTCGGTGACGTCGGCAGCTTCGGCAGCATGGGCCGCAGCCACATCAACCTGTCCTCCGCCCTGCAGGGGGTGGGGCGTTCGGTCCGGGCCGCCGAGGTGGCACGGGAGGGCATCGCCCTCGCCGACCGCTACTGCCTGGACGACGCCCGCGCCTGGGCCCGCAACAACCTGGCGTCCGCCCTCTTCGCGCTCGGCGAGTGGGAGGAGGCCGAGCAGGCGTCCCTGGAGGCGCAGCGCGAGGCCCGCGGGGTCCGGCCGCTCGGCTTCGCCACCGGGCGGCTCGCCTCGATCGACCTGGCCCGGGGCGACTGGGAGCGTGCCGAGGCGCGGCTCGCCGAGGCCCGCGAACAGTTCGGCACGCGCGACCCGCAGCCCCAGGACACGCTGGCCTTCGCCCGGCGCTTCATCGAACTGCACACGGCGCGCGGCCGGTTCGCCGAGGCCCGGGCCGTACTGGAGGAGGCCCTGGGCGCCGGGCTGCCGCTGGGTGCCCACCGGTACGCCTGGCCCCTGCTGACCATCGCCGTCACCGCCGAGGCCGACGCGCGGGGCCTGCCGCGCACCGAGCAGGGCCGGGCCGCCGTCCTGGAC
>NZ_JAINFC010000791.1 GCF_020740835.1 Streptomyces sp. UNOC14_S4
GGGTTAGGCGTACCGCCCATTCCTTGAATAAGAAGCTCGGATCTCGACGCCCGAATCCCGAAGCTCAGGCTTCGGCCGGTCCGCACTTGCTGGAGACCCCGACGCAGACGTCCCCGCCCGTCACCTTGTGGACGAGATCCGCCCGTTTGAGTGACCCGGTGGACCAGCGCCAGATGGCGGGGGTGGAGATCCCGACGTCGGAGGTGAGCCGTTGAGCGGCCTGCGGCGTCAGGTGCAGGCTGCGGAAGGCACGCCACGACGTGAAGTCGTCGGCACTGGCGGGAGCGGCGAGCGAACCGACAAGAGCGACGGCTCCGAGAGCTGCGGCGGCGATACGGCGCATGAGAGGTGACCCTTCTGTGCGGGCGATTGAGGCATATCCGACTTGCCCCACTCCACTGATCGCCACGCGTGATGTCACTCGTACGTGCAGAGAAGCTCCGAGCTTCGGCAAGAACGAGCCTGCACGCCGCTTGGAGACGCACAGGCTCACCGCGCTACTTCACAGAGTGGATGGACCTGCGTACTCGCTCCAGCCGCACGACATGCAGACGTAGTTTGCGTCGCCGCCGTCAACTTCCTCTACGTTCATGGGACCGCATCCGTTCGGGCAGTCCTTCATGCCAATGGTCACGCGCTCGCCCCTTCACTTACGGTGACAGACGAACTGCCTACTCCCGTCCTCACCGGTTTGGATCACGGCACTCGCACACCCCTCCGGACATTGGGGCGGAGCAGCATGGGCGCTGCGCTCCCGCTCCGGGGGAAACCTGCAGACCGAGCAGTACCACAGCGGCTTGTAGGGATAGGTCACGTCCCACCACATCGGGTTATGGCAGCTTGGGCACCTAACCAGAGGCGGTGTGCTCCGACTGGTGTTCATCCCCGTATGATCCCGCGAATCCCTCCTGCCGGCCCTTCAATCACTCGTTCAGGTAACGGGCTTCAGGCCACCTCCAACGGCTCGTAGTACGTCTGCTCGTCCGTGCTCATCCCTGGCCGCAGCAGGTACGCCACCGCGGCGAAGACTTTCCCGCCGGAGTGGAACGAGACGGTGACCCCCGCATGCCGGGGACGCGCGTCCTCCCGTTGCGACCAAGCCTCCAGGCCGCTGATCTCGCGATTGCCCGATGACGCCAGCACGGCCATGAACCACCGCTCGACGTCCGCGAGTTTGATCTTTCCGCCGGACCCCAGACCGTCGGGAAACGCCATGGGGGCCACCGGCTCGCCCTCGACGATCTCCTCCGAGCCACCATGCTTCGCACCCGGAGCCAGCATCATGGGCGTGTGGAAGTGCGCGGTCGCCCCGGTCGCGAACTCGACCACGAACCCGCTCAGTTCGTTCTCGGACCGCTTGTCCAACCACTCCGAGACACCTGCGACCTGCGGGTTGTTGCCGTTCTTGATCAGGTCGATCGCGAACCGTTGAAAACGCGTGTTCCACATGCCGACTCCATCCCTCGCCGTCCCCGTGCGCCGGAGGCTACTCCGCCCCGCGCGGCGGCACGCCGGAGCTCGCGGGCGCTTCCCCCGTCAGCGCGATTTCTCCCGCCGCCCCGGCTGCTCCGGCTCCGGAATGCCGCTCACGGCCACCAGGACCTTCTGCCGTTTCCGGAAGCGTTCCGACAGGCACTGGAACACCCCGGCGTCCGCGTCCACCGCGTCCGGGCTGTGCACCACGACGATCTCCACCGCCTCGCCGTCCGCCGAGGTGTTCACCCGACGCCAGCCCTCCCGCCGTTCGAGCGGCAGGTCCGGCGTCGGCTCGATCACCGTGCCGACGACGCGCCACGCCCGGTTCTCCGCGTACGTGCGGCAGCTCGCCGCCTGCCGCGCCGCCTCGTGGGGATCGCCCACGGCCACGTACACGGTCGCGTGCGGCGGGCCGTGGCGGCACGGCTGCCCTTCGGTGTGACATCCGTACGAGATCAGCGACACGGAGGGGCTCCTCTCCTCAACACGGCTGCGTCGCAGCAGTGTTGCGCCATATCCGGCGGAGCGATACCTGGCACACCCTCTCGGCGTATCACCGTCAATTCGGATTAACGGCCTTCATGAACCGATTCGTAATGGGTCAGCCATGTGTGCCGCGCGGCGATCTCACGCTCGTACTCCCGCGCCGCCCAGGCCATGTGCCGCTCGGCGCGCAGCCGTACGCAGAGCGGGCACCGGTCGGCGACCCCTCCGACGACGACCCCCGGCCCCGATGCCAGCGGCAGCGAGATCACCTCTTCACTCACCAGCTCACGCTCCGGGGCGCGATCCCGAGGCTCGCGCGCTCCTCGTCGTTGGCGAGCCGCAGCCGCGAGAGATCCACCTTCCACAGCCCGCCACCGCCCAGCCCCCTCACCGTGAACGTCC
>NZ_JAINFC010000792.1 GCF_020740835.1 Streptomyces sp. UNOC14_S4
CTGTGAACGGCTTGTCTTGGCGGACCAGCCAGTTCTACCGGGGCTCCGCTTCTCGCGTCCGGCGTTCCTCCAGACCAGACCCCACTCGCAGCCACGGACCCACCCCATAACTTCACGGCCTTGCCCTTTAGGGGCGCGGGGAACTGCGCGACCAGCCCCCACCGGACCCGCAGCCGCACGCCGAGCACAAGAGCCACCCCAGTAGGCGCAGAAACACAAAACCGGGCGAGCCACCAGAAGCAGCAGCTCGCCCGGTCAAAAATCGACGCGTCAGACAGACGCCGTCTCATCCGCCCGCTGCGGCGGGATCTCGGAGGCCCGCGCCTCCATCCGCTCGCGCCGCGCGTCCGCCTCCGCGGCCAGCGCCAGCGCCGCCGCGTTGAAGCGGACCAGCGACGGCGGGTCGGACGGCCCCAGCAGCTGCACCTTCAGCTCGGCGCGCGCGTCCGCCAGGCCGTCGAGCGAGGAGTCGCGGACCGCGGCGAGCAGCTCCTCCACCTCGGTCGCCTCCGGCGTGAGGATGGTCGCCGCGCTCACGGTGGGGAAGTTCGCGCGGAACTCCTCCTCCGCCATGCCGCTGGTGTTCGCGACCGCGTACGGCTTCTCGCTGATCAGGTAGTCGGAGACCACGCTGGAGACATCGCTGATCAGCAGGTCGGCCTGGTTGAAGCAGGCGAACAGGGCCGGGCGCGGGCCCGTGATGATCTGGTGCTCCCACTCCGGCAGCGAGGCCCAGTAGGCCTCCTCCCACGCGGCGGTGGCGGCCTCCACGGTCGCGGCGCGGCCCTTCTCGGGCGTGCCCTGGAGCAGCATCCGCTCGATGTCGTCGGCGCTGTCACGGAAGGCGCTGGTGGTGAGCCGGTCCAGCTCGGCGGTGCGGTGCGCCAGCTCCGCGGCGGCCTCGGCGCCCGGGCGGGCACCGCTCCGCCGCTCGTTGGCCTCGCGGATCATGGCCTGGATGCGTTCGTTGGCACGCCCGGCGCGCGGGTCGACGGAGCCGGTCATCGGGTGCGGCTTGTACAGCAGGCGGACCTTGGGGTCGGCCAGCAGCGCGCGGACGATGTTCTCGCCCGCGAGCATCACCGAGGTGTTGCCCGGCTCGCCGTCCCAGCCCTCCCAGGTGGGGGCGTAGAGCACCGTGGTGCACGCGTCGGCCGCGGGCGCCCCGGCGTACGGCTGGATGGGCGCGAGCTGCGGGCGGCCGACCTCGACCACGTCGCGGTCGTCGACGCCGATGTCGGCGAGCTGGTAGCGCTCGCGGGCGGCGGGGCCGGCGACCCAGATCTCGTCGTAGGCCTTGGAGTACGGGTTGCAGCTGGAGAGCTTGTCGCTCTCGCCGTGGTTGATGAAGGCGTGCTTGATCGACGGCATCCGCAGGACCTGGGAGGTCTTTCCGGAGTTCGCCGGGTGGATCATCATCTTCAGCGAGGACTTCTCCAGCGCCATCAGGTGCACGACCTTGGGGATGCAGACGATCGGCACGTCGGTGGCCTCGATCTTCTGCATCATGAAGCGCTCGCGGAGCACGATGACGGGGTTGCCGTCCAGCGCGGCGAGGGTGGAGAGCCACATGTTCGCCTGGTAGGCGGAGCTCGTACCGCCCGAGAAGTACATGCCGACGGTGGGCTTGTAGTCGGCCAGCCAGCGGTCCAGCCACTCCAGGGCCTGCTGATCGTTCGCGATGCGCTTCTTGCGGCCCAGCCAGGTCGCGAGGTAGCCGGCGCCGCCGAGGGCCAGGACGAGGGCGGCCCCGATGCCCAGCTCGCCCCACAGGGCCTGCTCGGTGCCCACGGTGGCCAGCAGGCCCGCGGTGGCCGGGACGGCGAAGCGCAGCAGGCGGCGGCCGTGCTGGCGGGCCAGCAGGCGCGGCGGCGCGGCGGTCAGGTCCAGGCCGGAGGCGTCGATGTTCCGGGTCAGGAACGGCAGCGTGCGGCTGCGGCGGACCAGCAGCGCGACGGCCTGGCAGCCGAGGTGCGTGGCGTAGAAGAGCACCAGGCCCACGAAGAGCGGCGCGTAGTCGCCCAGCGAGCCGTCGCCGTGCACCCGCAGCAGGCCGATCACGACGAGCATGTCGCGCAGCAGCTGCCGCACCATGACGTCGAAGCGGATCTTGCCGAGGACGGCGACCAGACCGGGGTCGCGGTGCTGGAGGTAGAGGTCGAGCGCGAGGCCCGCCGCCGAAGCGGCGATCAGGAGCGGTACGACGGGCAGCAGTGCTCCGACGAGCTGGGTGGCGAAGAACACCAGCATCGCGAGCAGCGCCACGAGCTGTACGGCTCGGCGCGAGGCGGTTCCGGCAGAAGGCACTGGGCGGGCTCCTGGCAGGCGGGCGAGGGGGGATGGACTGGTCTGACT
>NZ_JAINFC010000793.1 GCF_020740835.1 Streptomyces sp. UNOC14_S4
GGGCCGCAGGGGTTCGGGGACGACGGGGTTCGTGCCGACGCCGAGGACGAGCTGCCGGGCCAGGACGCGGGTGGTGGTGCCGTCGGCGGAGCGATGGGTGACGGCGAAGGCGTCGGCGTCCTCGTCCCACGCGACGGCGGTGACCTCGGCGTCGAAGCGGCAGGAGGGCAGGCGCTCGGCGACCCAGCGGCAGTAGTGGTCGTACTCGCGGCGCGGTATGAGGAAGCGCTCGGAGAAGAAGAACGGGAACATCCGGTCGTGGGACCGCAGGTAGTTCAGGTACGACCAGGGACTGGTGGGGTCGGCCATGGTCACCAGGTCGGCGAGGAAGGGCACTTGGAGGGTGGTGCCCTCCAGGAGCAGGCCGGGGTGCCAGGAGAAGGCGGGCTTCGCGTCGAGGAAGAGGGTGGTCAGGTCCGGGACGCCGTCGGCGAGCGCGGCCAGGGAGAGGTTGAACGGGCCGATGCCGACGCCGACGAGGTCGTAGGGGGTCTGGGTGCTCAACGCCGGGCCTCCGCGAGAGGGTTGGGAAGGTCGATGTAGACGGACTGGGTGTGCACGTCGCCGACGAGCTCGTCGAGTCCGTCCACGCAGGTGAGGTAGTTGCCCTTGCAGCGCAGCACGGGCGCGTCGAGGAGCAGGCCGAGCAGGCCCTCGGCGCGGGGCTCCGTGGCCCGCAGCCGCTCCAGGCGGGCGCGCAGGACGAGGAGTAGATCGTGCTCGTCGGCCAGGCCCTGGGCGCCCATCGCGCCGACGAGCGCGAGCAGGTTGGCGATGCCGAGGTAGTAGCCGACGCGTTCGTCGACGAAGGCGTCGTCGAAGACGAGCTCGACGTCGTCCGCGGCCCCGGGCAGGAGGCGTTCGATGTCGGCGAGGCGGGACTCGGCGAGGTAGTAGCCCTGGCTGTCGCGGTACCAGCCCGCGGTGGGCAGCCCGTCGTCGCCGAGGGCGACGAGGGTGTTCTGGTGGTGCGGTTCGAGGGCGATGCCGTACCGGGCCTGGAGCCGGATCAGCGGGACGGCGAGGACGGAGAGGTACGCGTCGAGCCAGCGCGCGGCGGCCTCGGCCCGCGTCGTGCCGTGGTGCCGGGCGGCGCGGGCGACGGCGGCGGCGAGCAGCGAGCGGTGGAGCGGGGCGGAGCCGTCGCCGGGTCCGGTGCGCTCGGCGAGCAGCCCGGCGACGCACAGCCCTTCGCCCCGGCCGCCGCGTGTGTCGCCCCGGAAGGGGTTGTCGCGGATCGCGGTCTCCAGCCCGCTCTCGGCGCCGGTGGTGCCCACGGATATCCAGGCGAAGTCGCGCAGGATCGCGAAGTCGGGGTGCTCGGCGCGCAGCCACGCGGCCGGGCCCGAGGCGAGCAGCCGGGCCGCGCTGACGCCGAGGCGCAGCTCGCCGCGCAGGTTGTTGCGGCGGGAGTTGGTGATGCGCATGCCGAGGGAGAGCTTGAGCATGACATCGGCGTCGGGCCGGTGGACGGTGCGCACGGAGGAGGTCGGGTACCAGTCGGGGCCCCCAGGACCCAGCGGGGTCAGCAGCCCGTCCTCGACGAGCCGCCGGACCTCGGGCCGGTCCATGATCTCCCGGGCCTGCCAGGGGTGCGCCGGTACGGGCACGGTACCGGCGGGCAGGGCGACCCCGGCGGCGAGCGGGCGCAGCAGCGCGGCGACGTCGCCGCCGTCCCCGCTCTCCCCCACCACGACGTCGGGGTGCGCGGCGAACCAGTGCAGCGGAAAGGATCCGCGCAACTCGGGTGAGCAGGCCCGCAGTTCGGCCTCGGTGGCCTCCTCGCGGCTCTTGGGCGCGGGGTGGAAGGGGTGTCCGAGCAGGAGCGCCTGCTCGGCGTCGAGGAAGGGGGTCGGCCCTGTGGTGCCGTCGGGCTCGGCGCGCCGGTCGGCGAGGTGGGCGGCGACGCGGGCGGCGGACCCGAGGACGCGGCCGACCGCGTCGGCGCCGAGGTGGGCGGGGTGACCGCGGCCGGTGGTCGACTCCCGGACGGCCGCCGCGGCGACGAGCGCCACGTCGGCGGGCGGCGGAACGTCGCTGCCCGTACCGAGCACGACGGGGTCGCCGAAGAGGTGGAATCCGGTGGCCGAGCGGTGGCGCACCGGAACGCTCAGCTCCAGCCCACTGGCGGGGAAGCGCAGCCGCAGGTCATGGCCGGTGGCGGGAACGTCGGTACCGGTCTCACGGACGTAGGCGCGCAGAAGCGTCGCGGTGGCGGCGGAGTCGGCGGCGCGTGCGGCGTCGGGATGGTCGAGGGGATCGGACGGCGAGGTGATCATCACGGAACTCTCGTCGGACGGAGACGATATCGGGGGGCGGGGCGCCCCGTCAGGGGCGCGGGGAAC
>NZ_JAINFC010000794.1 GCF_020740835.1 Streptomyces sp. UNOC14_S4
GGGCGGCGCTGGGGGTGGGCTTGCGTTCGGCGGTCGCGGCCATGTCGCCCGCGCGGATGGCGCGTACGGCAGCGGCCAGCAGCGTCGCGTCGGGCGCGGGCGGGCCCTCCTGCACCGGTGCCGGGGCCGTGCGCGGCGGGGTGCGGTGGGCGTCGGCGCGGGTGATCAGGACGTCGCCCTCGGCGGACTCCGCCGCGGGCGCGTAACCCATCTCCCGCAGGCCGTCGAGGAGCGTGTCGGGGGACACCTGCGCGGCCAGGACCGTCGGGGCGAGGCGGCGCAGCCGCAGCGGGGCCGAGCGGCGGTCGGCGACGATCTCGGCGAGTGCGGCCTCGTCGTCGCAGCGCACGTACGACGCGGCCGCGCCCACCCGCAGATGGCCGTGGCGGCGCGCCACGTCGTCGACGAGGTAGGCGAGCGGCTGCGGCACGGGCGTGCGCGAGTGGGCCGTCAGGAAGGACTTCAGGTCGTCCGCCGTACGGCCCGCGTCCAGCGCTCGCCGCACGGAGCCCGGCGTGAAGCGGTAGACCGTGGCACCGCCACGGGACTCGATGTCCGCGAGCACGCCCAGCGTCTGCGCGAGCGGCCGGACCAGCGGGCCGGGCGCGACGGCCGTGAGGTCGGCCTGGAGCAGGATGTGGTCGAGCGGCTCGGGCAGCAGCGGGGCGAGCAGCTCCGCGGCCCGCACGCCCGCGGCGCCCAGTTCCACGTCGGTGAGCGGACGCCAGACGGGTCGCAACGGGCCGGTGTCCTCCTCGGCCGCGGGCGGCAGCAGGGCGCGGCCGTGGGCGGAGAGCGCACCGCGGTTGGTCACGCCGAGGAGCTCCGCCTCGGTGAGCGCCCAGCGGGCGAGCCGGGTGCGCAGGTCCTCCTCCGGACCGGTGGCCGTACGCGGCGGGCGTTCCCACCGCAGCCGCGCCAGGACCGGCTCCTGCGGCACCGAGGCACCGGGCGGCAGCGTGGCGAGGAGCGCGAGGACCCGGTGCCGGGTCTCGGGGGCCGGGGCGCGGTCCAGGTCGGGGCCGAGCGCGGCGAGCGTACGGGCCTTGGCGTCCCGGCCGCCGACGAGACCGGCCGCACGGGTCGCCGTGAGCCACGCCGTGGCCAGCCGGGTCCAGCGCTGCGCGGTGGGCAGCTCCAGCCACTCGTCGTACGCGGGCGTCGGCGCGTACCGCTCGTCCACGTCACCGTCGGAGGCCAGCAGCCCGGCCGCGTACGCCAGTTCCGCCCAGAACGCGGCCAGCGGCTCCGTGGTGTCCAGGAGCGCCGCCGTCCGCTTGAGGTCGCGTACGGCCAGGCCGCCCGCGCGCAGCACCAGCGGGCCGCCTGTCTCCCACTCCTTGAGCAACTCCTCGACCGTCGCCAGGGCCGTGAACGCCTGCCCGGCCGCCGTCGCGTCGACCGTCCGCTCCGCGTGCTCCGTGACCGGCGCGAGCTCCGGCGCCACCGGCTCGGGCGTACGGTGCGCCCGGCCCGCCCGCAGGTGCAGGGCCACCTCGCGGGGCAGGACGACGTTGCCGGTGGTCGCGGGCAGCAGCAGGCCACGGTCCAGCAGCCAGCGCAGGTGCGGGGCCGGGTGCGCGGTCACCGTGCCGTACGGCGGGCCCCACCGCAGCCTGCCGAGCACGGCCGTCGCCTCCGCGGGCGCGCCGGCCAGCAGGGCCGCCATCCGCGTACGGTCCTCGAACAGCTCGGTCAGCGCGGTGACCGCCGTCACCGGGTCGTGCGTCGTCGGCAGCCCGGCGGCCGTGATGATCTGCTGGATCCGGCCCGGCGACATGCCCGCCGTCGCCTCCGCGACGGACGGGCCCAGGCCGGTGGGGGACGGGCGCGTGGCGCCGGGCGCGAGCAGTTCGCGGGCGGTGCGCACCAGCCGCAGCCGGTCGTCGCCGCCCCACACCAGGGCCTGGCCGCGCAGCACGGCCACAGCCCGCGGCAGCTCGCGCGCGACGCACGGGTCGTCGGGCGCGTCGCCGCTCATCAGGGCGTCCAGCGTGGCGTACGGGCAGGGGTCCGGGGCGACGGCCAGGGCCTCGGCCACCTGGAGCGCGAACCGGTCCAGGTGGTCCAGCGCCCGGACGACGGACCCGCGCGTGCCCGCACGGGTGGCCAGCTGGGTGAGGTCGCCGGGCACCGGATTGATCAGATCGGGCCGGGCGAGCAGCAGGGCGGCGAGCTCGTCGTCGGGCCGGGCACGCAGCTCTTCCGCGAGGGTCCGGGGGGCGGCGGGGGGCCGCGACGTGGTCATTCTGCTTACGGTACCGCGACGCGTTTGCGCTGCGCTTGCGTCTGCGGGTTCGTTGTGGCTGGTCGCGCAGTTCCCCGCGCCCCTGGGTTGTGT
>NZ_JAINFC010000795.1 GCF_020740835.1 Streptomyces sp. UNOC14_S4
GGCAAGAGCACACTGCTGAGCCTCGCGGCCCGGCTGACGCGGCCGACGGCCGGCGGCCTGAGGCTCTTCGGCACGCCCGTGACCGAGGCCGAGGTCCTGGCGCGCTGCGCCTACCTGGCCCAGGACAAGCCGCTCTTCCCGCGGTTCACGGTCGAGGAGACCCTGCGCATGGGCGCCGAGCTCAACCCGCGCTGGGACCAAGCCGTCGCCGAGCGGATCGTACGGTCCGGCCGGGTGCCGATGGGCGACCGGGTGGGGACGCTCTCCGGCGGTCAGCGCTCCCGGCTCGCCCTCGCCCTCGTCTTCGGCAAGCGCCCCGAACTGCTGCTGCTGGACGAGCCCATGGCCGAGCTCGACCCGCTGTCCCAGCACGAGATCGCGGGGCTGCTGATGGCCGAGGCCGCGGAGCAGGGCACGACCGTCCTCATGTCCTCCCACCAGCTCGCCGACGTGGCCACCATGTGCGACCACCTGCTGGCCGTCTCCGACGGCCGGGTCCGGCTCGCGGGCGCGATCGACGAACTGCAGGGCGCCCACTGCCTGGTGACGGGCGCGCACCTGGTCGACGGTGTGCCACCGGAGATCGCCCGGCACACCGTCGTCGAATCGCGCACCACGGGACGTCAGTTCACCGCCCTGATCCGGCGGCGGGGACCGGTGGAGGGCGACTGGAGGGTCGCCGAGCCCAGCCTGGAGGAGGTGTTGCTGGGCTATCTGCGCTCGCCCGGCACACCGCCGCTGCTGACGGCTGACGCGCAGGTGACGGACGAGCGGGAAGACGAGCGGGAAGGGGAGGCGGCCGTATGAGCGCGACCGTGACCACAGGGACGGGAGCAGAGGCCACCGGTGAGGGCGGCAAGCTGCCGCCGCGCGTGCTGCGCGGCATGGCGTGGCTCGTCTGGCGGCAGCACCGCGTCGTTCTCCTCGCCTGCCTGCTCCTGACGGCGGCCGCGGCCGTCAACATGCTCTGGCAGCGCGCCTCGATGATGGACTTCCTGGCGCAGGCCAGAACGGGCGGTACGGCCTTCGACGTCACCAACTCCTTCCAGAACTCGTCGTACGCCTCGGCGTTCCAGGACGGGGCCTGGGTGATGGGCATGTTGCCCCTGGCCGCGGGCGTCTTCCTCGGTGCCCCGCTGATCGCGGGCGACCTGGAACGCGGCACCCTCAAGCTGGTGACCACCCAGTCGATGACCCGCCGTCACTGGCTGACGGTCAAGATCGGCACGGTGGTGTTCGTCACCCTTCTGTGCTCGGTGGTGCTCTCCGCCGTCTACACCTGGTGGTGGCGGCCCGCGCGCTCTCTCGTCGGCTTCGGTGAGTGGACGAACAGCCCGGTCTTCGACAGCACGGGTCCCATGCCCGTGGCCATGGCCCTGCTGTACCTCGCCGTCGGCATCGCGGCCGGTGTGCTCGTCCGCCGTGTCCTGCCCGCCATGGCGATCACCTTCGGCCTGGGGACCTTCGTCTTCGGCTTCCTCTGGGACCGCGTCCGGCTGCTGCTCTTCACCCCGCGAGTGATCACCAATCCGGTGGAGCAGGGGCAGCCGCACGTACCCGAGGGCGGGGCGCGGTTCGACAACTGGACCGTCGACGCCCACGGCGGGCTGCACGGCTTCGGCACCTGCTTCAACGAGCACACGCCCGCCGAGTGCAGGACCAACAAGGGGATCGTCGCCGAGCGCCTGGAATACTTCGGTTCCGACCAGATGAGCGTCATGCAGTGGGTGGACGCCGCCCTTCTGCTGACGGCCGCCGTCGCGGTCGCCGGCCTCACCCTGTGGTGGGTCCGCCGTCGGTCGCTGTGAGGCGCCGGGCCGTCGGGTCCTCGCGCACACGGACGGGATGAGGGGGCGGTACATGGTCGAGTTCAGGATCGACCGGCAGAGCGGTATGGCCGCCTACCTGCAGATCGTGCAGCAGGTCCAGGAAGCGCTGCGGCTGGGCATCCTCGCCGAGGGCGACCAGCTGCCCACCGCCGCGAGCGTCGCCCGGGACACCAAGCTCAACCCCAACACGACGCTGAAGGCCTACCGCGAGCTCGAACACCTCGGGCTCGTCGAGCCCCGCCCCGGCGTGGGCACCTTCGTCAGCGCCGCCCTGGCGCCGACACGGTCCCTCGCCGACTCCCCGCTGCGCGGGGAGCTCTCGGACTGGATGGGCCGGGCCCGCGCGGCCGGGCTCGACTGGGACGACGTCTCCGCGCTCGTCACCGCCGCCCGCGCGGAGCACTACCCCACCGCCTGACCCACCATCACTGCCGCCCGGCCGGACGCGCCGACAGCCCCCGGCGGCACCCCCACTGACGAAACGGCAGCACACCACCA
>NZ_JAINFC010000796.1 GCF_020740835.1 Streptomyces sp. UNOC14_S4
GACGGCGATGCACCCCCATCAGGGGCGCGGGGAACTGCGCGACCAGCCCCCGCCGGGCCCGCAGACGCGCACCGGACGCAAGACGCACCCCCATAGGCGCAACGGGGCCCGGGGCGAAGCCCCGGGAGTCAGTCCGCGCGGGGCCGCACCAGCCCCGACTCGTACGCGATGACGACGAGTTGGGCGCGATCCCTCGCGCCCAGTTTCGCCATCGCCCGATTCACATGCGTCTTGACCGTCAGCGGGCTGACGGTCAGCCGCTCGCCGATCTCGTCGTTCGACAGCCCCCCGGCGACCTGCACCAGCACCTCCCGCTCCCGCCCCGTCAAAACGTCGAGGCGGCCGCCTGCCGAAGGGCTCGGCTCCGGGCCGCCCTGGGCCAGGAACTTCGCGATGAGGCCCTTCGTGGCGGTCGGGGAGAGCAGGGCCTCGCCCGCCCGGACGACGCGGATCGCGGAGAGCAGTTCCTCCGGCTCCGCGCCTTTGCCGAGGAAGCCCGAGGCGCCCGCGCGCAGCGACTGCACCACGTACTCGTCGACCTCGAAGGTCGTCAGCATCACCACCCGTACCTCCGCGAGCGCGGGGTCGGAGCAGATGGTCCGGGTCGCGGCGAAACCGTCCGTGCCGGGCATGCGGATGTCCATCAGGACGACGTCCGGCACGTGGCGGCGGGCGAGCTCGACGGCCTCGGCGCCGTCCGCGGCCTCCCCCACCACGGTCATGTCCGGCTCGGAGTTCACCAGGACCCGGAACGCGCTGCGGAGCAGCGCCTGGTCGTCGGCGAGGAGGACGCGTATGCGCTCCGCGGGCAGCTCGTCAGACATGGCCCTCAGCCTAGGCGGGATCCGCCGCCCGCACGGGCGGCGAGCGGCAGCGTCACGCTGACCCGGAAGCCGGGGGCGCCGTCGCGGGGGCCCGCCTCGCAGGTGCCGCCGAGGGCGCAGGCGCGCTCGCGCATGCCCAGCAGGCCGTGGCCGCCGGCGGGACGGCCGGGCGCCCCGGGCGGCGGCGCGGGCTCCGGGGGCGGGTCGCCGCCGTCGTCCAGGACAGTGAGGCGGAGGCCGTCCGCGGCGCGCTCCAGGGAGATCTCGGCACGGGCGCCGGGCCCGGCATGTTTATGGACGTTGGTCAGGGCCTCCTGGAGGACCCGGTACGCGGTGAGGTCGACGGCGGCGGGCAGTTTCCCGATGACGGCGGCGGCCCGGTCCGCCCCCGCCCCCGTACCCGTGCCGGGGCCGTCGGCCGCGTCCGAGGCCGTGCTGACGGCGACGTACAGGCCCGCGCGGGCGAAGCCGTCGACGAGCTGGTCGAGGGCGGCGAGGCCGGGCGCCGGCTCCGTGGGGGCCTCCGGGTCGCCGTACTGGCGCAGCAGGCCGACGGTCGCGCTCAGTTCGGCGAGTGCCGAGCGGCTGGCCTCGCGCACGTGGGCGAGGGCCTCCTTGGCCTGGTCGGGACGGCTGTCCATGACGTGCGAGGCGACCCCGGCCTGGACGTTGACGAGGGCGATGTGGTGGGCGACGACGTCGTGCAGTTCGCGGGCGATCCGCAGCCGTTCCTCGGCGACCCTGCGGCGGGCCTCCTCCTCGCGGGTGAGCTCGGCCCGTACGGCCCGTTCCTCGATGGCCGCGATGTAGGCGCGGCGGCTGCGGACGGCGTCGCCCGCGGCGGCGGCCAGGCCGGTCCAGGCGATGAGGCCGAGGTTCTCCTGCGAGTACCAGGGCGGGGCCCCGGAGAGCACGACGATCCCGGCGAGGAGGGCGAGGGTGAGCGCGGCGATGCGCCAGGTGGCGGGGCGTTCGGTGCGCGAGGCGACGGTGTAGAGGGCGACGACGACGGCCATCGCTATCTGGGTGCGCGGCGGGTCGTCGCGGCCGGTGACGACCTCGACGAGGGTGAGGACGGACGTGGCGCACAGGACCGTGCGCGGGGCTCTGCGGCGCGCGGCGAGGCAGGCGCAGGCCACGGCGCCGAGCAGGAGGAAGTTCAGGCCCGGGGCGGGGAGCGTGCCATGGCGGTTGACGACCGCCCCGATGAGGACGGTCGCGAAGGTGGCGGCGGCCAGCAGCACGTCGGCGGCGAGCGGGTGGGTCCGCAGCCAGCAGCGCGTGCGGCTCAGACCGCTGACGGAGACGGAGACAGGGGGCACGAGAGGGGACCGTTCCCATCGGCAGGGGGCAGGGGCCTCATGGCGTCCACGGCACGGCGGAGCGGGGCGTACGGGCAGGCACGGACAGGAACCGGGCAGGCATGGGCACAGCCGACGCGCTCCCGGCCCACTGGGGGCCGGGAGCGCCGCGGGTGCTGGAGTTGTGC
>NZ_JAINFC010000797.1 GCF_020740835.1 Streptomyces sp. UNOC14_S4
TGGCGGGCGGGGGTGCCGCCGCGTCGGACGCCGTAGGTGTCGGACGTCGCAGATGTCAGACGTTGTAGATGTCAGACGTTGTAGATGTCAGACGTTGTAGATGTCAGACGTTGTAGATGTCAGACGTTGTAGATGCCGGCCTTGTAGCGGGCGAGATTCCGCGGGTCGCGGAAGAAGTCGACGGTCCTGGCGAGGCCCTGCTCCAGGGTGTGGGCGGGGGCCCAGCCGGTGGCGGCGCGCAGCCGGGACGCGTCGCAGACCAGGCGCATCACCTCGGAGTTCGCGGGCCTGACGCGCTCCTCGTCGGAGCGCACGTCGAGGTCGGTGTCCATCAGCTTGCCGATGAGGGTCACCAGGTCGCCGACGGAGATCTCCTCGCCGGTACCGGAGTTGAAGGTGCGGCCGACCACCGCGTCGGCGGGTGCGGTGCCGACGGCGAGGAAGGCGGCGACGGTGTCCTCGACGTAGCTGAAGTCGCGGGTGGGGCGCAGGTCGCCGAGGGTGATGACGCGCTGTCCCGCGGCGACCTGGCCGATGACGGTGGGGATGACGGCGCGCATGGACTGGCGGGGGCCGAAGGTGTTGAAGGGCCGCAGGGTGACGACGGGGACGCCGAAGCTGGCGTGGTAGCTGTCGGCGAGGCGGTCGCCGCCCGCCTTCGACGCGGCGTACGGGGACTGGGTGTTGATGGGGTGGTCCTCGCCGATGGGCACGGTCCGCGCGGTGCCGTAGGTCTCACTGGTCGAGGTGTGCACGAGGCGGGGCACGCCCAGGTGGCGTACGGCTTCGAGGACGTTGAGGGTGCCGGTGACGTTGGTCTCCACGTAGCTGTGCGGGGCGCGGTAGGAGTACGGGATCGCGATGAGCGCGGCCAGGTGGTAGACGGCGTCGGTGCCGGTGACGAGCCCGGTGACGGAGCCGGGGTCGCGGACGTCGCCGAGGACGATCTCGACGTCCTCCAGCACCTCCCGGGGCAGGGTCTCCAGCCATCCGAAGGAGGAGAAGGAGTTGTACTGCACCATGGCGCGGACCCGGTGGCCGGAGGCGACGAGCGCCTCGACGAGGTGCGAGCCGATGAAGCCTTCCGCGCCGGTGACGGCGACGGGTGCGGACGTGACGGGCATGAAAGGGGTCTCCCTCGTGAACGGGCTGTGCGTGAGCGGATGCACGGGCGGGGGGCCAGTGGTGTTCAGCGGTGCGTGGTGATCCGTCCGAGCCGGTGCGCGGCGACGGCGAGCAGGGCGGCCGCCGTGCCCGTACAGACGAGGAGCTGGACCGTGGCGGGTGTCGAGACGCGCAGGGCGCCCGCCGTCGCCTCCGCGCCCGCCGCGGCCAGGCACAGGGTGGCCGGGAGCCAGGCGACGCCGAAGGCCTGGAGCAGCAGCCCGGCCCAGAGCACGGTGCCGAGGGCGAGCAGGCCGGCGAGGCGTACGGCGGTCAGTGGCGGGCCGTTGTGCCAGAGGGCGCCGGCGGCCAGGGCGAGCGCGCCGAGGGAGACGAGGTAGACGGTCGCGCAGAAGGCGAGCACGCGGGCCCCGCCGAGCAGCAGTCCCCGGGGGGTCGTGGCGCGGGTGAGCGCGGCGAGGGCCAGGCTGCGGCAGCGGTGGAGCAGCCATTCGGCGGCTCCCATGCTGAGGGTGAGCGCGATGACGGCGGCGCCCGCCGTCCGGGCCCCGGGGCTGTGGCGCAGCACGTCGCCGAGCGCGGCGAGGGTGGTGAGCACCCCGCAGCCGAGGCCGAACAGGCCGTACGGCAGTGAGGCGAGGGGGGACAGCCGGGGCGGTGGCGTGTCGGTGCTTCCGGTCCTCCGGGCGCGCACGATCTCGTAAAGGGCCGTCCCCGTCACCGCGGTGAGGGTGGCGAGCAGCAGGCCGACGCGTACGGCGGTGGGCAGCGGCACGGCGAGGAGCGCGGTGCCGCCGGTCGCGGTGGGCAGCAGGGTGAGCAGCAGCAGTTTCTCGCGGCCGAGGACGAGGAGGACGGTGGCCGCGGCGAGGTAGAGGGCCTGGCCCGCGGCGAAGGAGGTGACACCCGCGGCGCGGGGTGCGGCGAGGGCGGCGGCGGTGGCGAGCAGGGCGCCGAGCGGCGCTCCCCACGCCAGGCAGCGTCCCGCGGCGGCGCGGCCGGTGGCGATGCGGAGGTAGGCGCGGTGGGCGAAACCCTGGTTCCAGGCCCAGGCCACGAGGGCGGAGGCGACGAGTCCGGTGGTGCCCAGGGGCAGGCCGTGGCCGTCGCGGGCGCCGGTCATGAGGGGTGCGGCGAGCGCGTAGCCGAGGCCGGGCAGGGTGAACACGAGGGCGCGCAGGGC
>NZ_JAINFC010000798.1 GCF_020740835.1 Streptomyces sp. UNOC14_S4
CTCCAGGAGACCCGCCCCGTGCACTTCGCGCTGCCGCAGCGGGACGTCGCGGTGACGGAGGAGCAGATCCAGGGCGTCGAGGAGGACCTCGGCTACCGTCTGCCCGGCGCGTACCGGGACTTCCTCAAGGCCGCGGGCGGCTGCGCGCCGGTCGGCGCCGCGCTGGACGCGGAGCTGGGCCTGCTGATCGACCAGCCGTTCTTCACGGTGCGCGACGAGGCCGCCGTCAACGACCTGGTCTATGTGAACAAGTGCCTGCGCGACCACTTCACCAAGGACTACCTGGGCGTCGCCTTCGTCCAGGGCGGCGTCCTCGCGGTGAAGGTGAAGGGCGAGAAGCGCGGCACGGTGTGGTTCTGCCCGTACGACGACGCCCGCGACCGCGACGGCTGGACGGTGCAGGAGCGCGTGGAGCGGCTGCTGCTGCCCTGCGGCGATGACTTCGACGTGTTTCTCTCCCGGCTGGCCGGCGGCCCGCCGGAGCTGGAGACCGTCGCGAACCTGATGGTCGACGGTGGCTTCGCGTACGCCGTCCCGGTGGAGGAGTGAGCGCGGGATGGTGACGTTCGCGCAGGCGCAGGAGCGCGGCGAGCGCTGGGCCAACGGCGACGTGCCGGCGTACCAGCACCGTGAGGTGCGGGTCCGCGAGTTCGACCTGGGCTTCGTGGTCTGGGCCGAGGACCGCGAGGGCGGCCCGTCCTCGGACGGCGGCCGGGCCCGCCTGGTCATCGCCCGGGACAGCGGCGAGACCACGCTGTGGCCGGGCCTGCCGGTGGGCGAGGTGATCCGCCGCTACGAGGAGGAGTACGGAACGGTGGAGGAGCCGCTGCCGGCGCCGTCGGACGCGCCGCCCAAGAGGCTGGACCTGGAGGCGACGTCGTTCCTGCTGAGCCCGCCGCAGTGGCTCCAGGACGCGGCGGACGCGATGGGCATCCCGGACCGCCGGCCGGAGTCGAAGGCCCCGGAGCCGAAGGCGGAGGAGCCGGCGAAGCCCGCCGTACGTGACGGTGACGGGCCCGCGCCCGCCACCGCCCCCGTTGCCGCTCCGGAGCCGTCCGGTGACGCCCCGTCGGCTGACGGTCCGTCCGGGTGGCCGGAGGCCGGTTCGCCCTCGGTGTCCTCCGAGGGCCGGGGCGCCGCCTACGCCGCGAGCGCTTCCGCCGAGGCGTCCCGGTGGCCCGAGGCGGGCGGTGGCGTGTCCGGTGCGTCCGGCGCGCCCGCCTCGTCCGCCGAGGCCGGTGTCTCCTCCTCCTGGCCGGGGGGCGACGTGTCCGCCACGCCGTGGGCCGGTGCCGACGTGACCGCCGACGCGGACGACGAGGACCGTTCCGTCGGCCTGCCCGCGACCGTGCTCGCACCGGCGCTCTCGGGCACGGACGAGGACGACCGCCCGGCGCCGGGCGTCGAGCCCGAGGCCAAGACGGCCCTGATGTCCGCGGGCAGCGCGCTGCCGCGCACGGCCGTCGCGAGCTCCATCGACGAACTGGAGGGCACGGCCCCCTCCGCGCCGCAGGGCACGCCGGGCCGGCCGTCGCCGTCTCCGGCTGCGCCGACACCGCCGGGTGAGCCCGGTGCTCCCGGCGTTCCCGGGCAGTCGCCTGCCCACGCTTCCGGCACGCCCGCTTCCGGGCCGGTGCCGCCTCCGCCCCCGCCCGCGGTTCCGGGGCGGCCCGGTGCGGCGCCGGGCGCGCCCGTACCCCCGCCTGCGGCTCCCGGCCGTCCCGGCGCGGGTGCGCCCGTACCGCCGCCCGGCCCGGCTCCGCAGGCTCCGGCCGCGCCGAAGGCGGGCCCCGGGGTGCCGCCGCCTCCGGGTGCGCCGGTGCAGCCGCCGCAGGCGCCCGGTGGGGCACATCATGCCGCGACGATGCTGGCGGAGCCCGGTCCGTCCGGTGCGCCGGGCGCGCCCGTGCCGCCGCCCGCGGCTCCCGGCCAGCCCCCGCAGGGCCCCGGTGCCGCGTATGCCGCGACGATGCTGGCCGACCCCAGCAGCATGTCCGGTGCTCCCGTGCCGCCGCCTGCGCCTGCCGCTCCGGGGCAGCCGCCGCAGGCGCCCGGTGGGGTGCACCATGCCGCGACGATGCTGGCCGAGCCCGGCCCGTCCGGTGCGGCGCCGGGCGCGCCCGTACCGCCGCCTGCGGCTCCCGGCCGTCCCGGCGCGGGTGCTCCCGTGCCGCCGCCCGCCGCTCCCGGTCAGCCGCCGCAGGCGCCCGGTGGTGTGCACCACGCCGCCACCATGCTCGCGAACGGCCCCGGCGCACCCGGCGCTCCGCAGGCACCGGCCGCCGCCCCGCAGGGTTACGG
>NZ_JAINFC010000799.1 GCF_020740835.1 Streptomyces sp. UNOC14_S4
GCGCGCCGCCGACATCGCCCGCGTCCTGGACGCCGTCGCCTGCCTCGCCGCCTCCCTCACCCCGGCACCGCCCGCCGTGGCCGCCGTCGTGCCCGACGCCGCCACCGCACTGGCCGACGAGTTCCGGCGCGTACGCGTTGGGTTCGGGCCCCACGGCCTTGACGAACACGCGCCGCCCGTCGGCGAGTTCCAGCCGCGCGGCCACGCCCGGGGAGAAGCCGCCCGCCCGGGTGACGGCCGTGGTCACGGGTGAGCCCAGTGTCTCCTCCAGGGCGGCCCGGAGGTGGGCGGGGACCTCCGTCCAGGGGCGGCGGAGGCCGAGCGCGGGCGGTGCCGTGAGGGTCACGGGACCTCCAGGAAGGGGCGGAGCCGGGACAGGGCCGCGGTCAGCCTGGGCCATTGCTTCGCGGTGGTGATCCGGAGCCCGCCCCCGGCGAGGCAGAAGTCGAGCAGCGGCGGGTGGGCGGCGACGCCCGTCTCCCGCAGCAGTTCCCCGCACAGCCGGTACGAGTCGTAGGGACGGGCCGTCTCCACAAGGAGATCGACGGAGCAGCGGGGGGTGTGCACCCGCACCCCGGCCGTGCGGGAGAGCCGGTGCACGGCGGCGTCCCGCAGGGTCGTGAGGGTGGTCTCCTGGGACCGCCGTTCCAGGCGGTAGCGGTCGTAGGCGTGCTGCAGCCGGGCGCGGGTCAGCCCGTAGGTGGTCTCGAACTCGCCGGTCTCCGCCGGTCCGACGCGGTCCGTGCCCTCGGCCAGCCAGCGTTCCATGCGGGCCACGACCTCCACGGTCGTGTAGAGGAGCGAGGGCGGGCCGCCGAAGCTGGTCGAGGCGTATTCGTAGTAGTCGGCGACGAGGGCGCTGTCGGCGACGATCCACGCGGCGTCCAGGACCTGCGGCTGCCAGGTGTGCGGGAAGCCGGAGACGCGGACGACGTGGGGTGCGGCGCGGGCGGCGGAGAGCGGGGCGGTCCCGCCGAGCCACTCGTCGCTCTCGTCCAGCAGGATCACGGTGGAGGGCGGCGCTGCGCGGATCAGCAGGGCGAGTTCGTCCTCGGCGACCCGGGCCCCGGTGGTGCACGCGACGGTCGGCAGGAACACCAGGGGCGTGTCGGGTCTGAGCGCGGCGAGGAGCGGCGCGACGGACATCGTGCCGTCGGCGCAGGTCAGGGGTACGAGGCGGATGTCGGCGCGCCGGGCGACCGCCTGCACGGTGGTCGGCCGGTTGGGGACGGCGCACAGCGCGGGCGCCCCGGACGCGGGGCGCCCGGAGAGGAGGTGGTCGGCCAGCCCGCTGACGGCGAAGGGGGCGTTCACGGTGAGTGCCACGTTCCGGCCGGTGTAGCGGGCTCCGTGGACGCGCCGGTTCTCGTACGCCGCCAGGGCCTCGCGTGCGGGGACCCTGCCGCAGGAGTCGGAGTAGCCGTACCAGTCCCGCCGCAGGGCGTAGCGCATGCAGTCCCGGACGGTCCGCGGCAGGTGGGTCGCGCAGGCGTCGGCGGGGCCGGGCAGCAGGGAGAGCCGTGGGCCGGGCGTCCCCGCGTCGCCCGCCTCCTCGTGTGGAAACCCTTGATGCAGCTCGTGGACGAAGGCCACGGTGGTGCGGGAGGAGAGCAGTTCCTCCGTGGTGACGTCGCGCCGGTGGGCGCTCGCGCGCCAGTGTTCGGCGAGTTGGGGGCGGGTCGCGTGCCGTCCTTGTTCGTGCTCGATCCGGCCGAGCCAGAGGTCCCGCAGTTCGCGGGGGTCGGCCGGGTCGCGGGCGCGCCGGAACACGTCGAGCGTGCGCTCGTCGACGGCGGGCGTGAAGGTGTGCCCGGTGTCCGGGGCCCGTCGTGCGGCCGCGGCGGAGGCGAGTGCGTCCCGGGGCAGCGGGGGCATGAGGCGGGCGGGCGCGTCGGTGAAGAGCTGCATGTCACCTCCGGCCGGGCCGTCAGGCCCAGTACCGCGCGTAGGTGGAGGGCACCGCGCACCGGAAGGACGTGTGGTGGACGTAGAGCACGTCACGGGCGGGGGTGACGTCGCCGCGGCCGTCGATCCAGTAGACCGGCAGACCGTGTTCCTCCATGATCCGCCGGGAGGTCTCCGCGCACTCCGACCAGTACAGGTCGCGGTCGAAGAGGAAGAGGTCGGCGGTGCCGCCCAGGTAGCAGATCACGGCGTCGCAGCCGGGGGGCGGCCCCTGGGCGGTGAGGTGCGCGAGGTCGGCGTGGTGCGCGTCGCACCTGCCCGTCAGGTGCCGCTTCATCGGTGCGGGCATGGGCCCGTGCGCCTCGACGAGCAGCGTCCGGCCGGTGGGAAGGCGGG
>NZ_JAINFC010000008.1 GCF_020740835.1 Streptomyces sp. UNOC14_S4
GAGGTGAGCGAGAGCATCCGGTATCCGTGGGCGACGCAGCGCATGTCGGCAGGCCCTCGCCGACATGCGCTGCGTCGCCCACGGATACCGGATGCTCTCGCTCACCTCCGAACTCGGCTCGGCCGCCCGGGTGCTGGAGTCCGCGGACATCGCCGTACGGATCCACGACGGCCGTCCGTCCCAGCGGGAGGAGACCGGCACCGTCCTGGCCACGGTGGTCCGGGAGGGGGTCACCAACATCCTGCGGCACAGCGCGGCACGCGAGTGCCGCATCACCGTCGTCCCGTCGGGAGAGCGGCTGGTGCTGACCCTGTGGAGCGACGGTGCGCCGACGGACGTACGACGCCGTATGGCCCGCCGGCGGGACGGCGGACTGGGCAACCTCGCCAGGCGGCTGGAGGAGGCGGGAGGAGTCTTCCACGCGGGCCCCGAGGGCCGGGGCCGGTTCCTCATCCGCGCGGAATGCCCGGCACCGCGCGCTCCCGGGGGACAACCCCCGACCCCCCGGCCGAAGGTCCAGGCCAGGCGCGCCCCCCGGACCGGCATCACCAAGGGAACATGAAAAGGGCACACGGGGGGAATGCGAGGAGAACGCGAAGGGAACGCGAGCCGACCGGCCCGGGACCCTCAGCGGATCCAGCCCTTCTCCTTCGCGATCCGGACGGCGTCCAGCCGATTCCGTGCGGTGAGTTTGGTGACGGCGGACGTCAGATAGTTCCGCACGGTGCCGGTCGACAAGTGCATGGCACGCGCTATTTCCTGGGCGGAATTGCCGTCGGCGGCGAGCTGCAGGACATCGGTCTCGCGCGCCGTCAGCGGGCAGTCCCTGTCGGGCCGGACGGCCGGCCCGTCGTCGTTCTCCCAGGCGACGGGAGGTATCCGGGAGTCGATCACCCGCCGCCCCGACACCACCGCCCGGATCGCGGCGGCGAGCTCGGCGGGCGGCGCGTCCTTGGGCAGGAAGCCCCTGACGTGGGCGTCGAGCGCCTTGCGGACGGTGCCCCGCTCCTCCAGGGCGGTCAGGATGACGACCTTGCAGTCGGGGGCCACCTCGTGCAACCGCCGGGCGGCGTCGAGGCCGTTGGCACCCGGCAGATGAATGTCGAGGACGGCGACATCCGGCCGCAGGGTCAGCACCGTGGGAATGATCCCTCTGCCGTCCGCGACCTCGGCGACCACCTCGAAGTCCGGTTCGAGACCGAGCAGCGCGACCAGCGCCCCCCGGACCATGTGCATGTCCTCAGCCAGCAGGATCCGGATCACCGTTCCCCCGTGATGCTCGTGCCCTTGGGCCGTGCTCCTCTTCCTCGAACGTGACCCGTTCGCCGCGAGTTCCAGCCTATGATTCCGGCACTCGAACAGGTATCGCTTTCTCGCCATGTTCCCCTGCGCACCCGCACGTTGCGGCCATCGCCTCGACCCGGCGGCCTGAGCGCCTCGGGACGCCCGGATCAGCCGGATCGGCGGGTCGCTTTGTCCAAGGTGATCTCACCGGCGGCGTTCCAGCGCTTTCTCGTCATCACCCGACCGTGCTCGTCCAGGACGACCAGCTCCGACAGGTGGCCGTTGGCGTGCCAGTACCGCCACTCGCCCACGGCGGCGCCCATCCTGGTGACGCCCTCGGTCCGCTTGGTCCCGTCCGGCCACCACCCCCGCTGCGGCCCGTGTTCGATGCCGTCGGCGTAGCTGAAGAGCATTATTAGTTGCCCGTTGTCCGCGTACTTCTCGACCTCGCCGGTGAAGAGCGCGTCCTCGTAACAGGTGCGCCCGTGCTCGTCCAGGTACGCCTGATCGTCGCTGATTCGCATCGTCCGCTCCGTCATGGGGTTCATGGGGGTCATGGCTGTCACGGCCCATGGTGCGAGGCCCGGCCCCTTCGCCGCCACCGCATTGCCGGCCCCTGGTCCGGCTCAGCGCATCGGGTTGCCCTGACCGGCTCCCTGCCGCTCCCTTCACCGCCGCAGCGTCAAAGTGACGGTCTTCCCCCGCGGGATCGTGGCCGAACGGCCGTGCAGCACGATCCTGAGCGCGGACTCCTCCGAGTCCGGCACGCTGATCGTCAGCCGGTCACCGCACAGGCGTACGCCGATCCCCCAGTGCCCGCGGTAGCGGATCGTGAAGCCGAACTCGGAGAGCTGGGGGAGTTCCACCGGGTCGAGCCAGAGGGCGTCCTCGCGGGTCTCCAGGCCGGTGAGGCCGCGCTGTACGAGGTCCAGGGTGCCGGCCATGGCCGCGAGGTGGACGCCTTCCGCGGTGGTGCCTCCCTGGACGTCCGCGACGTCCTCCTCGAGCGCTTCCCGGCAGTACCGCCAGGCGTCGGCGCGCCGGGCCCGGGCCAGTACCCAGCCGTGGACCAGACCGCTGAGGGTGGAGCCATGGCTGGTGCGCCGGAGGTAGTAGTCGACGGTGCGGCGCCAGGTCTCGTCGGTGAGTTCGTACCCCAGCCGCTCGAAGAGCGCGGAAAGCTCGGCGGGCGAGAAGAGGTAACCGAGCATCAGCACGTCCGCCTGCTTCGACGCCTGGTAGCGGTTGACCGAGTCGCCCTCGGCCTCCAGGACGCGGTCCAGCCGCCTGATGTCGCCGTACCGTTCGCGGTAGGCGGTCCAGTCCAGCTCGGCCAGTTCCCCGTAGCCCTCGAACTGGCTGATGACGCCCTGGTGAAAGGGCACGTGCAGGCGGCGGGAGACCTCCTCCCAGTGCGTGAGCTCCTCGACGTCCAGGCTCTCGCGCTCGAAGAGCTCCTGGCGGAGCCGGTCGGGCAGGCCCCGGACCAGGTCCAGCGCGCGGGTGAGGACCCACGCGGCGGTGACGTTCGTGTAGGCGTTGTCGTCGATGCCGGGTTCCCCGGCCTCCGGATAGGCGTCGTGGTATTCGTCGGGGCCGACGACTCCGCGGATCCGATATCGGCCGTTCGAGGCGTCGAAGACAGCGCCGCCGGTCCAGAAGCGGGCGATCTGCAGCAGCATGTCCGCGCCCTTGGTGTGCAGATACTTCGCGTCGCCGGTCGCCTGGCAGTACTGCCACACGTTGTAGGCGACGGCGGAGCCGACGTGGTGCTGGAGCCGGGAGCGGTCCGCGACCCAGCGGCCGGAGCGCGGGTTGAGGTGCAGCGTCTGGGTCTCGTCACGGCCGTCGCTGCCGCTCTGCCACGGGTATCTCGCCCCGGCCCGGCCCTCCTGCCGCGCGGCCAGGAGCGCCTTCGGCAGGCGCCGGTGGCGGTAGTTGAGCAGGGCCCGCGACACCTCCGGGAAGTGCAGGTTCAGGTACGGCAGGACGAACAGCTCGTCCCAGAAGACGTGGCCCCGGTACGCCTCGCCGTGCAGCCCCCGCGCCGGCACCCCCACGTCCAGGCCCGTCGTGTGCGGGGAGAGCGTCTGCAGCACGTGGAAGACGTGCAGACGCAGGACGCGCCCCGCCTCCCCCGGCACCCAGATGTCCGCCCGCCGCCACAGGTGTTCCCAGGCGACGGTGTGCGACCGCAGGAGCTCGGTGAAGTCCGGGGCCACCGCGACCCGTTCGCATGCCGCGGTGAAAGGGTCGCTGATCGCACGGTCACGGGAGGTGTGCAGCGCGACTGTCTTGTCCACGGTGACGGACCGGCCGTCGGACACGGCGAGCGCGAGGCGGTGGACGGCAAGACGGTCCACCGCGTCCTGTGACACGGACGTCGGCGCGCCTCCGGTGACCGTGGTGCGCTGGGCCATGGCGATGCCGATGTCCGACGTCCTGGTGCGGCAGCGCAGCCAGACCGTGTCCGGCTCGGCCGTACCGGTGTGGAACCCCGTGAGGTGGCGGCCGTCGAGGTCCCGGTAGCGGGCCACGTTGGCGTTGACGACGTCCCCGTCGAGACCGGACTCCACCTCGATCCGCCCGGACCAGCCCTCCGGGGTGAAGACGGTCCGCAGGGCTCCGATGTGCGGGTCGCGCATATGGACCAGCCGTCGCTGCTCCACCCTCAGCACCCGGCCGTCGGGCACCCGGTACCGGAACGTCCGGGTCAGCATCCCGCCGCGCAGATGGAGGACCAGCCGGTGATCGAGGACATCGCCGTCGTCCATCGTGAACCACGGCGTGCTGTCGGCCCCGGGCAGCCGGAAGCGCAGGAGCAGCCAGTTCGGGAGGTTGACGACGTCCTCGTTCTCGACCTCACGGCCGGCCACGGCCGAGACCAGCCGGTCGTAGCAGCCGGCCGCGTACGTGCCCGGGTAGTGGCCGTGCCCGGCCGGGCTCTCGGGCGCCGCGCCGCGGGTGGCGAAGTAGCCGTTGCCGAGCGTGCACAGCGCTTCGCGCAGCCCCTCGGTGGGCGGGTCGTAGCCTGCGTACTCCCAGGTCCAATCCGGCATGGCCGTCCTCGCTTCCAGTCCTCCCGTTCAGGAGACCAGATACCGCCGCCGGCCGGAGACGCCAGTCACCCAGGCGGGTCCGTGATACCCCGTCCGGACGCGCCCCTGCCCGCTCTGCCCGCTCACGGATCGTGCGGACGGCCCGTTCCGGAGATCATCGGAAGCGGGACGCCCAGGCAGGGAGTGACGACATGGCGGTCTCCACCCGCATCGCGGTCATCGGAGTCGGCAACGAGTTCCGGCGGGACGACGGCGTGGGCCCCGCGGTCGTCGCCCGGCTGCAGGCACACGCCGCGGACCGGCCGCTGCCGGCCGGAACCACGCTGTCGTCGAGCGACGGCGACCCGGGCCGCCTGATCGGGCTGTGGGAGAGCGCGGAGCTGGCCGTGGTCGTGGACGCCGCTCACGCGCATCCGGGACACCCCGGGCGGGTGCACCGGCTGGAGCTGGACAAGCACGAGACCTGGCAACCGGGAGCAGCCAGCACGCACGGGCTCGGACTCGGCGAAGCCGTCGAGCTGTCCCGATCGCTGGGCCGGATGCCCCGGCACATGATCGTGTACGCGGTCGAGGGCTCCGACAGCTCACTGGGGACAGGGCTCACCGAGGCCGTCGCCGCGGCGGTGGAACCGCTGGCGGAGCGTATCGAAGCGGACATCGCGCGGCACCGCGACGCCGCCGCCCGAGGCGAGGTCCCGGGCCGGTGAGCGGGCCGGTGAGCAGGCAGGTGAACGGGCAGGTCGCCCCGCGGGCGCAGCCGCCGGGCCCGGGGGATGCGATCGAAGGCGAGCGGGTCGCACGCGTGTTCACGGTGTACGGCAGGGTTCAGGGCGTGGGATTCCGCCCCTTCGTCCACCGTGTCGCCACGCGCCTGGGACTCGACGGGTGGGTTCTCAACGCCGGAGGCCATGTCGAGCTGTCCGTGGCCGGGTCGCCGCGGGCGCTGAGCACCCTGCTCAGGGCGCTGCGGGATGACGCCCCGCCCCTCGCCCGCGTGCGCCGCGTGGGAACGGCGGCGCTCGCGGAACCGTCCCCCGCCCCTGGCTCAGGGTTCACCGTGCGCGGCAGCTCGGACGCTCCGGGCCGGAGCGTGCCACGGGAGATCCCTCCGGACGCCGCCACGTGCGACGCCTGTGTGAGGGAGCTGTTCGACCCGGCTGACCGGCGTTTCCGCTATCCGTTCGTCAACTGCGCCGACTGCGGCCCCCGCGCGACCGTCATCGAGGACCTTCCGTACGACCGCGAGCGGACCACCATGCGGCACTTCGCGCTGTGCGCGCCCTGTGCCGCCGAATACGCGGACCCCGGCGACCGTCGGTTCCACGCCGAACCGGTCGCCTGTCCCGCCTGCGGGCCCCAGCTGTCCTGGGACGGGCTCTCCGACGAGGCAGCACTCCGCGCGGCCGTGACCGCGACAGGCGAAGGCGCCGTCATCGCCGTCAAGGGCCTCGGCGGCTACCAGCTGGTGTGCGATGCCACGAACGCCGATGCCGTCGCCCGGCTGCGCGAGCGCAAGCGGCGGCCGGCCAAGCCGTTCGCCGTGATGGTGCGCGACGTCGAGGCCGTCCACCGGCTGGCTCGTCTTCCGTCCGGCGCACGCACCACGCTGACATCACTGACATCACCCGCCCGGCCTGTCGTGCTGCTCACCGCCCGTCGCCGTTCCGGCGTCGTGCCCGCCGTCCACCCGGGCACCGACCACATCGGCCTGTTCCTTCCCACCACCGGCCTGCACCACCTGCTGCTGCACGACCTCGGCAGACCGCTCGTCGTCACCAGCGGCAACCGCTCCGGCGAACCCATCGCGATCGACGACGCGGCGGCCAGGAACGCCCTGGCCGACGTCACCGACGGCTTCCTCTCCCACGACCGGCCGATCCGCGCGCGCTACGACGACTCGGTGGTGCGCCCGGCGGGGCGTGCCGTCCTCACGGTGCGCCGTGCCCGCGGGCTCGCGCCCGCGCCGCTGCCGCTTCCCACAGCGGCCGCGGTGCCGCTCGTGGCGGCCGGCGCGCAGCTCAAGCACACCTTCGCCCTCGCGGAAGGGACGAGAGTTCTCCTCGGGCCGCACACCGGGGATCTGGAGGACGCGGGCACACTCGAAGCCTTCGAGGCGGCGTACGCCGACCTGGTCCGGCTGACCGGCATCGAGCCGCGCGCCGTGGCCCACGACCTGCACCCCGGCTACCTGTCCACCCAGTGGGCCCGGGCCCTCCCGGTGGAACGGCGGATCGCCGTGCAGCACCACCACGCGCACGTCGCGGCCTGCGCTGCCGAGCACGGGGTGCGCGGGCCGTTCATCGGGGTCGCCTACGACGGGCTGGGGTTCGGTGACGACGGGACTCTGTGGGGCGGGGAGATCCTCGTCGCCGATCTGGCCCGGTACCGGCGGGTGGGCCGGTTCGCCACGGCGCCGCTGCCCGGGGGCGCGGCGGCCGTGCGCCGGCCTGCGCGCATGGCAATGGGTTACCTCTACGGCGCCGAGCCGCTGGGCACGCTGCCCCCACCCGCCTCACTGATCCGTTCGTTCACGCAGCGCTTCGATCCGCGCGAGGTGCGCGCGGTCAGGACGATGGTCGAGCGCGGCGTCAACTGCCCACGGGCGTCCAGTGCGGGCCGGCTCTTCGACGCCGCGGCAAGCCTGCTCGGCTTCGGCGACGACGCGACGTACGAGGGCCAAGCGGCCGTCGCCCTCGAAACGGCCGCGGGAAACACGCGCGTCGAAGCGCTGCCTTGGCGACTGGTTCCGGTCGGCGGCGTGTGGGTGTACGACCCCGTGCCCACCCTCGTCGCCCTCCTCGAAAGAGCCGTCAGCGGCGAGCGGGCCAGCTGGCTCGCGGCCGCATTCCACAAGACGGTCGCCGAGGCGACCGGCGCCCTCGTGGAACGGGCCGTCCAGGCAGGAGCGCCGCGCACGGTGTGCCTGTCCGGCGGCTGCTTCCAGAACGTCCGCCTACTCACGGACATCACAACTCTGCTGCGTTCGCAAGGACTTCGCGTCCACGTCGGCAGTGCCGTACCCGTCAACGACGGCGGTATCAGCTACGGACAGGCGGCGGTCGCCGCCGTCCGCATCGGTGTCGAAGGAGAGTGAGCGCGATGTGTCTGGGCATTCCGGGCAAGGTCCTGGAGATCCACGACCGGGCCGGGCTGAGGGTGGCCACGGTCGACTTCGGCGGGGTCCGCCGCGAGGCGTGCCTCGCCTATACGCCCGAGGCGGAGGTCGGCATGTACGTCGTCGTCCACGTCGGATTCGCGATCACCACGGTCGACGAGGCCGAGGCGCAGCGCACCCTGGGCGTGCTGCGGGCCATGGCCGACGCCGTGGAGGGCGAGCTCGGCGAGCCGCTCCCGGTCACCGGACCCGAGTAGCCGGTGGCTCCTCGGGCTGGGCCGGTCGGCCCCACCTCGTGCCCGGTCGGCCCATCCGTCCGAGCCGGCCCCGGCCGACGCTGGAGGTGACCGAGAGAGGTGGCGGGAGGATGGAGAACACCCTGGAGCGGCCCTCACCGCCCGTGCACGCCCTGCTGACGGACGGTGCGACCGTGCGGGTCCGGCAGGCGGTGCCGGAGGATCACGCGGCCGTCCTGCGGATGTACCGGCGGATGTCTCCCGAGAGCCTGCGCCTGCGGTTCTTCTCGACGGGCTCCCGCAACGAGCAGCGAGCGGCCGACCGGGTGTGCACCGGCGGGCGGCCGGGCGAACGGGCGCTGCTCGCGGAAGCGGGCGGCGGCGAGATCGCGGGCATCGCCGAGTACCACGCCGACCCCGCGCTTCCGGCCCGGGCCGAGGTCGCCCTGGCCGTTGCCGACGAGTGGCACCACCGTGGCGTCGGCACCCTGCTGCTGGAGCACCTGGTGGATGCCGCCCGCTCGGACGGGCTGGAAGCCTTGACCGCTGAGGCGCTCAGCGAGAACTATCCGGTCCTCAGGGTCTTCGCGGATCTCGGCCTGCCGCTCACCCGGCGTTTCGACGGCCCGGAGGTCCACGTCACGGTCCGGCTGTCGCGGGACGAGGACTATCTGGCCGCCCTGGATGCCCGGGGCCGGACCGCCGACGTCGCCAGCATGGAGCCGCTGCTGCGCCCGAGGTCCGTGGTCGTCATCGGCGCGGGCCGCCGGCCGGGCTCGGTGGGGCGGGCGATCCTGCGCAACCTCCGCGCCGGCGGATTCACCGGCCGCGTACACGCCGTCAATCCGCACGCGCAGGTCATCGAGCGTCTCCCCTGCCACGCGGCCGTCTCGGACCTGCCCGGACCACCCGAGCTGGCCGTCGTCGCGGTGCCCTGCGCCGCGGTGCCGTCCGTCGCCGAGGAGTGCGGCCGGTGCGGCGTACGGGCGCTGCTCGTCGTGACCTCGGGGCTCGATGCCTCCCAGGCGGCGGCCCTGCGGGCGGCCTGCCGCCGGTACGGGATGCGGCTGGTCGGCCCCAACTGCCTCGGTCTGGCCAACACCGAGCAGGGCATCCGGCTGGACGCGACCTTCGCGGCCCGCGGCCCGCTGCCCGGCACGGCAGGCGTCGCCGCGCAGTCGGGCGGCGTGGGCATCGCCCTGCTCGGCGGCCTGTCCCGGCTCGGCATCGGCGTCTCCTCCTTCGTCTCGCTCGGCGACAAGTACGACGTCAGCGGCAACGACCTCCTCCAGTGGTGGGAGGGCGACGGGCGCACCGGCCTCGCCGTCCTGCATCTGGAGTCCTTCGGCAACCCCCGGGCCTTCTCCCGCACCGCCCGCCGGGTCGGCCACCGGATGCCGGTGCTCACCGTGGACGCCGGGCGCTCGGAAGCCGGCCGCCGCGCCGCGGCCTCGCACACGGCCGCGGCCGCCACGCCCACGATGACCCGGCAGGCGCTCTTCACCCAGGCGGGCATCATCGCCACCCGGAGCCTCGGTGAACTGCTCGATGCCATGGCGCTGTTGCACTCCCAGCCGCTGCCGACCGGCGACTCGGTGGTCGTGGTCACCAATGCCGGTGGTGCCGGCGTGCTGGCGGCCGACGCCTGCAGTGAAGCGGGACTGAGGATCCGGCCACCGGAACCCGGGCTGGCGGCCGACCTGGCAGCGGTGCTGCCCGACGGGGCCACCGTCGGCAACCCGGTCGACGCCACCGCGGCCGTCTCCGAGGAGGAGCTGCGCGCCTGCCTCGACCGGCTGGCGGCGCACCGCGACGTCGACGCCGTCCTGGGCGTGTTCGTGCCCACGGCCCTCGCGGCGGCCACCGGCGACGACCTGGTGCGGGCGCTCACCCACAGCCCGGGCCGCGCTTCCGTCACCACGGCGGCCGTGCTCCTCGAACAGCCCGCGCGGGTCGAGCTGCTGGCGGCCGACGCCGACGGCACCGTGCCGGCCTTCGCCGACCCGCAGGACGCCGCCCGCGCCCTGGCATACGCCGTCACCTACGCCCGGTGGCGCGCACGACCGCGGGCGGAGGCGGCGGAACCGCCCGGCGCCGACACCGGACGTGCCCGGGCCGAGGTGGCTTCCTGGCTCGCCGCGCACCCGGAGGGCGGCTGGCTGGACCCGACCGCGTGCGCGCGGCTCCTGGGGTACTACGGCATTCCGCAGATCGCCTGGGAGTGGGTGTGCGACGAGGACGCCGCCGTCGCGGCGGCACGGCGGCTCGCCGGGCCACGGGGCCGCGCCGTGCTGAAGGCGCACTGGCCGGGGCTGGTGCACAAGACGGCCGAGGGCGCCCTCCGCCTCGATCTCCAAGGCGACGACGAGGTACGGGGCGCCTACCGCGACCTCGCGGCCCGCTTCGGCGAAAAGCTCTCCGGAGTGGTCGTCCAGCCGCAGGCGTCCCCCGTGCTCGAACTGGTGGCCGGAGCGGTGCAGGACGAGGTCTTCGGCCCCCTCGTGCTCTTCGGCCAGGGCGGCACCGCGACCGACGTGCTGGCCGACCACGCCGCCCGGCTCGCCCCGCTCACCACCTACGACGTGGACGACCTGATCACTTCGCCGCGCTGCGCCCGCCTGCTGTCCGGCCACCCCGGCGCCGCCCCCGTCGACCTCGGCGCACTGGAGCAGTTGCTGCTGCGCCTGTCCCGGATGGCGTGCGACCTGCCGCAGCTCGCGGAGGCGGACCTCAACCCGGTGGTGGCGAGCCCGGACGGCGTCACGGCACTCGACGCCCGCATCCGGCTCGTGCCGCGCCACGCGCACGACCCGTACCTGCGGCGACTGCGCTGAGAACGCGGCACGGCCCGAGGGAAAGGCCACGATGACCATGAAGCGGAACAGAGCCGGAAAACCTGGGCATCCGCCGCGAGGTGATCGCCGACATCGTCGTGGGCACCATGTGGCTCACTCCCGCCACGTTCGACGTGCGGGTTCGGGACGGTGTGGTCACGCTGAGAGGACAGCTGGAACGGCGCGGCGAGGTCTCGGTGCTGCTGCGGCTGACGGAACAGGTCGACGGGGTCGCCCCGGTCGTCGACGAGCTGACGTACCGGGTCGACGACTCGCGTCCGCCCCGGCCGGCCGAGCGGACGCTGCTCGGCCTCGCCGGGGACCGATCCGCTGCCGCGCCCGACCGGACAGGAGAGACCATGGGTTCCGCGACCACGACGCACGACGTTGCGGGCCCGAAGGACACGGCCTGCGTCCTCGACCGTGCCGGGCTCGACGCACTCGTGCAGGTCCTCCGTGCGCGTGGCCGCACGGTGGTCGGCCCCACGCGGCGCGACGGCGCCATCGTCCTGGCCGAGCTGGAGTCCGCCGCCGAGCTTCCCTACGGCTGGGGCGTGGAGCTGGAGGGCGGTCACTACCGGGTGATCCGGCGCGGCGACGAGGCGGCGTTCGCCCACAGCGCCGGCCCCCAGTCCTGGAAGAACTTCCTGCTCCCGCAGCGCGTGCGCCAGTGGACCGCCGACCGCGGGCCCGACGGCGAGCTGACGGTACGGCCCGAGCGGCACGAGCCGGCCTCGTACGCCTTCCTGGGCGTACGGCCCTGCGATCTGCGCGCCATCGCCATCCAGGACCGGGTCCTGACCGGCGGGCGGCACAAGGACGACGCCTATCAGGCCCGGCGCGACGGCGCCTTCCTCATCGCCGTGGAGTGCGCCGAGCCCGGAGCCACCTGTTTCTGCGTCTCCATGGGCACCGGCCCGGCCGCCGGGCCCGGGTACGACATCGCGATGACGGAGGTGCTCGACGGTGCCGGGCACCGCTTCCTCGCCCGCGCCGGGACGCCCGAAGGGGCCGAGGTCCTGGCCGGATTGCCGCGCCGGGCCGCCGACTCCGTCACCCGCACCGCGGCCCGCGAGGCGGTCGAGGCCGCCGCGGGCCGCATGGGCCGCACCATGCCGGAGGTGGACCTGCGGGCGCTGCTGGCGGGAACACTGGACGCGGAGCGCTGGAACGACGTCGCCTCCCGCTGCCTGACCTGCGGCAACTGCACCATGGCCTGCCCCACCTGCTTCTGCACCACCACCGAGGACGTCACCGACCTCACCGGTGACCACGCGGAGCGCTGGAGCCGCTGGGAATCCTGCTACGACCTCGACTTCTCCCACCTCCAGGGCGGCCCCGTCCGGGCGTCCGGGCGCAGCCGCTACCGGCAGTGGCTCACCCACAAACTGGGCACCTGGTACGACCAGTTCGGCAGTTCGGGCTGCGTCGGGTGCGGCCGGTGCATCGTGTGGTGCCCGGTCGCCATCGACATCACCGAAGAGGCCCACGCCCTCCACCAGGAGGCCCTCGGCAAGGACGGCTCGTCATGATCAGGACCGGCCTCTTCTCGGCCATCCCCAAGGACCACCGCGACCGGCTGACGGCTCTCGGCCGTGAGGTGTCGTTCCCTGCCGGGACCCGCATTTTCGAGGAGGGGTCCAAGGCCGACCGCTTCTGGGTCGTCCACACCGGCGGCGTGGCCCTGGACCTGCACGTGCCCGGCCGGCAGCGGGCCGTCGTCGAGACCATCGGGTCCGGGGAACTGCTGGGCTGGTCCTGGGTGTGCCCGCCCCGGCAGTGGCATCTGGGTGCCGAGGCCGTCAGCCCGGTGCGTGCCTGGGAGTTCGACGCCCAGGAAGTCCTCGACCTGTGCGACCGCGACCCGGCGGTCGATCACGCGCTGCTCACCTACGTCGTCGGGACCATCGGCCACCGGCTGCGGTCCGCCCGTACGCGCCTGCTCGACCTGTACGGCCCGTACGGGAGCGGAGAACCGCGGTGACGGCGGTTCCCCTTCCCTACCGCGTGGTGGACACCCGTCCCGAGACCGCCGACACCGTCACCTTCCGCCTGGAGCCGGTGCACGAGGCGCTGTCGCCTTTCGCACCGGGCCAGTTCGCGATGATCTACGCGTTCGGCATCGGCGAGGCCCCGGTCTCCGTGGCGGGCATCCTCCCCGACGGCGGCCTGCTGCACACCGTCCGCGCGGTCGGCGCGGTCTCCCGCGCCCTGTACGGGCTGGGGCAGGGGGCCGTGGTCGGGATGCGCGGGCCGTTCGGCACCGGCTGGGACCTGCCGTCGGCCGCAGGGGACGACCTGCTCGTCGTCGCGGGCGGCATCGGTCTCGCTCCCCTGCGTCCTGTGGTGCACTCGGCTCTGGCCGCACCGCAGGGCCACGGACGGCTGAACGTCCTCGTCGGCGCCCGCACCCCCGATGACCTGCTCTACCGGGACGAGCTCGACGGCTGGGCCAGGCCGTACCGCGGCGTCACGGTCGACCGCCCGTCGGCGGACTGGCGAGGCCGGGTCGGCGTCGTCACCACCCTGCTCGACGACGCGCACTTCTCCCCCGCCGAAACCACGGCCTTCGTCTGCGGGCCCGAGGTCATGATCCGGGCCACCGCCCGCGAACTGCTCGCCCGCGGCCTGGCCCCCGACCGGATCCTGATCTCCCTCGAACGCAACATGCACTGCGCCACCGGCCACTGCGGCCATTGCCAGCTCGGTCCCCTGCTGCTGTGCCGCGACGGCCCCGTCGTCGGCTACGGGCGTGCCGAGCCCCTCCTCTCCGTGCGGGAGTTGTGACCATGGACGCCACAGCTCCGCGCCGCCCCCGGCTCGGCGTCTTCAAGTTCGCCTCCTGCGACGGCTGCCAGCTCACCCTGCTCGACTGCGAGGACGAGCTCCTCCCGCTGGCCGGGGAGATGGACATCGCCTACTTCCTGGAGGCGTCCAGCGCGGTCGAGCCGGGGCCGTACGACCTGTCGCTGGTCGAGGGGTCCGTCACCACGGCGGAGGACGCCGAACGCATCCGCCGCATCCGCGCCGAGTCCCGCACGCTCGTCACCATCGGCGCCTGCGCCACGGCCGGGGGCGTGCAGGCGCTGCGCAACTTCGCGGACGTCGACGAGTTCCGCGAGATCGTGTACGCCAGGCCCGAGTACGTCGACACCCTCGCCACCTCCACCCCCATCGCCGCCCACGTCCCCGTCGACCTCGAACTCCAGGGCTGCCCCATCGATCGCGGCCAGTTGCTGGAGGTCATCACCGCGTTCCTCGCCGGACGCAGGCCGGACATCCCCCGCCACAGCGTCTGCTTCGAATGCAAGCGGCGCGGCACCCCCTGCGTGACCGTCGCCCACGGCACCCCCTGCCTGGGGCCCGTCACCCACGCCGGGTGCGGCGCCCTGTGTCCGTCCTACCGGCGCGGCTGCTACGGCTGTTTCGGCCCGTCCGGCTCGGTCAACATGCCCGCGATGATCCCGCTGTTGCGCAGCGACGGCATGAGCGACGAGGACGTGCTGCGGATCCTCCACACGTTCAACGTCGCCAAGTTCGCCGAGATCGAGACCACGGAGGAAGCCCCGCACCGCTGGGCCGCTCCACGGCCGGACGGGGAGCAGCCGTGACACACCGTGGTTCGCGCGTCCTGCACGTCGGTTCCCTCGCCCGCGTCGAGGGCGAAGGAGCACTCCATCTGACCGTCGACGCCAACACCGTCACCGCGGCCCAGCTGAAGATCTACGAACCGCCCCGGTTCTTCGAGGCGTTCCTGCGCGGGCGCCGGCACACCGAACCGCCCGACATCACCTCCCGGGTCTGCGGCATCTGCCCGGTCGCCTACCAGATGAGCGCCTGCCGGGCGATCGAGGACGTCTGCGGTGTCACCGTCGACGGTCAACTGGCCGCACTGCGGCGCCTGCTGTACTGCGGCGAGTGGATCGAGAGCCAGACCCTGCACATCCACCTGCTGCACGCCCCCGACTTCCTCGGCTACGACAGTGCCATCCACCTCTCCCGCGACCGCCGCGCGGACGTCGAACGGGGCCTGCGGATCAAGCAGGCGGGCAACGCCATCCTGGAACTCCTGGGTGGCCGCTCCATCCACCCCGTCAACGTCCGCGTCGGCGGCTTCCACCGCACCCCCACCCGTTCCGAGCTGCGCCCGCTGGCCGAGCGGCTGCGACGGGCGCGTGACGACGCGGAGGAGACCGTCCGCTGGGTGGCGGGCTTCGACTTCCCCGACGCCGCATGCGACGCCGACCTGTTCGCACTCGCCGAACCCGGCACGTACGCCATCGACGGCGGCACCCCCACCGTCCTCCCCTACGGGGACGGGCAGGAGGCGCGCGCCTTCCCCGTAAGGGACTTCACCGCCCACGTGGTGGAGGAGCAGGTGCCGTATTCGACCGCGCTCCAGGCCCGGCTCGACGGCCGCCGGCACCTGACCGGCTCCCTCGCCCGGTACGCCATCAGCGGCCACCTGCTCCCGCCCTCCGTACGGGAAGCCGCCCGTGCCGCGGGCCTCGACGGTGTGTGCCGCAATCCCTTCCGCAGCATCGTCGTCCGGGCCGTGGAGGTGCTGTACGCGATCGAGGAGGCCCTGCGCCTGATCGACACCTACGAGCCGCCGCCACGCCCGGCCGTGGAAGTACCGCCGCGAGCCGGTACCGGCCACGGCGCGACCGAGGCCCCGCGCGGCACCCTCTACCACCGCTACGTCCTCGACGCGGACGGGATCGTCACCGACGCCCGCCTCGTCCCGCCCACCTCCCAGAACCAGGGCGCCATCGAGGAGGACCTGCGGCGGATCGTCCAGGACCGGCTCGCCCACGGCGACGCCACCGACGCCGGGCTGACCCGCCTGTGCGAACGCGCCATCCGCAACCACGACCCGTGCATCTCCTGCTCCGCCCACTTCCTCGACCTGACCGTCGAACGAGCGTGAGGACAACCGCGTGAAGTACCTCGACGAATACCGCGATCCGCTGCTCGCCCGGCGCCTGCTGGACGAGCTGCGCCGCACCGCCACCCGCCCCTGGCGGATCATGGAGGTCTGCGGCGGCCAGACGCACACCCTCGTCCGCCAGGGCATCGACGAACTCCTGCCCGCCGGCATGCGCATGGTGCACGGCCCCGGCTGCCCGGTCTGCGTCACCCCGCTGGAGACCCTCGACCGGGCCATGGCCGTCGCCGCCCGGCCGGGCGTGATCCTCACCAGCTTCGGCGACATGCTGCGCGTCCCCGGATCGCAGACCGACCTCCTCGCGCTGCGGGCACGCGGGGCGGACGTACGCGTCGTCTACTCCCCCATGGACGCGGTCAAGCTCGCCGAGGAGCACCCGGAGTCCGAAGTCGTCTTCCTCGCCGTCGGCTTCGAGACCACGGCGCCCGCCAACGCCATGGCCGTCCTGCACGCCGCCCGCCTCGGGCTGCGGAACTTCTCGATGCTGGTCAGCCACGTCCTCGTACCGCCCGCCATGACGGCCTTGCTGGACTCCCCCGAGTGCGAGGTCCAGGCGTTCCTCGCGGCGGGCCACGTGTGCGCGGTGATGGGCTGGACCGAGTACGAGCCCATCGTCGCCCGGTATCGCGTCCCCGTCGTCGTCACCGGATTCGAACCCCTCGACCTGCTGGAGGGCATCCTGATGGCCGTCCGGCAACTGGAAGAGGGCAGGGCCGAGGTCGAGAACCAGTACGTGCGCGCCGTACGCCGCACGGGGAACGACGAGGCGCAGTCCGCGGTCGCCCGGGTCTTCCAGGTCACCGACCGGGCCTGGCGGGGCGTCGGTGAACTTCCCCGCAGCGGCCTCGAACTCCGCCCGGAATTCGCCGCGTTCGATGCCGCCGGGCGCTACGCGGTCGACACCCTGCACTCCGCCGAACATCCCGAGTGCATCGCGGGCGGCATCCTCATCGGGGCCAAGCTCCCCACCGACTGCACCGCCTACGGCACCCGCTGCACTCCCCGCCGTCCCCTCGGCGCCCCGATGGTGTCGGCCGAGGGCACCTGCGCGGCCTTCCACGCCGCCGGACGAACCGCCGGGCGAACCGCCGCCGTGTCCGCGAAAGGCAGCCCGGCATGACCACCACATGTCCTCTGCCGTATGCGGAGAACGAACGCGTCCTGCTCGGCCACGGAGCCGGCGGGCGGCTGACCGCCGAGCTGCTGGAGTCCCTGGTCCTCCCCGTTCTCGGCGACGGCCGGGAGGGTCCGCTGGAGGACGCCGCCCTGCTGCCGGGCAGCGGGGACCTCGTCATGAGCACGGACGGCTTCGTCGTCAGCCCGCTCTTCTTCCCCGGCGGGGACATCGGCTCGCTGGCCGTCCACGGCACGGTCAACGACCTGGCGATGCGCGGAGCCGGACCCGTGGCCCTGTCCGTGGCACTGCTCCTGGAGGAGGGGCTGGAGTTCGGGGACCTGGAGGCCGTTCTCCGCTCGCTGGGCAAGGCGGCCCAGGAAGCCGGCGTGCCGGTGATCACGGGGGACACCAAGGTCGTCGGCCGGGGAGCGGCCGACAAGGTGTTCATCACCACGACCGGAATCGGCAGGCGCCTCCCCGGACTGTCCGTGTCCGCGGCGGCGGCCCGCCCCGGGGACGCCGTCCTGCTGTCCGGTCCCATCGGCCTGCACGGCACCGCCGTGCTCAGTACGCGCGAGGGGCTCGGTTTCGAAGCCGACATCGCTTCCGACACCCGTCCACTGCATCGCCTCGTAGCCGCGCTCGCCGGCCTGGGCGGCGAGGTGCACGCCCTGCGCGACCCCACACGGGGCGGACTCGCGGCCGCGCTCAACGAGATCGCCCACGCCTCGGGCGTGGCAGTGGAGATCGACGAAAGCGCCGTACCGGTCCCGGAACCGGTCGCGGCGGCCTGCGACATCCTCGGGCTCGACCCGCTGCACGTGGCCAACGAGGGCTGCATGGCCGCCTTCGTGTCGCCCGCCGTGGCCGACGAGGCACTGGCGGTCATGCGCTCCTTGCCCGAGGGCAGCGGAGCGATGAGGATCGGAGAGGTGGCACCTGCCGACGGGCACCCCGGACGCGTCGTCATGCGCACAGCCGTCGGCGCCCGTCGCGTGATCGACATGCCGGTCGGCGAACAGCTCCCTCGTATCTGCTGACCAGAGGCCGGAGGGACGGTGACACCTTCGGCATGGCGGAAGCCGCCCTCGTCCTCGCCGCCGTCGCCTCGCACTGGCGCCTCGTACCCGACCCGCATGCCCCTCCTGCCCGGCAGACCGTCAGCGCCACAATGATCCTCCGGTCCTTCCCGGTCATAGCTCTTCGCCGGCGCCCAGGTACCTCCTGAGCGGATGGGGCAGATCCATGATCTGCCCCTATGAAGAGCGGGGATACCGGCGCGGCCGCGGGTGGGCACGTGTATGCCCACCCGCGGGTCGGCCATCAGCGGTCGTGGGGTGGGGTCAGCCCAGTGGGGGCCAGGTGAGGACCGCTTCGTTCTGACCGGTGAGCTTGGACAGCGGTGCGAACCGGAAGTAGAGGTCGCGCGCCAGGGCGGGAAAGAGGCCCTCCAGCTGCTCGGTCCCGCTCAGCGCGCGGGCCGCGGCGACCAGCCCCTCCGTCCGCGGCCTGCGCTCGTCCTCGTAGCCGCGCAGCGCCGCGACCGGGTCCGCTGTCGCGCGCAGGTGCTGGGCGAGGACGACGGCGTCCTCGATGGCCAGCGCCGCCCCCTGGCCCAGACTCACGAGCATCGGGTGGGCCGCGTCGCCGAGCAGGGTCGTGCGTCCGGTGCCCCACCGCCGGAGGAACGGGCGGTCCTGGGCGGTGATGCGGACGATCGATTCCTCGGGGGTGGTACGGATCGCCTCCCGCACCTCGTCGGCCCAGCCCGCGAAGAGACCCGCGAGCCCTTCCTTGCCGCGCCGCAGGTGTCCGGAGGCGCCCGGGGGCACGTTCTTCGTCGCCCACCAGTAGGCGCGGCCACGGCCGATGTCGGCGAGGCCGAAACGCTGTCCACGCCCCCAGTAGTGCGCCGCGTAGCCCTTGCTCATCCGCGGGTGCGTGAAGGGCACCGTGGCCAGCCAGCACGCGTAGTTGCCGGGCCGCGGTCCGTCGGCGGCGCCCGCCACCTGCCTGCGAATCGCCGAGTTGAAGCCGTCCGCCCCGATCAGGAAGTCGCCCGAGGCGGTCCGGCCGTCCTCGAAGGTGACCTCGACCCCGTCCTCGCCGCTGACGAACTCGGCTGCCGTGGTGCCGAATTCGATGACGCTCTCGTCCCCGAGCGCGTCCAGCAGCGTCCGCTGGAGGTCGGCCCGGTGCACGGCGTAGTTCGAGGCCCCCAGCCGGTCCGAGACCTCACGGAACGGAAGGGCCCTGATCGGACGGCCGCGCCGGGTGAGGAACTTGAGCTCGTCGAAGACCTCGGCGCGCTTGTCGAGCCCCGGGGCGATGTCGATGTCGAGGGCGCGCAGCGCCAGGACCGCGTTGCACATCAACGACACCGCCGTGGTGCCCGGTCGCAGCTCGGGAGCCCGCTCGAAGACCCGCACCTCGACGCCTGCGCGGCGCAGTGTCGCGGCGGCCGCGAGGCCGCCGATGCCCGCTCCGATGACAAGAGCCTTGCGCGGGGGGTGCTGCGTCATTTCCCACTCCTCTGCGACGGCCGCCTCCGGCCCGGCCGGCCGGCCGTCATCACCTGAGCCATCTTCTCGGCGACGACGTTCACGTGCGGTTCCTCCAGGAGCACCAGGTGGTCACCGGGGACGTCGAGCACCTGGAGCCGTCCCGTGGTCAGGTCGCCCCAGCCGTTGGTGGGGTCCGTGTGCAGGCTCTGCGCGGCCCCGTGCATCGGCTGGAGGATCTCCGGCAGTTCCGAGGTCGCACGGAGCAGCACCACGTCCCCGTCGCCCGGTTCGGGCCGGTAGGTGAGGATCGCCCGCCAGTGCGCCTTGAACATCTCGAACAGGCGGCGCACGGTGGTGCGTGAGCTGCCCGCGGGCAGGACGCCCGCCTGTGTGGCGTGTCCGACGATGAAGTCGAACTTCGCCTCCTCCTCCAGGCCGTCCGGCAGCGGGACCACCGGTGCGGTGCCGCCGCGCTCCATCCACAGCAGCTCCCAGAAGAACCACTCCAGCAGCGAGTGGTCGGCGACGTCGGGCCGCTCCCCCTGCTTGACGGCGATCGGGTCGATCAGCACGGTGCCGTGCAGGGCGTCCGGGTCACTGCGCCGCAGCTGTCGCGCCATCTCGAAGGCGATGAAGCCGCCGAAGGACCACCCTCCGATCACGTAGGGCCCTTCGGGGCACACGCGCCGCACGGCTTCCAGGTAGCCCGCCGCCATCTCGGGGATCGAGCTGAGGGGCTCGGTGCCCGCCACGGTCCCCGACGCCTGGAGCGCGTAGACCGGCTGGTCCTGCGGCAGGTGACGGGCGAGGCGTACGTAGCACAGCACATGGCCGCCCAGCGGGTGGACCAGGAACAGCGGCGGCTTGTCGCCCTCGGTGCGGATCGGCACGACCGGGTCGAACCGGGCCGCGGAGCCGCTGCCCCGCAGGTGCTGTGCCAGACCGGCGACGGTCGGGGCGGCGACGAACGTGGAGAGCGGGACGTTGACGCCGTAGCGCTGCTCGATCGTCATCACCAGCCGCATCGCGGTCAGTGAGGTGCCCCCGATGTCGAAGAAATTGTCCCGCACGCCCACCGCGGGCAGTTCCAGCAGTTCCGCCAGGATGCCCACCAGTGCCTTCTCGTGCTCGTCGGCGGGCGGGGTGGCGTCCGACGACGGCGCGGCCAGCGGAATGCGGCGCAGCAGCGCGTCGTCCCGCTTGCCGCTGGGCGTCAGGGGCAGGCTCGCCAGCCACTCCAGGTGCGAGGGCATCATGTAGTCCGGCAGCACCGCGCGCAGTCGGCCGCGCACCTCGTCCAGGTCCACGACGTCGGCGTCGCCGACGAGGAACGCCGCGAGGAACGCGTCGCCACCCTCCCGGCGCCGCGCCACCACCGCCACCTCGCGGATACCGGACGCGGCCTGCTCCTCGGCGAGCTTGGCGATCGCGAGTTCCACCTCGGCAAGCTCGACCCGGAAGCCGCGCACCTTCACCTGGGAGTCGGCGCGGCCCAGCCATGCGAGGTTGCCGTCGGGCATGACCCTGGCCAGGTCGCCCGTACGGTACAGACGGGCGCCCGGCTCACCGGACGGGTCCGGTACGAACCGCTGCTCGGTCAGGTCGGGGCGGTTGCGGTAGCCGTGGGCCAGGCACACCCCTCCGACGTAGATCTCGCCCTTCGCGCCCGGCGGCACCGGCCGCATCAGGCCGTCGAGCAGGTGCAGCTCGATGCCGTCCACCGGCACGCCGACGGGCGGCAGGCCGGGGAAGAGGGCCGGGTCGCCGGTCATCGTGTGATGGGTCAGCAGGTGGGTCTCGGTGGGCCCGTACTGGTTCTCCAGGACCGTGTCCGGCCGCGCCGCGCAGAACCGGCGGATCTCGTCGGTGATCCTCAGCTGCTCTCCGGAGGAGATGACCACCCGCAGGGCGGCAGGGCGGATGCCCAGCGCCTGGGACGTCTCCGCGAGCTGCTGGAGCGCGACGTAGGGCATGAAGACCCGCTCCACCTCCTCGCGGTCCAGAAGCCGCAGCAGGGCCGGCATGTCCTTCCGCTCGTCCTCGGCGAGCAGTTGCAGGGTGCCGCCGCCGCACAGCGTGGAGTAGATCTCCTGGAACGCCACGTCGAAGCTCAGGGGGGCGAACTGGAGGGTCTTGCCGCCCGCCGCACCGCTGGCGGAGGGCACCTGCCAGCGCATGTAGTTGGCGAGCACCCGGTGCGGGAGTTCGACGCCCTTGGGCTCGCCGCTGGACCCGGAGGTGAACAGCAGGTAGGCGACGGTCTCGCCGGTGATCTCCGGCAATTCCGCGGCGCCGCCCGGGTCCGGTTCGGCCTCGAGCAGCCCGTCCACGTACAGCAGCCGGGAGAAGCCGTCGAAGAGCGGTGCGTGCGTCTCGTTGGTGACGATCCACAGCGGATCGGCCTGGGCGGTCATCGTCGCGAGCCGGGCCCGCGGGTAGCTGACGTCGAACGGCACGCAGGTGGCTCCGGCCTTCCCCACGCCCAGGACGGTCGCCAGGGTCTCGGGCGAGCGGTCCATGGCGATGCCGACGGTGGAACCGGTGCGCACTCCGGCGCCGACGAGGCCGTGGGCTATCCGGTTCGCGGCCGCGTCGAGCTGGGCGTACGTCCAGCTGCGCGCACCGCAGCTGACGGCCACCGCGTCGGGCGTACGGGCGACGTGCTCGCCGATCAGCCGGATGACGTCCGGGGGCGCCTCCCCCGCGAGCCGCGCGGCGGGTACGCGCCCGCCGCCCAGGAAGGCGAAGTCCACGTCCTCTTCGGGTTGCTCGGTGATCCGCCGGAGGATGGCGACGTACGTCTGTCCGATGCTCTCGGCCTGGGAGCGGGAGAAGGTGCGTCCGTCGCAGTCCATACGCAGCCACAGGCGCTCGTCCACCGGGTCGACCACGGCGTTGACCAGGAGCTTGAAGTTCGTCTCCTCCCAGGTCCTGAACTCGGTCAGCTCCATGCCGGTGCCCTCGAAGAGCGAGGTGAGCACGTGCGGGTGGACGTAGTTGAAGGCCGTGTCGAAGATGACGTCCCCGCCGCGGTCCTCCTGGATGGCGCTGAGCGGGTAGCGCCGGTGGGGATGGCTCTCCCGCTCCTGTGCGTACACCTCGCGCGCCGAGTCCAGCCAGGAACGCGGCTGGGCGTCCAGGCGCAGCGGCAGCGTCTCCAGGAACAGCCCGGTGATCCGTTCGGCGTCGGCCTGCTCCGGCCGTCCGCCGGTGACCAGGCCGGTGGTGATGTCCCGCAGGCCGGAGAACAGCCGCAGCGTCAGGCAGTGCGCGGCGAGCAGCAGGGACTTGACCGGCAGGTCGTGGGTGCGCGCCAGGCGGCCCACCCGGTCGGCCAGGCCGTCCGGCAGCTCCACCTGGTGCACGACGAGACCCGTGTCGCCCGCGGCCTCGTACGGCCGCAGGCCGTCGATCTGGGCCAGTTCGGCGCCGTCGAGCAGCCGCTGCCAGTACCGCTTGCTCTCCTCGGAGGCGAGGGCCCGGCGCTCCTCGCGTACGTACAGGGCCGGCGAGGGCAGCTCCTGCGACGGGACGGCGGCGACGGGCTGTCCGGCGTGGTGGAGGAAGTCCTGGAGCAGTTCGCGCACCAGCGTGGCTACGCTCCAGCCGTCGAGGATCGCGTGGTGGAAGCTGAACACCAGCTCCAGGCGGTCGCGCAGGACGTGCATGCGGAACAGGTACAGCGGCGGCCGGTCCAGGCGGTACTCGTGGTAGCGCCGTTCCTGGACGTGCCGGTCCACCTCGTCCTGCGCCTCCTGCTCGCCGCGGCCGCGCAGGTCCACGATCTGCAGTCCGCCGTCGGCCTGCCGGTGCACCAGCTGGAGCGGCTCGGAGTAGCCGCCGAGGTCGAAGGCGGAGCGCAGCACCGGATGGCGCCGTACCAGGCCGTCGAAGGCACGGCGCAGCGCCCGCTCGTCCCACGGCGACCTCAGCGAGTAGCGGAAGACGTCGTGGTAGACGGCCGACCTCTCGTGCTCCCGGCTGTGGTAGAGCAGGCCCAGGTGCAGCCGGGTGGCCGGGTAGGCGTCCGCCAGGCCGGTCAGCCGTGCCCGGTCGACGCCCGGGACCAGGGCGAACGGTGCCGGCGGTGCGTCCTCTTCCTCCCGCGGCGCGGTCGTCGCGGCCGCCGCGAGCGCGGCGACGGTGGGGTTGCGGACCATGTCGGCCAGGGTGAAGTGGACCCCCGCACGCCGTGCCTCCGCCTGGATGCGGAGCATCTGGATCGAGTCGCCGCCCAGGGAGTAGTAGTCCTGGTCGACGCCGACCGCGTCGGTTCCCAGTACGGCCGCCCAGGCCGCCGCGAGCTTCGCCTCGGTCTCGTTGGACGGCGTCTGCGCGCCGGTTTCCGTCTCCACCCTGGGAGCGGGCAGGCGCCGCCGGTCGGCCTTGCCGTTCGCGGTCAGCGGTATCCGGTCGATCCGCACGAAGTATGCCGGGATCATGAACTCCGGCAGGGAGTCCAGGAGTCGGGCCCGCAGGCCGGCCGCCCCCACCTCCTCGTCCGCCACGTAGTAGCCCACCAGGTGCACGCCGCGGCCGGGCGCGGTCCGGTCCACCACGAGGGCGTCCCGCACGCCCGGGCAGGCTGCCAGGCGGTTGCCCACCTCGCCCAGCTCCACGCGGTTGCCGCGGATCTTGACCTGGTCGTCCAGCCGGCCCAGGTACTCCAGGGTGCCGTCCGCCAGCCACCGCGCCCTGTCGCCGGTCCGGTACATGCGCCCGCCCGGCGTGAACGGGTCCGGCACGAACGCCGCGGCGTCCAGCTCGGGCCGGTCCAGGTAGCCGCGCGCCACGCCCACGCCCGCGATGCACAGCTCACCGGCGACGCCGGCGGGCTGAACGTCCCCGTGCGGCCCGACCACGTACAGCCGGATGTTGTCGATCGGCCGCCCGATCGGCACCCGGCGCACCTCCCCGTCCGTTCCGCCGGGGCAGTCGTAGTACGTGACGTCGACCGTGGCCTCGGTGGGACCGTAGAGGTTGACCAGCCGGGGAGCCGTGGCACCGGCGGCCGCGAACACGCGGTTGAAGCGGTTCACATGAGCGGGTGTCAGCGCCTCGCCGCTGCAGAACACCTGGCGCAGGGATGCCGCGTCCGCCACCCGGGCCGGGTCCTCCTCGACCAGGTCGAGGAAGGGACCGAGCATCGACGGCACGAAGTGGGCCACGCTCACCCGGTGTGCCCGTACGGTGCGCAGGATGGCTTCGGGGTCGCGCTCCCCCCGGGGCGGCAACAGCGCGAGGCCGGCCCCGGTGAGCGCCCACCAGAACAGCTCCCACACCGACACGTCGAAGGTCGCCGGCGTCTTCTGCAGCAGGACGTCCCCCTCGCCGACCGGGTAGCGGCGCTGCATCCACTCCAGCCGGTTCACCACGGAGCGGTGCTCGATCTGCACGCCCTTGGGCCGCCCGGTGGACCCGGAGGTGTAGATGACGTACGCGAGGTCCTGCGGTCCGCCCAGCGGGACGGGTGCGGCGGGCGCGGTGGACGCCGCGGCCTCCAGGCGCCGTACGGGCACGGCGTCGCCCACCAGGGCGGTGGGCACGGTGCTGCCCAGCAGCACCGCTGCCACCTTGCTGTCCGCCAGGACGAACCGGACCCGCTCCTCGGGGTGGCCCGGGTCGACGGGGACGTAGGCGGCGCCTGTCTTGAGGACGCCCAGGACCGCTGCGACGAGGTGCGGGCCGCGCTCGGCCACCACGGCGACCCGGTCACCCGTCCGCACGCCGTCCTCGCGCAGCTGGTGCGCGATGTGGTTGGCCCAGCCGTCGAGGCGGGCGAAGGTCAGCGACTGTGCGGGGGCGTCGCCGACGACGGCCACCCGGTCGGGCGTCCGTGCCGCCTGCTGCTCGAAGAGCGCGTGGACGGTGGCGCCCTCGGTGAAGGCACGCACCGGGCCGCTGCCGGTCGCGAGCAGGGCGGCCCGCTCCGCCTCGCCGATCATGGGGATCCGCGACAGCGGCAGGTCCGCCCCCGCGAGCGCGCCCTTGAGGATCGCGTCGATGTGGGTGGCCACCGACTCCACGGGAAAGTCCGCGTCGAACACGTCCAGGGCGTAGTCCATGTCGACCAGGACGTCACCGACGTCGTCCAGTTCGTTGACGACCACGGCCAGCACGTCGTCGTCGTGGGCACGCGCCTGCACGACGGTCTCGTACGCCACGCCCTGGACGTCCGGCGGACTGGGCCAGCGCAGATAGGCGATGGTGGTGTCGAACAGGCGCTTGGGACCGCTCTCCTGGAGCGGTACACAGCGCAGCAGGTCGCCCAGGGAGAAGCGTTCGTGGGGCTTGAGCGCCCGGGTCGAGGCCTGCACCTCGGCGACGAGCTCGCTCATCGTGCGGTCCCCGCCGGCCGCCACCCGCAGGGGCAGCGTGTTCGCGAAGTGGCCGACGGTCTGCTTCCGCAGGGCCGTGGGCCGGTTCAGCAGCGGTACGCCCAGGACGACCTCGTGGCTGCCGTGCACGCGCGAGAGGTAGACGGCGAAGGCTCCCGCGACGAACGCGAAGACCGAATGGCCGCGTTCGCGGATGCTCTCGATGACAGCGCGTTCGATCAGGAAACTGTGGCGGGCGCTGCCGCGGGAACCGGCCGGGGCCGACCGACGGAACAAGGCCGGTGATATGCCCCGCAACTGCTCCTGGAAATAGGCCCGGTCGTCCGCGTAGCCGTCCGATGCCCGGTAGCTGCCCTCCTCCTCGGTGAATTCCAGGTACGACGGCACGGACGGCTCTTCGAACTGCCCTGTCCGCCGCACCCGGTCGTAATCGGCCCGGACCTGGGACATGAAGAGGTTCAGGCCCCAGGCGTCCGCGACGATGTGGTGCACCTTGACGTAGGAATGGAGCACTCCCTCGCTCTCCTTGAGGACCGCGAGGGTGAAAAGCCGGTTGCGTTCCACCTCGAAAGGCACGTCGAACGCTTCCTTGATCCACGCCTCGCAGGCCGCCCGCGGCGAAGCGGTCCCGGAAAGGTCGATCGTCGGGATGTCGTAGGCCTCGTCCTCGGCCCACTGGCGCGGGGTCCCCTCCGCCGGGTCGATCCGGATCCGGAACGCGTCGTTGCGGGCGACCGCGCGGCGCAGGCACGCCTTGAGCAGGTCGACGTCCACGTCACCCGAGAACCGGTCGGTGATGAAGCAGTTGAACTGCGGGAGATCTGGAAAGAGGGAGTTCGCGGCCCAGATGTCCTGCTGATAGGCCGTGAGTGAACTATGCCCCCGTGGATTCACGATCGCTCCATTTTCCTCGGCTCTTGCCTTCGTTTCCTGAGCTGTGCACCCATCTCTTCCGACGCCGTGCGCCCGTGTCAGCCGGCGTCCTCCGCGGCAATGGTGCTGCTGTGGTACCAGGGGTTTCCGGCGGCTTCGGAGATGAGGTTGCGCGAACTCGTCTCCCGCGCCTTTCCCAGATCGAGGGCGAGGTACTGGACGAACTCCAGGGCGGTGAAGTACTGCCGGATGAAGGTCGGTTGGTCGAGTTCGATCTCGGTGACGGTGACATTCGCGTTCTGCGGGATCGGCGCGGTCAGCAACGACACCAGGTTCTTCCGCTTGGCCTGCGTGTACTCGTCCTCTTCCGGGTCGGTGAAGACGAGGATGCTGTGCCGCCGCTCGGGATCGGTGAGCGTGGCCACCTCGCTGTGGCAGAACTCGTGGAAGAAGTTCCGCGTCGCCGGCACCATGGCGATCTCGTTGAAGTGCATCTTGGCCAGCTTCAGCAGGCTCTCGTGCCACTTGGGCGAACCGAGCATGATGATATTGGCGTTCTCGCTCCGTACAGCGGCGTCCGCGGCCAGGGCGCGCAGTGCGGGGGTGAAGTCGCCCCGCAGGTCCTCGGCCAGGGCGCGGACCTCGGGTCCGTAGTCCTTCGTCAGCAGACCGATCTGCAGGAACATGTCGACCAGGATCGAGAAGTACTGGCCCACGTGGAACAGCGGGTACTCGCGATCCGGCTTGCTCAACGTCCACCGCGCGATGGAGACACCGTGCTCCTCGCCCAGCTCGCCGAGCCGGCCGCCCGAGGTGAGCAGCAGTACCCGGTCGTGCATGGGGCGCAGCGCGTGGAAGGCACGGACCGGCTCGTTGGAGTGGCCACTGTACGAGCTCAGGATGATCAGCGTGCGCTCGTCCTCGATCACCGTGCGCGGAATCAGGTACTCGAAGTCGTAGTCGTTGAAGACATGCACTTCGAGGTCGCTCCGGATCGAGTTGAAGAACACCTTGATCACGTCCGACACAATGGCCGAGCAGCCCATTCCGCTGAAGACGATGCGCGTGAAGTGACCGTCCTTCAGTCTCTTCAGCAGATCCGCGGAGATTCCGGATATGTCGTACTCATCAAACTTGGTGAAGCCGGTGCGGTACTCCTGCTCCAGGAACTCCTGGTAGCGCTCAAGACGTGATCGCATGGATTTTCTTTTTCCCTGAACGTTGAAGGAATGCTGGCGATTCCAGCGGTTGGCGGTGTGCGTCGCGGTGGCGCGCCGAGCGCTTCACCACATGAACTGGCCGCCGTCGACGATCAGTTTCTGCCCGGTGACGTACGTGGCACCCTCGCCCACAAGGTACTCCAGAGCGTCCGCCATCTCGTCGGTGGCGCCTATCCTGCGCTGCGGAATCTCGTTCAGCAGCGCCTCCATGTACTCCGGCTCGGCCAAGCGGTAGCGCGTACGCATCTCCTCGGTGTCGATCATCCCCGGAATAAGGCAGTTCACACGGATGCTCGGGGCGAGCTCCATGGCCAGGCACTTGGTCAGATGAAGCAGACCGGCTTTGCTCGAACAGTAGTTGGCGCCGTTCATCCGGGGCCGAATAGCAGTAGTCGCACCGATGTTGACGATGGAGCCGCCACCGGCCTCCAGCATGAGCGGCGCAAAGGCCCGTGTCATATAGAAGGGGCCGGAAAGGTTGGTATCCAGCACCCGGCGCCAGTCGGCGTCGGAGATTTCGAGGACCGGACGGTCGACATTCAGGCCGGCATTGTTGACCAGGACCTGCGGAACCCCGTGCTCGGACCGTACGAGTTCGGCGAGTTCAGCCACCCCGTCCGGGTCGGACACATCCGACCGTACGACCGAGAGCCCCTTTTCCACCTCTTGCACGGCACGGTTCGCCGATTCTTCGTCACTGCGAAACGTGGCGACCACCCGATATCCCAACCGGGTGAGCCGGTGGCTGAAAGCGAGACCGATTCCCTTGGTTCCGCCGGTAACGATAGCAAGCCGGTCAGGCGAATTCACTCAAGCTCCCTTTCATGGACACGGCGCCGAGGAAACGGGCAGGGCACACTGCCACCCCGCCCCAACACGGAGCTGTCGGCGGGCGGTTCGGGGTTACGGTGAAGGTAAAAGTGAAGGTGAGGAGGTACGGATGCGGTGACGGCTGCTCAGGGCAGGCGGCCCTCAGCGCTCCGGCCCGGACACGCGCGGACACGCGCGGACACGCGCGGACACGCGCGGACACGCGCGGACACGCGCGGATGCGTACGGAGCACGCAGCTGCGTGATGCGCAGGGAGAGTGGACGGACGCCTGCGTGGACGGACACATGCGTGGCCGCACCGTGCTTCTTTACGCGGATACGGGGTACGTGGGCGCGTAGCCGTGCGGCCCCGAAGGAAAGGATGTGACACGCGAGCGCAGGGCGCCATGGAAGTGGTGCGGCCGCGCTCTGACGGGCGGGCCGCGCCGTCAGGCGATCGCTGCCGCTGTGGCCCGCCTGACGGATCGGCAGTGAGGCGGGTGGAGCGCGCAGGGACTCAGCCGGCCAGGGGCTTGCGGGCGCGCAGGATGACGTCGAAGCGGCCGGGGTACTGGCGATCCATCGGCTCGAAGCCCGCCTCGGTGTACCACTGCTCGAACTCCTGCGCCGTGTAGATACGGCCCTCGGGCGACGCGATCGTCTGGACGTACGCCGCCATGAACGCGGCGTGGGCCGGGCCGGTCTCGTCGTCGTCCAGGGCGCACGCCACGATCACCATGTGACCGCCCGGCTCCAGAGCGCGGTACGTCTTCGCGAAGAGGTCGCGGACCTGCTCGGGCGACCAGATCTCCAGAAAGCGCGAGTAGACGACGCAGTCGTGGGAGGAGGGGAACTCGTCCTTCCAGATGTCGGTCCCGACCGCGGTGATGCGCTCGGAAAGGCCGGCTTCGGCGATCCGGGCAGTGGCCATCTCCGCCACGTTCGGAAGTTCGAGGATGGTCGCCCGAAGGTGCGGCCAGCGCTGCGCGAAACCTATGGAGTTGGTCCCGGTGCCACCGCCGACGTCCAGCACCTTCCGGTACGACGAGAAGTCCACTGCGTCGACGAGGTCCTCGACCACCGAGCGGCTCTGGTGATCCATCATGGCGGTGAACACCTGCTCGAGGTTCTTGTCCTCACCGAGGAGCTCGTAGAGCGTGGTCGCCGGGGTGTCGGCGAGCAGTTCACGATGCAGCCCCTCGTTCTCGTTGTTCACGAGCGACTCGTGGAGCCAGCCCATCGGCTGGTACAGCATCTCGTGGGTGTAGCGGACGATGACCGGCATGAACGCGTTCTGGTCGCCGGCCAGCAGGTCGGTGGCCGCGGTGTTGTGGTATCCGTTGCCCTCCTTGCGTACGAGGCCGAACGCACAACACCCGAGCAGCAGCACGTGTCCGGCACGCTCCTGCAGCCCAAGCTCGGTGGTGATCTCGTCGAGGGTGCTGCCCGGCCGGTCCTTCAGCAGGGTGAAGAGCTCAAGACGCAGAGCGGCATGCATGAACGGAAATCTGAAGCTGGTGTACACCAGATTCCACAGCTCGTCCAAGGCCGTCTCCGACGATTCCTTCATGGCGATCTCCTTCACGTTGTAGCGTGCCTTGAGCAAGCGCTTTCGGCTGTGTCGTGGTGAAGTTCTGCATCGTCCGGTTGCGCTCATTGACAATCGCCATGGAATAGCCGCACCTCGCCTTCAGCAGGCAAAGTCGGTTCAGCAGCGCACGCAATGCGGGAGGCATTCGCTTCCGCTCGGCGCCACACACTCAGGGGCGTGCTCATCCCTGGCGAATTCCTATCCCTGTTTCCCTGTTTTCAGCAACGCCGAAGCAGGCGGGAGGCTTCACCTCGCCACGGCCGTTCACATAGGTACTTTCTCGCCACAGATACAACACCAAACCCGGTGATCGCACAAGGTGTTCGAGGTTCTCGCACAGGCATCAGTGGCGTGAATCATGCGTCGCGGCCGAAAGTCGCCTGATGAAAACCCGGGCACCTGACGTCTCCACTCAACTCGGACATCGCGACAGGATTGATGACGAAAGAAGTGAATAAGCACTTCCAAAAACATGCCGGCGATCCACGGAAAGCTGCCGTCAAAGTTTCCGGAACACTCACGAATTCCGGGCATGCCAATGGGCCCGGCGAGATACTTCTTCGCTCGCGCCGGGCTCACGGTGTTCGGAATGGTGCGCAGCGCGCAGGGGGAACGGGAGGGGTCAGCGGACCCCGGCGAGCGAACGCGGGGTCACCACCTGGGTTCTGGACCGCTTCCCGGACCGGGGCCTCGCCTTCGACGAGTTCGGGCCGTTGGGGATCCGGCCCACCGCAGGCTCCGCCCAACGCGAGGAACGCGCCCGCATCCGCGGCGAGAAGCGACAGGAGGACGACTCAGGAGGCGGACGGCCCGATCTCCCCCGCAAAGACGATGACCTGGTCGATGAGGCCCCGCCGCAGATGGACGACATCCGTTCCCGCCAGGCGGGGGCCTCCATCCGGCGTGGTGAAGACCCACCGGTACCGGGCCCACTCGTCCGGCATGTCCACCGCCGAGCAGCGCACCATCGTGCCGGTCCCCGCCGGGTGGCGCCGGATGTCCAGCACGAACCGCTCGACCGCCTCGATTCCTTCACTGCGACCCAACGGCCCCCAGAAGACCACGTCCGAGGTCAGGGCCTGGGAGAGCAGGGCAGTCACATAGCTGTCGTCCGAGGCGTTGAACGCGGAGATGAACATGTCGATCGCGGAGCGCGCCGTCTCTTCCTGCATACCCCAGTAATACCAGCCGTTGCGCGTACGCTCGTCCCACGAGCCGCCTTCCGATCACGGCGGACCATCCGACCCCGCTGCCCCACCGTCCGAGTGACTGACTGTGCGTCAACATCGGTACGCCAGCGACACGGCGGACCGGTCGCCCCGCAGGCTGCGACCGGCGAAGGAAAGGCGCACGTCAGATGCGTACTGAGCCCGCGCCTGCGGTGGCAACAGCCGTCCGGACCACCTCTGCGGTCATTACAGTCTGTTCGCATGACGACGGTTACGACGCGCACGGTCACCTATCCGGCCGACGGCCTGACCATGGTCGGCCACCTCGCGCTCCCGCCTGGCGGCGGCCGTCGGCCCGCGGTCCTGATCGGCCCCGAGGGACCGGGGCTGAACGACTTCCAGCGGCGCCGCGCCGACGCCCTGGCCGAACTCGGCTATGTGGCACTCGCCTTCGACATCAACGGCGGACGCTGGTTCACCGACCCTGAGGAGATGCTGGCGCGCATCACCCCTCTGCTCCGCGCCCCGCGGAGGATGCGGGACATCGGCCACGCGGCGCTCGACGTCCTGCGCGCCGAACCGCGCACCGACCCCGACCGGATCGCCGCCGTCGGCTACGGCACCGGGGGCGCGATCGCGCTGGAACTCGGCCGTGACGGCGTCGACCTGCGGGCGATCGGCACAGTCAATGGACTCACCACCGGCCGGCCGGGCGAGGCGGCACGCATCCGGTGCCCGGTCTGGGCCGGGGTCGGATCGGAGGACCCGATCATGCCTCCGGCACAGCGCGAAGCGTTCGCCGCCGAGATACAGGGCGCGGGTGTCGACTGGCGTCTTGTGCTCTACGGCGGCGCCGTGCACGCCTTCCACCACCCTCCCGTCGACCAGGCGGTGGTCCCCGGCGTCGCCCACCACCCGCGGCACGCACAGCGCGCTTGGCGCGACGTCGTGGACCTGCTCACCGAGTGCTTGCCCTTGACGGAATGACGGGGCCGACTCTGTGCGGCGGTCGGTGGAACTCCATCGGATGGATTCAGCCGCGCAGGTCGAGGTGATCCTGCATCAACTGCCGCGGCAGTGAGCCTCCTCCCCCGCTGACCTGCGCGAGCGGCGCGCCGCGACCGCTCACCCGCCCGTCAGCCCGTCAGCCCGTCAGCCCGTCAGCCCGTCAGCCCGCGGCGGGCGTATCACCACCGCACCGGCAGCTCTCGCACCCCCCGGATCAGCATCCCCGGGAGCCACTCCCCCTGCTCCCCGTCCGCCGTCAGGTCCGGGCAGCGCTCCAGTAGCGAGCGCAGCGCCACCTCGCCCTCGAGGCGGGCGAGCGGGGCGCCCAGGCAGAAGTGGATCCCGTGTCCGAAGGAGAGATGGCCCCGGGCATCGTGCCGCCGTACGTCGAAGCGTTCCGGATCGGGGAAGCGCGCCGGGTCGTGGTCCGCGCCAGCCATGGCGATCAGCACGATGGCACCGCGCGGCACCCGTACGCCGCCGATCTCGGTCTCCTCCAGGGCGATGCGCGGCGTGGTGGTCTCCACCGGCCCGTCGTAGCGCAGCGTCTCCTCCACCAGCCCCGTCGCCAGCCCCGCCGGATCGGCCCGTACGGCCGCCAACTGCTCGGGGTGCGCGAAGAGCGCGCGCACCGCGTTGCCGATCGTGTTGACCGTCGTCTCGTGCCCGGCGACGAGCAGCAGGAAGGCCAACGAGACCAGCTCGTCCTCGGTGAGCCGGTCGCCGCCCTCGTCGACCGTGTGGACGAGGGCGCTGAGCAGGTCCTCCCCGGGGTTCTCGCGCTTGGCGGCGATGAGCCCCGTGAGATACGGCATGACCTGCTCGTACGCCTCCTTCTCCGCCTCGGGGCTGGTGGGCGCGAGGGTCTCGTTGGACCAGGCGTGGAAGGCGGCGCGGTCCAGGCCGGGGACGCCGAGCAGTTCGGCGATGACGATCATGGGGAGCGGGGAGGCGAACGCCTCGATGAGGTCGGCGCGGCGCGCTCCGTCCGCCGTCATGCGGTCCAGCAGTTCGTCGGTGATCTCCTGGACGCGGCCCCGCATCCCCTCGACCCGCCGGGCCGTGAACTCCCGCGCCACCAGCTTCCGCAGCCGGGTGTGGTGGGGCGGGTCGCTCATCAGCATGTTGGCGTTGCCGAGCATGTTCAGGGCATACGGCGGGGTCCAGCCGGTCTGCCGCCACTCGCGATGCCAGTCCCGGCTGAGCTGCGGGGCGCTGAAGGCCTCGCGCGCGGCCTCGTACCCGACCACGAGCCACACCACGCCCCTGTCGGGCGTCACCACCTGGTGCACCGGACCGCGCTCGCGCAGCCGCGCGTAGGCGACGTACGGGTCGGCGTCGAAGTCGGGGCTGAGCGAGGCGAGCACCTCGATCCCGCCGGGGCTGTCGGGCCGGCCGGTTCTGTCCGGTATCGCGGGATCGGCGGCGGCTGTCTCGATCTCGATCTCGGTCTCGGTCACGACGGAATTCCCTTCCCCCAGGCCCGTGTTACCGGCCCCCGCCGACCACTCCGAGCACGAACGATCACTCTAATCCCGCACCCCCACCCGCACAACTGTCCGCCTCCCTTGCCAACCTCGGGCTCTCATCCTGCGCTCGACTACTACTGCATTGCGGCTTCGTGGGCTGCGAGTTCTTCGGAGTTGCCTGCAAAGGCAGGACCGCAGCCCGCAGGCAAGAAGTGGAGTTCCATCATTCCGGTCCAGGGGAACAGCTGACGCAGGCGGGGTTCCGCGTAGGCCGCTTCCAAGAGTTCGGGCCGTACGCGTCCGTCATCGCCTGGGCCCTGCCGACGACATCGCCGAGATCACCGCCGCCCAAGTCCGCCGGGTGGTCACCGATCTGATCGAGATGGGCCGCCGACACGTGGGTGACCGCGACATCCTCGTCGTCCTCGACACCGGATACGACGCCCCGCGCATGGCCCACCTTCTGGCCGGGCTGCCGGTGGAGGTCCTGGGGCGGATGCGCGCGGACCGGGTCATGCGCCGTCCGCCGGGCCCCGCCCGATCGTCTCCGCACCGCGCGCTCACGGCCGTTGAGCGTGCGGTGCGGAGGCACCCGGCGCGTAGGCCGACGTCATGGGAGCATCCCCCGCCGGTCCGTTCCCTGGCATTCAGCCTCTGTTGCCCGGCTTCCTCACTCCCGGTGACAGCACCCCAGGCGCCTTTGAGATCGTGGGCGTCATGAGTGAGCTGGTGGAGCGTGTGGACGAGTGGGACCAGGTGGTGGGGGTTGTCGACCGGGGCGAGGCCATCCGCAGGAAGTGGCTGCACCGGGTGGCGACCGTCATCTGCCGTGATGCGGAGGGCCGGATACTCGTGCACCGGCGGCCGGAGAACGTTTCACGGTTCCCGGGCCGGTACAACTGGCTGCTCGGCGGCGCGGTGAACGCGGGTGAGACCTACGAGAATGCCGCTGCCCGGGAGCTGGAGGAGGAACTCGGTGTCCGTGCCCCGGTCCGGCTTGTCTTCACGTTTCTCTGCCGTGGGGTGATCAGCCCATACTGGCTCGGCGTGCACGAGGCCGTCATCGCAGAGGGCATGGCGCCCGACCGGTCGGAGATCGCCTGGCATGACTGGCTTCCCGAGGCTGCTCTCAGGGAGGCCCTGCAGCAGTGGCCGTTCGTTCCCGACTGCCGGGAAGCCTTCAGCAAGTACATCGCGCTCCCGGGACGGTAGCCCGCCGACACCCGCCTCTACGGCAAGGCCACCACCCGGGCCTGGGACAGCCTGGAAGCCGCCGACCGGTGGACGTGGCTCGTCCAGGACCTGCGGCACCCCTGGGAGAAGCCCGCCCCTCCTGAACGGCTCAGCCCGTTGGTCCCAAACTGGTCCCAGAGACCGCGCCCGTGCGGCACCTGCACTCGTCAGGTGAGCAACACAAAGAATCCTCTGACCTGCGATTTCCCGCCGATCAGAGGCTTCTTTCACCGTGTCCGGACGGCGGGATTTGAACCCATCCACGTGACCCATTTCACCTGCGATTTTCCCGGGAAACGGACATACACGGACGTTTGCATGCCGTTGAGTCCCGTTCCGTGCCGCCTGGAGCCTCCCTGTGTTGCACGTGCAACACGGCGCCCAAGGGCGATCGGCGCTTTCAGGCGAAGGGTCGCCGCCAACTCCTGACGCCGCGCCGGGGGTGAGCGGCCGGACATCAATGGTCACGCCGGAGGGGAACCGCCAGTTCGGACTGTGACGGCATTGCCGTCACTCTCTGTCGCCCTCGCTCTGCGCCCGAGGGGCCCTCTCCCTGAGCGCACCGACCACGTGGCGCGGGTACCGTTCAAGTAACCGGTACGTTCCAGAACGGAGTTGAGCGGCCCATGCAGTGGAGTGATTACACGACTGGTGAGCGAATCAAGATCCTTCGAGGCCAGGACATCAACCAGACCGGACTGGCGGAGATGACGGGGTTGTCCGTGGCCACGATCCAGAAGGCTGAACAGGACAAGCAGCTCACACTCAACACCCTCTTGAAGGTCGCCGACACGCTGGGGGTGGACACCTCCGTTGTCCTCGGGCAGCAGGCGCCGCGGCGAGCCATGGCGCATGCCGACCGTTCTGTGCTGAGGGCCCTGTCTCAGACCGTGCATGACACTGCGGCCGGTCTGCTCCCCGAAGGTGTGGAAGCGGAGGGCGCAGCGAGCCTTCGAACGGCAATCGACCGGTGCTGGGATTCCTACTGGAAGGGTCTCTACACGAACGCCGGAGCACTTGTTGCTCCCCTGCTACCCCGCGCCGCCGCACACCTGCACGGGCAACCCGTGGGAGCCCAGGGCGACGCCTGGGGGCTGCTGGCCGACGGCTACCGGCTCGCGGCATACGTGGCGAACTTGATGGGGGCCCGGGACCTGGCGTACGCAGCCATCGGGCACGCCCAGTCGGCCGCGAACCGGTCTGACGATGAGCTGCAACCGGCGCTCGTCGACTCGGGGCGGGCCTGGGTGTACCTCCGTGACGCCCGGCTCGGTGATGCTCTGACACTGGCGGAGAAGGCTGCTGCAGACATCGAGCCCCGGTTCTCCAGCGCCACACAGGAACAGCTCACGGTCTACGGCTCGCACATCAACTTCGCCGCCGTGGTGGCAAGCCGGATGCGGGACAAAGACCTGGTGAAGTCGTACCTGTCCCAGTCGACCGCCACTGGGGCCCGTATGGGCAGTGAGTACCGTGCCCGCGGGACGCTCTTCGGCCCCGTCACGGCCGACACCCAGGCGGTTGGCATCGCCGTTGCCCTGGGGCAGACAGGGAAGGCGCTGAGCTTGATCGATGACATCTCCGACGCCTCTTTGGGTGCACTCACCGAAGCGGCCCGCAACAGGTTCGCCATGGACAAAGCCATGGCTCAAGCGGACGCCAAGCAGTGGGACGCCTCACTCGACACGCTGGAAAAGACCTTGGTCGAAGCCCCCGCATGGGCCCGTCATCAGGCATTGCCCAGCGTGATCGTTCAGAAAGTCGGACACGCGTCGACAGCGCGGGTGCGTCGCGTGTCCGCACTGATCGGCGTGCGCCCCGGCATTGATGCCGGTTTCGCCCCCGCAACCAGTAAGACGGCCCTGTAACCCCGGCAGGCCGATGTCACACCAGGGCGCTCGCACGTGACGTACGAGCTGTGACACTTGATCCATCAACAGTCGTACACCACGGGAGAGTTGAAGCATGACGACTTCGCCGAGTCGTACATCTCATTTCTTCCAGGAATGCCCGGGGCAGAGCACGGTAAGTGCCATGAACCAGACGCCCCCGGACCCCCGGCGCCGCCGACTGGCGGATGCCGCAAGCGGCTTCCCCGAGCGGGTCGCGGTCGTGCTCTACACATGTTCTTGCGACGACCGCGACCCCGTGGACACCCTTGCCGCCCTGCGTAAGCATGCTGAGGCACGGGATTGGGTCGTGCACAGCGAGCTGTACGACACTGACCCGATCACCAAGACCCGGACCGACCGGAAGGCATGGCCGAACGCGGCACGCCTTCTCAAGAACCGGGACGTCGAGGGTCTCGTGGCCCCCGACGAAACGGAGATCGCCCTTTACCCGCGAGGGAAGGAGCGGTTGCGCGAGTGGCTCGCTTCTTTGCCTGCCTTCGCGAGGTATATCGGATCGCTTCCCTCCGGAGCGCCAGGGTGCGCCCCAGAGCCGATGAGCGACACGGCCACGCCCTGGGAGGGCTACCGCACCGGCGTGTTGGTAGCCGACAAGGAAACGGGGGTGCTCGGACTGACCACAGGCCGGAACGACCGGATCATCACCGTCAAGGGATTGGGTGGCACGGCGCAGTGGAGGGCGGACCTCTCCCGCCTGCGGATCGCCACCGACAAGGAACGCGCGGGCCTCGGGCTCGCTCCCCGGGACGTGGGCCTGTGATCTCCCTACTCCACTCCTCGGGCTCCGCGGGCACCGTCGTCGGCGGAGACACCGACCGGTGCGACGAGTGCGTGCGGCTGCGCGCAGAGCAGCATGCGGGATGGGCTTGCCGGGATTACCTTCGTGCGATCGCTGCCCAGCACCGCTCCCTCGACCACTTCGCCGCGGTGCACGCGTGTCAGCGGGCGGGGGCGACGTCGTGACGGACATGCCGAGACGCCTGGCTCGCGCGGCCGCCGACCTGCCCGTTGGGGAAGTGGTTTTCGACGCCCGTTACGGGCTGACGGGCATACTGACTCGCCTTGACGGTCCCGTGGCCTACATTTCCCGCCCCACCGGGTTCGACTGGTGCACCCGCCGTTCCCGCGTGCGCCCGGCGAGTGAGGAAGAGCGGCGGCGCTACGACGCACTGATCGAGATGCACGAGGCTCAGGTGCGATTCATCGAAGCGTCGGCGGCCGTCCGGTGATCGCCTACGTCAAGAAGTACCCCGACTGGGTGATCCTCTCGGACAGCGAGCGCCCCGATCAGTACAGCGTCGCTTGCCGTAAGTGCGGCGCTTCCGAGGACGTCGGCAGTTCCTCAGTGCTTGGTCATACGTGGGCCATCGAGCACACGGCTGCGACGGGTCACGAGAGCATCCTCCTCCGCGGCGCCCTCCCCTTGCTGGTCTGCCCGCCGGAGCCGGAGGACAGCAGCGAGGAGTCCCAGCCGGAGCGGCGCGGGCGGCACCCGCGGCCATAGGAGCCCCTGCCTTGCCGGGCCTCGCGACGCTGGTCGGCTCCGCCCGGTGTGCGGCCTGGGGTAGAGCTCTCCAGGTTTCGGAGGCGGGATACCGCCCGGCGAGGGTTGGTGAGCCCCTCGCCGGGCGGCCTCAAGCCCCTGCCCCTTCGGCGTCTCATCCCCCGAAACCCGGAGGGGCGGATTCAAACGCCCGCCCGGTCGGCGCACAGACTGCGTCTGCGGAGTCGGCCGGGCGGGTCGGCAAGTACACGACGGCACAGGGGCCGTCCCTGTGCCGTCTCAACCGGTACCAGGAGGGGAACGCTCGTGACCGTGTCCATGGAGACGATCAGCCCGGTACGGCTCAAAACCCTGGAGCTGGAAATCACAGGTGGGTGTCAGCTCGCGTGCACCCACTGCTACGCCTCGTCCAGCCCGCAGGGTACGCACGGCAGCATGACGCTCGCGGACTGGACTCGGGCCATCTCCGAGGCGGCAGGACTGGGCATTCCGCAGGTCCAGTTGATCGGGGGCGAGCCGACGCTTCACCCCCGGTGGGTCGAACTCGTCGACCACGCCCTGGGCCGGGGCCTCGCGGTGGAGATCTACAGCAATCTCTTCCATGTCGGCCGCCGCGCGTGGGACGTGTTCGCCCGCGACGGCGTGACGCTCGCGACGAGCTACTACAGCGACCGTGCCGAAGAGCACGACCGCATCACCACGCGTCCTGGCAGCCATGCGCGCACCCGCGCCAACATCGTTGAAGCCTGCCGCCGTGGCATCGTCGTCCGGGCCGGCGTCGTGGGCGTCCTCGACGGCCAGCGGGTACAGGAAGCCCGCGCCGAACTCGGCGCCATGGGCGTAGTGCACGTGCGGGTCGACCGGCAGCGTGCGTTCGGGCGCGCGGACGGCGGGGCGGTGCCGGACCCTGGGGAGTTGTGCGGAAGGTGTGGAACCGGGCGTGTGGCCGTGCTGTCGGACGGCAGCGTGTGCCCATGCGCGATCAGCCGTTTCATGGCCTGCGGCAACGTGAAAGACCAGTCTCTGGCCGACGTCCTCGCCAGTCCGGAATGGCGGGCGACGGTCAGCCGTGTCCCGGCGCGTGCCGGGGGCGACCCCTGCGACCCGGACTGTCTTCCGGCGCTGGACGGCGCGGACTGCGCGCCTGCCGAGCAGCAAGCATGTGACCCCGCGTACGCGGACATCCCCGACAAGAAGTGAGGCAGCGCTTGTGGACTGGAAACCGCACGCCCGGCGCTTGGCCGAGGAAGTCGCCGACCCTGTCTCGCGCTGGCGTCCTCTGATCGCCGAGACGGCCCGGCACGAGCTCGTGCCCCGATGGTGGTCGCGTAGCCAGGGCGGCTGGGTACTGCACAACGGCGCGGCCGATCCCGGGGCCTGGAGCCGCGCCGTGTACTCGGACCGGACGCTCGTGACCCGGGTCGGACCGCTCCACGCCGACCACGCCGAACCGGGGCGGACGGCCACCGGGCCCGCGACGTCGTCCTCGACGCTGCCCAGCCTGGTCATCCAGATGTACCGGCACGGACGGCTGTACCCGGGGGCGGACCTGCTCGACGTGGCCACGGGCTCCGGCTACGGCACGGCGCTCGCGGCCCGTCTCCTCGGCGACCGTCACGTCACGGCCATCGACGTCGACCCCTACCTGACCGAGGCCGCGCGGGACCGGCTCGACCGCATGGGCCTGCACCCGGGCCTCATCACCGGCGACGCCACCGGACCCCTCCCCGGCGACTACGACCGCATCGTCTCCATGGTGTCCGTCTGGCCCGTCCCCGCGTCGTGGCTCTCCGCGCTCCGGCCGGGCGGACGGCTGGTGACGACCATCGCGAACACGTCGATCGTCCTGACAGCCTGGAAGACCGACGACGGCCGCGCCGTCGGGAAGGTCGAACCCGACTGGGCCGGGTTCATGAGCACCCGGCACGGTGCCGACTGCCCGCCCGGGCCCGGCGACCGGTTCGACGCCGTCAAGGACGCGGACGGCGACAGCGTGACCCGGGGCAGATACCCGGTCGTGAACCTCTCGGACGCCTGGGAACTGCGCTCGATGCTCGAACTCGCCGCTCCCGGAGTCCAGACGTACTACCGGCAGGACGGCGAACAGCGCACGGCATGGCTGCTGCACCAGGACGGATCATGGGCTCGCGCGACAGCCCGGTTCATCGACCCGCCCGACGTCCACCAAGGCGGCCCCCGACAACTCTGGGACGTCCTCGAACGTATCCGCCACCGGCAGAACACCGAGGGCGGGCTACCGCTCCACGGCAGCCGCGTGGAGATCACCCCCGATGGCGCCTGCCATCTGTCCCGCGGACGCTGGACAGCCACCATCAGCTGAGAACAACCACCCGCCGCGCTTGCCGCCGTCACGCCAGAAAATCCGGAACCTGTCCTCGCCGCCGCCCATCCGCCGACACCGTACCGACGCCATATTGATCAGCGCAGGAGGATTCGTGCTGCAAGGACGGGAACACGAATCAGCCCCTGATCTACTTTCGTAGATCAGGGGCTGATTCCCCGGTGTCGGGACGGCGGGATTTGAACCCACGACCCCTTGACCCCCAGTCAAGTGCGCTACCAAACTGCGCCACGTCCCGGTGCTTGTCCGGCTCGGGCTTTTCCCCTCGCCGACCGCGCATGAGAACAATACCGCACTCCAGCGGGTGATCGCGCACGCCTTTCATCGAGGGACGGCTCGGGGTCGGGCGGGGCCGGGGCGGGCGGCTGGATTCCGTGATCCACGCCGAGTCGGCGCGCAGGTCCCAGCCGAGTCGGCGCAGCCCCCATCGAGCCGGCATAGCCCCCGAGCCGGCACAGGCCCCCCGAGCACGCGCGAGTACGTACGGGTACGCGCGAGCGCGCCGCCGCCGTCGGCCAGGGGG
>NZ_JAINFC010000080.1 GCF_020740835.1 Streptomyces sp. UNOC14_S4
GAGCACTACCCCGTGACGCCCCTCGCCCTCACTCACCGGGCCACCGGCTGGGACCGCGCCGCCATCACAGCCCTCGGCGGCGCCGGATGCGCCCTTTCCTACGACGCCCTGCAGCAGATGGCCACCGCCATCCACGTCCGCGGACTGCTCACCTACCTCTTCCCCCTCGTCATCGACGGCTTCATCGCCTACGGCGTCCGCGCCCTGCTCGTCCTCCGGACCGCGTCCTTCGGCGCCCGCCTCTACGTGTGGACGCTCTTCGGCACCGCCACCGCCGCCAGCATCTGGGCCAACGCACTGCACGCCATACGCCTCAACCAGCAAGCCGCACCGGACGGCCTGCACCTCGGCGACGCCACCGTCGGCATCCTCTCCACTCTCGCCCCGCTCGCCCTCGCCGGAGCCGTCCACCTCCACATCCTCATCACGCGCCACACCACCCGGGCGCTTCCCCGCCACGGCGACCACGCGGGTGGTCAAGCGCACCCCGAGCCGCGGGAAGACGTCGACGAAGACTCCGTTGTCGAAACGGATCGAGACGATCTCCAGCAACGTGGCCAGGGGGAACTGTTCAGCGACGACACCTTGTCCGACCGCCCCCGCCGTATCGGCCGACCGACCACTGCCGACCTGGACGATCTGGTCGAGCTCGCACGGCCCCTGTTCACAGCGGACGAAATCCCCACCCGCGACGCCGTCCGCCAGACGATACGAGCCGCCGGCCACCGCATCAGCCAGGACCGGCTCACCCAGGTCATGAACGCCCTCCGCCCGCCGGCCTCAGCACCGACCGGAACGCTCGCCACCGACTGACCGGAAGTCTTCGCAGGTCAACGCCCACCGGACCGCCCCGGGGACCGACCGGAACCGGGGACCGACCTTGCGGACCGGTCCCCGCAGACCGCTGGGTCGCACCACGAGACGGAACGCGGACCAGCCTCGCCGCCGGTGCCACCCCCGACACGAACATCAATGGAGAACGCGCACATGCACGACCAGCACCACAAACTCGCCATCGACCAGCTGGAGATGGCCACCACCTCAGCCCAAAGCGCAGCAAGGTATCCCGCTGGACCGTCCAATGGCCGGTCTCACGGGGATGCCTCCGCCCCGGGGGTGGCGGAGGTCCTCGGGCACCAAGGGGTGCCCGAGGAGGAAAAGCCCGTCGGCTACTCCGAGCCGTCGCTCCCCCGCGCCGCTGACGAAGCCGCCCTGTACCGCGTCGCACGTCGCCGTCAGCGTCAAACTGTCCAGCGCAAAGAGCGTGTCGACGTCCGCTACAGCGTCGTCGAGAAGAACACGATCGTCACCAGAGCCCGTTCAATGAACATCGCCGCCGCCCATCTCGTCGGGGCGGTCATCATGGCCTACCTCGAAGGTAACCTCGCCCTGCCTGGCCAGCGCACCGCGACCGACGACCTCATCGACGAGCTGAACGCCCTCCGCACCCAGGTCGCCCACATCGGCCGCAACGTCAACCAGATCGCCAGGGTCCTCAACTCCGGGGCCAATTCACACCCTGTGGATGCCGCCGTCCTCGCCGCAGCCACACGGACCCTGGACATCGTCCGCGCCGCCGTCACCGACATCGACGTCGGCTCGTACCGCGCGGCGACCGCGAAGGCGGCTGCCTGAATGATCGCCAAGATCTCCAGCGGCAAGAACACCGCCAAGCTGATCGCTTACCTCTACGGCCCCGGCCGGGCCAACGAGCACACCGACCCGCACCTGGTCGCCTCCTGGGACGGCATCGCCCCCGACCCGGGCCGCTCAGAGGACTTCAACGGGACGAAGAGCCACCTCGTGAAGGCCCTGGATCTACGGGTGAAGCAGGCCGGCGACCGCGCGCCCGAACAATACGTGTGGCACTGCTCGATACGGACCGCGCCGGAGGACCACACTCTCAGCGACGACGAATGGGCGGACATCGCCCGCCGCGTCGTCAACGCCGCCGGCATCGCACCCGAGGGAGATCCGGACGGCTGCCGCTGGGTCGCCGTCCGCCACGCCGACGACCACATCCACATCGCCGCCACCAAGGTCCGCGGCGACCTGCGCACCGCCCGCCACTGGAACGACTACCTCCGTGCCGACAAGGAACTCGCCGCCATCGAGAGGGACTACGGCCTGCGCCAAGTCGTACGCGGCGACCGCACCGCCGCCGAGCGCCCCACCCGCGCGGAGAAGGAGAAGGCCCGGCGCACCGGCCACCGCCTGACCGCGCGCGAACGCCTGCGCGCCACCATCCGCACCGTGGCCTCAGCCGCCACCACCGAGGAGGAGTTCCTCGCCATGCTCTCTGGCTCCGGCGTCCTGGTCGAAGCACAGCGCTTCCCCTCCGGCGACCTCCGCGGCTACAAGGCCGCCCTCCCCGACGACACCAACGCCTCGGGCGAACCCATCTGGTTCTCCGGCTCCAAGCTCGCCCCCGACCTGTCCCTGCCCAAGATCCGCGAACGCCTCAACGCCACCTCCCACGAACCCACCTCCCAGCGGACCGACAGCCGCAAGCCCAGCCCCTGGCATCGGGCGACCGCGGCCGCCGACCGCATCCCAGGTGTCCTCGACCACGGCGACGATGACGCCGCAGCCCAGGCCCACATCGCCGCATTCGGCGAACTCATGGACGCCCTTCCCCTCCTCGCCCCCACGAACGCCAAAGCTCAACTCCAGCAAGCAGCCCTCGCCTTCGAACGCGCCACACGCTCCCGCATCCGTGCCGAGCACCACCACGCCCGTGCCCTGCGGAGCAGTATCAAGAGGCTGCTGCGGGACCCCGTCGGCAGAGCAGACGGAACCGGCCTCGCGATGCTCCTCGACGCCGCCGTGCTCGTCGTCATGGCCGCTGCCCGCTGGCACGACATCCGCCGCCACGAACAGCAAGCCGTCGCAGCCCGCGAAACCCTGCGCCACCTCCAGGCCGCCTACGGGCAGGCAGCCCGGCCCGTCCTCGCCGAACTCACCCGCCACACGCCCCGCGCCGAGATCGTCCGCCGGTACGAGGCCGACGTCCGCCGCGCCCTGCCCGAACACGCCGAGCGCATCCTGGCCGACCCGGCCTGGCCCGCCCTGACCACCACCCTCGCCCGCGCGGAAACAGCCGGCCACCAGCCCCACGAAGTCCTCGCCGAAGCCGCAGCACAACGCGAACTCCACACCGCCCAGTTCCCCGCCGAAGTCCTCACCTGGCGCATCACCAACCAGCCCGGCAAACGGACCACAACAGCAACCACGCGGCGTAGCCAAACCTCCCGAGGAGAGATCTCCGCCGGACCTCTGCCCGCCCACCGACAACCAGCCTCACCGGATCCGCGCGGGCCACACCGCTGACCTGAAACGTGGCCGGAAAAGGCCCGCGCGGCAGGTGGTGGAGCTCGCGCCCGCGGCCCTGCAGCAGGGCCGACTGGCGGTGCCGCAGGCTTGTGTGCTCCTCTTTACTGCCAGTCTTTGGCGAGCTTGTAGGACCACTCGAAGTCGACGTACACGGTCCCGTCATCGCCGGCGATCCGAGTCCCGTCTGCCCCGGCGCCCCTGACGCCGATCACATGACGTGCGGGTACTCGCCGCTCAGGAAGTGGCCGATCTGCAGACGCATGGAGACGTGGATGTCGAGTTCGTCGAGCTCTCCCGGGGATACCCAGCGCACCCCGTCTGCCTCCTCGTTGACCGTGGGCGTGCCGCCCACTGGCTTGCCGATGTAGGTGACTTCGTACGCCTGCCGGATCTCCCCGTCGCTGTAGGCGACGACGTGCCCAGGCGGGGAGTAGACACCGAGCAGTCCGGTGACCTCGGCGACGATCCCGGTCTCCTCTTCGCACTCGCGGACCGCGCACTGGGCGGGTGACTCGCCGATGTCCTGCACACCTCCGGGCAGGGCCCACTGGCCCGTGTCGCGGCGCCGCTGGAGGAGAATCGCACCGTCCTCCCTCGCCACCAAGAGATTAGAGGCGGGGATCAAGGTGTTCGGCTTGGGGGCCACGAGGTTGTTCCAGTACTCGGTGCGGGCCACGCTCACACTCCTGACTCGGGGTTCCAGGGCTTCGCCGTGTTCCAGATGGCGTCGAAGCTGCCGACGTAGTTATCGAACCAGCCTTCGCCGCATCGCTGGATATGGAACAGCGGATTCGCGCTCGCGGGCCGGCCCCAGATGTGTGTGTGGGCCGCGCTGAGCAAGGACGGCAACCACGACTACGCGGCCCGCGTCATGCTGGCCGCGACCCGCGACTTCGAAGACCTGGGCGAACCCGACGACTGGTCCGTCGCCCGCCAAAAGCTCGCGCTCGCCCACCGGGGCGCCGGCGAACTCGCCAGTGCCCTGCACTTCATTGACGTCGCCCGCAGCACCGGAGTCCCGGACTCTCCGATGCAGCGGGTGCGGCTGGACACCGCCAACGGACACATCCTGCTGTCCGACACCGCCACCCGGGATGATGGCCTGACGGCCCTCGATCAGGCTGCGAAGCTGGCCGCGCAATACGGCATGAGCCACCAGCTGAGCAGCGTCGAGAGCATCCGGACCATGACCGCAGGGGCAGGCGGCCCCCGGCGGGGATGACCAGGGAGAGACGAGTGACGGACAACCAGCGGGCCATCACCGACGACCAGCGCCGACGGGCGAAGCTGATCTGGGGCTACCACCAGATGAGCCACGAGGTGCGGCCGTGCGACGCCGCGATCGGGCTGGGCAGCCACGACCTCGGCGTCCCGGCCTTCTGCGCCGAGCTGTACCGAGCCGGCCTGTTCCCCACCCTCGTCTTCTCCGGCGGCTCCAACCCCACCGCCCCCGAGCGCTTCCCGCGCGGCGAGGCGGTGCACTTCCGCGAGCACGCGCTCGCCCTCGGCGTGCCTACGGAAGCGGTACTACTGGAACCCAACGCCTCGAACACCGGACAGAACATCACCCTCTCCCGCGACGTCCTGGCCGCCGCCGGGATCCCCGTAAAGACCGTGCTGCTCGTCTCCATGCCCTACATGGAGCGACGCGCCTTCGCCACCGCCCGCAAGGTCTGGCCCGAGGTCGAGGTGATCTGCACCTCGGCGCCACTGGAGTTCGACGACTACCTCAAGACGATCGGGGACGAACAACTCGTCGTCCACCAGCTCGTCGGCGACCTGCAGCGGATGATCGAGTACCCGAAGCTCGGTTTCGCCATCGAGCAGGACGTCCCGGAGGACGTACAGGCCGCCTACGAATCACTCCTCGAAGACGGCTTCGACAGCCGCCTCCTCAAGGTCTGAACCGCCGCAGGGCGGGCTGTGTGCCATCCACCAGCCCAACCTCTTCCCCCGGCCGACCACGCTGGCGAAGCTGTTCGCAGCCGATTACCGGATCGTCCTCGACGACGTCCAGTTCACCCGCCGCGACTACCAGCATCGAACCCGCCTCGCAGCCCTGGAAGACCCGAAGCGACGCCAGTGGCTCACCATCCCCACCCACCTGCCCCGGGGCCAGCGGACAAAGATCCGGGAAGCCGTGATGGCGGAGCCCGGACGGTCCCGTCAGGGCGCTCGCAGCGACTCGCCGACCTCACCGTTGCTGTCGGGGCCAGTACTTATCTGTGCGGCACCGGCGGCATGAAATACCTGGACCAGAGCCCATTCCGCGCCGCAGGGATCAGTGTGCTGGTGTTCCGGGCTATTGCGGCGACGAGCACCTCATACCGAGCGTGGAGCACGCGGCGAGACAATTTGCCTCCAGGGGCTATGTGAGGTCACCGCTGGCCACCGGCCCAGCCAGAAAGCGGCGGTGGACGGCTGCCCCACTCCCGAAGTAGAGCCGTCGTGCGGCAGGAGTTCGGTGGGCGCGATGTAGCCGTCGCCGGGTCCCAGACGGATACGCAGGCATTGCAGGGGGCGCCCCTGGACGACGTACCGCCTCACGTCGTCGGTGTGCGGATAGCGCTGCTCCGGGTCCGGCCGCACGGCTCGGAAGAGCTCTTCGATATCCCGGTCACCGAGGAGGAGGTAGCGGGTTCCGGGACCGAGGTTCAGGCAGAGCCGACGGCGGCCTTCGTGCCGGGCCCCGGACGGGAGCCGGTCCCAGTTGTCCACATGGAGGCCGAGGCGTCGTCCGGTGGCGGGGTCTTCGGTGGTGGTGCGTGCGTCCGCGGGGTTCGTGGCGCAGCCCAGGAAGTCGGCTGGCCATCGGCTGGCGAACGGATAGAGGTCGGCGGCCGCCGCGTGGAGATCTTCTGCTGTGTGGGTGACCGGCAGGGGCTGGTGTAGCAGTTCGACCTGGGTGCTTTCGGGGGTGCCCGGCTTGGCTTGGAGCCACTGCACTTCCCTCGTGCTCAGTGGCCGCCAGTCGCCGACCGGCACGACGGCGCCTTCGTCGTAGTCCACCTCACCTCGACTGAGTCGGACGGAGCCGATCTCGCACCGTTCCCGCAGGTTTCCGTTCTGGCTGAACGCCAAGCTCACTACTGACATGGCCGTCCCTCTCGCTCTTCGGCAGGGGTCAGTCGTCGTCGAGGTCTTCGCCATAGGTGACCTCCAGCTCGGCCGCCAGCGCCTCGGCCAGCTGGGCGACCTGGGCACGGTCGATGAGGACCTTCTTCAGCACGGCCGCGCCCCGCAGGGTGCTCAGGTCGTTGCCGCGCAGGTCGCAGTCGCGGTACTTACCGCCTTCGAACTCTGTGAGCCGCAGGTCGCATGCGTCGAAGGCGACCGAGCTGAGGTCGCATGCCTTGATCGTCGTCTCCCGCAGGGTGCACTTGGAGAAAATCAGCGGGCCGGTGGCGCGGAGGCGGTCGAGGGTGGCGTAGTCGAACTTGCAGTTCTCGAAGAGGACGTTGTCCAGGGCCACGTCCTCGAACTGGGCGCCCATGAGCTTGCAGTTGCTGAACGTGACGCGGGAGAGCTTGCTGCCCGACCACGTCAGCGAGGACAGATCGCAGTCCGTGAACTGCACCGAGTCGGCCCGTACCTCGTGGAGCCTGGCGCGCTGGGTCCGCACGCGCTGGATGCGGCCGTCCAGCAGGTGGGCGCCAGCGAGGTCCAGCTCGCGCAGGTCCTGGTCGGCGTACTGGAACTCCGCGACTCTGCCCCGGCCGCCTTCGAGCGAGGTGACGTTCGACAGGTACAGGCCCGGCTCGCCCAGGGCGGGGAGGGTCACGCTCACACGGCGCACCTTGCGCGATTCCATGCGCTCTTCCTTCACGGTGTCCAGCCGGTGGCACACCCGCGTCCGTGCGGGCGTGCCACCGGGAGGGGCGGTCTACTTCTTCTTGTTCCAGTTGTCCCAGGTCGGCTGATTGTTGAAGGTCACCGGCGGTGTGTTCGACCAGTTGTCCCAGGTGGGCCGGTTGTCGAACTTGGCGTGGACGGAGCCGCCCGGCGGGTGTCCGTACGCGGCGATGAGTTCGCGCACCACGGGCGCGTCGGTGGTCGTGAGCTGTTCCAGCAGTGTCATGCGGCGTGCTCCTTCTTCACGGTGGTGGACAGGGCCATGACCAGGGCCTGGCGGGAGACGCGGCAGTAGTTCGTCTCGGTGGTGGCCAGGCTGCCGTTCTCGAAGTAGCGGTTGCCGGCCTGGGCCCCGCGGCAGAAGTCGAAGAACTCGCACTCGGCCCTGCAGCGCTCCAGGCCGGTCAGAAAGTCGCGGACGTAGCGCAGGCGGGGCGCCTGTCGCAGCATCTGCGCGATGGTCTGCTCCCGTACGTTCCCGGCCAGGAAGTCGCCGTATGCGGCATCCGTGGTGTCCGCCAGTTCCGGCGACAACAACACGACGTCACCGTTCCAGGTCACGGTGGGGATGGGGTCGAGCAAGCGGCTGTCCCAGTTGTCCTTGTGTCCGCCTCGCGCGAGGCTGAGGTATTCGGAGAGCCGCTCCAGCTCCCGCAGCACCGGGCCGTCGTGCTCGCGTGACCAGGCCAGGACCCGCCGCCAGAACTCCTCGGCCTGCTCACGGGTGGGCGGGTGGCGCTCGGTGTTGACGCCTTCGGTCTCCTCGATGTTGAAGCCCAGCGAGTGGCCGCCGAGAGCAGCGAGGAAGTCCAGCAGCTCCTCCGGGCGGCCGATGCCCTCCCTGCCCACCACCGTGATGACCGAGAACCTGATGCCCCGCTCCCGCAGACGGGCGATTCCCCGCACCGTCCGGTCGAAGGCAGGCCGGCCCCGGCGGTCCACCCGCTGGGCGTTCAGGGCCGCCGGACCGTCGATGCTCACCCCGACGCGGAACTCGAACTCCTCCAGCAGGTCGCACCAGGCATCGGTGACCAGAGTGGCGTTGGTCTGCACGTAGTGATGGACCTGGCCCTGCCTGCGTAGGGCCTCGAACGGCGCCAGCAGAGCGGAGAACTTCTCCGTCCCCAAGGTCAGGGGCTCCCCACCGTGCCAGACCAGCCCCAGCGGCTGACCACCGTCGGCCAGCTCCGCGACCGATGCCGCCACGACGCCAGCGGTCGCGGGCAGCATGTCGTTCTTCAGACCCCGGTCCCGCAGATAGCAGTAGGTGCAGTCCATGTTGCAGAAGCTCGTCGGCTGCAACACGACCGTCTGCGGCCTCGCCGCGAACCACTCGTCGTACCGACGGCGTAACCCGTCAGCGGAGCGTTGTGCCATGTGACCCTCCTCAGCGGCAAGAACGATCGCCATCCACGTACCGATCACTTCGATCGGTCTCGTCAGCGCTGCCCTCCGTCCCCTCCGCCCACAGCACAGAACCGCACGTGAACATGCCGGTCCCGGTCCCAGTCGTCGTCCGCCCGACTGGTGGGTCGGGACTGTGCTCCGCGATGTCAAGGGCCGCCCCGCCGAGCGCCCGGTAGTCGGTGAAGATCCGTGCCCCGCACAAGCAGGTGGTCACCCCGTCCTCGGCCCTGCACAGCTTGGGTGGATGTCCACAGCGCACAGGCGCTCTCCACCTGGAGTGGCCGTGTCCGGGGCCGCCGTCACACTGCCCGGGCAAACCGACGGACTTCCCGTAGTTGCTTCGCCCTGGGGTGCAGCGGCGTCGCCGTGAACGAGACGAATGGGGTGGTGAGCCGGAGCTCGAAACGGGCTCCGGCCCGCAGCTCGTCCATGACCCGCTCGTGAGCCGCAACGTTCGCCTCCCAACCCAGCAGGACCTGAACAGGAACCTTCCGGCTCACGGGGAGGCCGGCCACGCTCACGCCTTGATCCAACGCATCCGCCGAAGCCGGGTCGATCCGCTCGGCGGCACGTAACGCGTGCCATCTCAGCCACCGCACAGTCAGGCGAGGAGTGGTGACCGGCTCGCCCGCGAGAGGGACGATCCGCGCCCCGTCGACGGACATCGCGTTCAGCTCGCACCAGAACCGGCACGGAGGCCGGGGCACAAGACGGCAGGTCACAGCGGACTCCCCTCGGCCCGACCCGCCATGTACGCCCGGTACGGACGGGTGATGACCACGTCGTAGGTCAGGTGGCCCGGGTGCTTGGCCAGGTGACCGAACGCCCACTCCTGCGCGGCTTCGGGGCTGACGCTGGCCGGGCTCTGCGCGCCGGCCTGCACCGGGTCGCGGTCCTGGCCCTGGATCTCCTCGGTGCAGACCACGCACGTCCGGGCATGTGTCATGGGCCGGGCATCCGGCTCCGTGTCCGGGGTGAGAACCCACCGACCGTAGAACAGCAACGACTTCAAGGTCACAGGACCGCCCCGCCCCGTCTCCGGCTGGCAGCGTTCGCCTCCGCGACCCGCGCCTTCATCCGGTCCGGGGCGGCCGCCGGCTCCATGTCGGCTGCGGCGGCCTCCCATTCCCGTCCGCCAGCGGGAGGCCGAAGTTGGTAGTTGGGGCCGATCTTGTCCATGACGACACCGACGCGGTCCTTGCGGATGTCGCGGACGACCTCGTCTCGTCGGAAGGCATGGGCTTCCCCAGAACCCTCTGCCGCGACGGTGTGCTGTCGCCGACCGTCCCGTGCCGAGTTCTGGTCCTTCCGCGTTCGGCTGTGGGCAGCTTCCCCTCCCCGCTGTCGCTGCGGGCGCTGGTGTCCTTTTCCCGTAGGGCTCATCAATAACCACCAGCCGACTCGTGCCTCCGGTGTGCAGCAATGGTCATGGCTGAAGGGCCTTCTTCCGCGATTCAAGATCCAGGAACCAGCACGGCTTGGTCGGCGCCCACTGCGTCGGGGCTCCCTGACCAGCGCCGCTGGGTTCACCACGGGGGTGTTGGCCTCCACAGAACTCCCCGCCCAGGGCGTAGTCCAGGGCAGAATTGACGCGCTTGTGCGGCATCCGTGTGGCATACCTGGGCGTGACCTGGGAAGTTGCCATCTGACGGAGATCGGGGAGATGACGTCATGGCGCTGAAGCGGCACCGACTCGCCCAGCAGCGGGAGTCGAGGGGCTTCACCCAAGAGGCGCTCGCGGAGCTGATGCAGGTTGACCGCTCCACCGTGGCGCGGTGGGAGAGCGGAAAAGCAGATCCCCGGCCGTGGATGCGCCCTCGCCTCGCCCGCGCGTTAGGCGTCACCGCCGACGGATTGCAGGAGCTGCTCGCCACCACCGCGACGGACGCCGATCCGCAGGCCGACCGGCGCCAGTACGCCGCGCGACATCCTGAACGGTCCGACCTCGAAACGTGCGCCGTCCTGCGCGCCGACTTCCAGGACCTAGCCGGTCGCTACGACCAAGAGCCCTCCGCCGGTCTCCTGGCGGAAGCCGGCCGCCAACTCGGGAACGTGACCTTTCTGGCCGGTGAGGCCCGCCGCGGCCGTGTGCAACGAGAGCTCCGCGTCCTCCAGTCCGACACCGCCACCTTCATGGGCCAACTCGTATGGGACGCCTCCCAGCGCCGCGACCACGACACCGCGAAGTCCTTCTACAGCCAGGGCGTCAGCGTCGCTCGCCACCTGCGCGATCACACGCTCGAAGGCCACGCACTCCTCCGCACGGCATACGTCGCCCTCTACGGCGACCGTGACGCGGCAACCGGCCTGAGCCTCTGTCTCCGAGCCGCCGCCACGGCAGCGGATTCCAGTCAGGCGCTCACGGGCCTCGCGATGCTCCACGCGGCGGAAGCCCACGCCATGCTGGGTGAAGCAACTGACTGCGAACGTGCCCTCGCGAACGCCGAGGAGCACCTCGGCGACACCGAGCCCACGGACGCGGCCGCAGAGCTGATCTCTCCCAGCCAGTTCGGTCGGCTCACCGGAGCCTGCTACCTCTCCCTCGGACAGCTCCAGCGAGCGGAACAAGTCCTCGCAGCCACAGCGGCATCACTGCCGGATCGCCCGAAATCCCGCGCGATCGTGCTGGGGAACCTCACGCTCGCCCACATTCGCCAGGGCGAAGTCGACACGGCGGTCCTCACTCTCGGCCAGGCCATCACAGACCTGGAAGAGACACGAGGGGGAGGCGGCATGAACATCGTCTTCGGAGCCGCCCGAGAACTCCGCCCCTGGCGCCGGCAACCGCGCGTCCAAGACGTCCACGACCGCCTGCTGGCGCTCATGGCGACGACCTGAAGGTAAGGAGAACACCGGTGCCCACCGAGTACGCCGAGGCCAAGCAGCAGGTGCGACAGCGCGTCTGGGACGCCCTCGACGCCGCCTCCGCCACCTACAACGACACCGCCCACGGCCGCATCCCGAACTTCAAGGGCTCCGACCAAGCCGCCGAACAGCTCGCAGCCCTCCCCGCGTGGAAAGCGGCCACCACCGTCAAGGCCGTCCCGGACAAGGCCCAGCTACCCGTACGCGCCCGGGCCCTGGAAGGGGGCAAGACCGTCTACATGGCCGTGCCGAAGCTCGCGACGCCTCGCCCGTTCTATCTGCTCGACCCCGCCGCCCTCACCGTCCCGCCCGCCGAGGCCGCCTCCAGCCGCGTCGCGGCCTCCGTCGCTCCGACCGTCGACGTCGACGGCCTCCGCCCCATCCAGGTCGTCGTTCTCGGCAGCGTCGCGGTCAGCAGAGACGGCGTCCGCATAGGCAAGGGCGCCGGCTACTCGGATCTGGAATTCGCGCTCCTGACCGAGGCTGGGCTGATCAGCCCCGAGACGCTGGTGGTCACCACCGTCCACCCCCTCCAAGTCGTGGACGGCCCCATCCCCGCCACCGAGCACGACGTCAGCGTCGACCTGATCATCACGCCCGACGAGATCATCACCTGCCCCGTCCCGCACCGCCCGAGTGGCATCCTGTGGGACCATCTCGATCCCGAGAAGATCGCCGCGATCCCGGCCCTGCAACGCAGGCACGCCGACCGGTAAAAGCGCAGGTCCAGGGTGTGATCCGTGGTCTCAGTTCTGGTCTCATTCGCCCCCGTCCAGCAGGATCCGCAGCTCCTACCGCCAACCACTCCGCCCCAGGCCAACACCGCCCCGCACCCGTCCGTACCCCCGGGCGAACATTTGGAAAGCGTGTTGGGGGCAACCCCTCACGAGTTCGAATCTCGTATCCTCCGCCCGATCAGAGGGCCGGACCGCGCAAGCGGTCCGGCCCTCTGGCGTTTCCCGCACCGTTTCCCGCCCCGATCCCCGTCTCGATCGGGTCGTAGGCGCAGCGCCGGGGTGCCCCCCTCCGAGGGACCCGAAGGAGCCGAGGGATGCGTGCGGTCCGGCCGGTCCGCCATGCTTGGGTCCGCGGGGCCGGGTTCCGGTCCAGGCACGACGTCGTTTTCCGACCTCCCGACCTCCCGACCTTCCGAGCGAGGTGTCCGACATCAGTACGTCCGGTGGATCATCCTTGGCCTCCTGGTTACACAATCTGGACACCGCGCGGCTGGAGCAAGTCCTCGCGGCGCGCGCGGACGCCGTGTCCGCGCCCGAGCCACGGTCGGCCGGTGAACTGGCGGACCGTCTCCAGCGCCCCGGGTCGGTGGTACTCGTACTGCCCCGGCTCGCGCTGCCGCATCTACAGGTGATCGAAGCCCTCGCGGCGCTGGGGCCCGTGCCGCGCGACGCCCTGGCGGAGTTGCTGGGGGCGGAGGACGGGGAGCTCGGTCCCGAGCTGGACGCCGCCTTGGAGACCCTGGCCGGCCATGCCCTGGTCTGGCCGGACGGCGAGGGGCTGCTGCACATGGCCGCGCCTTTGCTGCATGCCTGGGACACGCCGCTGGGGCTGGACGCGCCACTGACCGAGTTGCTGGGACACGCGACGTCCGATGAGCTGCTGGGGATGCTGAGGACATTGGGGCTCAAGGCCGGAGGCACCAAGCAGCAGCGGCTGGCGGCACTGATCGAGCACCACAGCGATCCGGGACAGGTCGTCGGAGTAGTGGCACAGGCGCCCGCGGCCACCCGGGAACTGCTCGACCGCCGGGCGAGGGCCGCGCCGGAACGACCGGAGTCCGTCGCGCTCGGAAGCCCGGGGAACGGCCCCGAACCAGGTGCGCGGTGGGCCCTGGAACGAGGGCTGTTGGTCCAGGACCGTCATCGGCACGGACCCGCGCGCATGCCGGCCGAGGTGGCACTCGTGCTGCGCGGGGCCGACTGGTACGCCCCGTTCGATCCCGCCCCGCCCGTCACGGCGTCGGTGGCCGTCACGCCGGCGGATGTAGAAGGGGAGGCGGCAGCCGCGGCCATGGCCTTCGCGACTCATGGCACAGCGGTCCTGGCCGTGTCCGCCGCCTCTCCGCCGGCCCGCCTGAAGGCCGGCGGGATCGGGGCACGGGAGCTTTCCAGGATCGGCAAGGCGGCCCGGTGCGACGAGACCGTCGTACGCGTCGTCCTGGAGACGGCGTACGCGGCCGGGCTGCTGGCCCGGGACGGTGACGAGGTCGCCGCAACGGAGACCTACGACGCCTGGGCCGGGCGGGAACCGGCCGAACAGGTCGCCGTGCTGCTCCAGGCGTGGCGGACGCTGCCGTTCACCCCGGCGCAGGCTCGCGACGAGGAGGGCAAGCCCCTGCCCGCGCTCTCCGGAACACCACGAACACCACCCCGCGACGGATGCCTTCATGCCCGGGATGCCCGGGAAGGGCTCCTCGCCGCCGCGGCGCGGCTCCCGGCGGGGCGGGGCGTGAAGAGCGGTGCGGAGCTGGGACCGTCGATCGCCTGGTGCCGCCCCCTGGCCGAGCAACTCCCCCAGGACGCCGTACCCTTCGCCACCGTGATCCGCGAGGCGGAGCTGCTCGGCGTACTCGCCCGCGGCGCCCTGTCCCCCATCGGGACCGCTCTGCTGGACGATGACGCGGAGGCGCTGGCAGCCGCCTGTCGGCGTCTGTTGCCTGCCGCCACTGTGGTCGCCCGCTTCGGCGCGGACCTCACGGCCGTCGTCACGGGCACACCGTCCGCCCGCCTCGTCGCGCTGCTGGATTCCGTCGCCGACCGGGAAGCGAGCGGTACGGCGTCGGTGTGGCGGTTCGGTCCGGCCGCCGTCCGCCGCGCCCTGGACACCGGTCGCGGCCCCGGCTCGATCGTGGAGGACCTGGCCGCCGTCGCCGTCGAGCCGTTGCCCCAGCCGCTGTCCTATCTGATCCATGACACGGCGCGCGGTCACGGCCGGGTCCGCGTCGCGGCCGCGGCCTGTGTGATCCACAGCGAGGAGCCCGTCCTGATGGACGAGTTGGCCGCCCATCGGAAACTCGCCGAGCTCGGCCTGCGACGGCTCGCGCCGACGGTTCTGGTGAGCCGGAGTCCTCTGGAGCGGACCCTGGCCGCGCTGCGGGCCACAGGCTACGCGCCCATCGCCGAAAGGGCCGACGGGACAGTACGCATCGAGCGGGCCGCGCAGCACCGCGCGACCGCCCCCGCCTCCGTCCCGCCGCCACGCTCACCGGTCCGCCGCATACCGACTTTCCGCACAACAGCCGGCCGCACAGCAAAGGCCCGCACGACAGAAACCCCCACGGCGGTGGACCTCGGAGCTCTGGCCGCCCGGCTGCGGGCCGCCCCACCGATCGCCCCACAGCCCGACCCGGACAACGGAGTTCCCTTCGACAGCGACACCGAGGAGATCATCGCGGCGTACGCGCATGGACTGCCCCTCACCGATGTCCGCCAGCTCGCCCACGCCGTCAACGAGGGGCGAGCGCTCACCATCGAGTACGTCGCCGCCTCGGGCAACTGCACCGTACGCACCGTCAGCAAGCTCGAACTCGACGCGCCCCATCTCTACGCCTGGTGCCATCTGCGCAACGACGAACGCGTATTCACCATCTCCCGGATTCACGGGGTCATGCCCGCGTAGCCACGGCGGCGGAGTAGAGGCAGGGCAGAGGCAGTACCCCGCTCCGGACAGGGCGGGGTACCACGGCATACGATCACCGGCCATGGACTGGCTGGAGCGCACCGCGAAGCTGAGGCAGTGGAGCAGAAGCGGGACGCGCGCTCCGCACAAGCCCTTGCTGCTCCTTTACGCCCTCGGCCGGTTCCAGCAGGATGCCGATGGCGAACTGCGGTACACATCGGTGGAGGGAGACCTGCAACGGCTACTGGCCGAGTACGGTCCGTCCAACAGGACGACGCCCGCCTACCCGTTCCATCATCTGGTGAGCGACGGAGTGTGGGAGGTGCGCACCGATCACGGCCCCGGCAGTCCGGGCAGCGGGGTACGCGAGTTACGGGCGGCGGGTGCCACGGGGCGGCTGACGCCGGATCTGCGGGCGGCACTGCGGCGAGAGCCTTCGCTGCTCGGCCGGATGGCGCGGGTCCTGCTCGACCTGCACTTCCCGCCCTCACTCCACGGCGACCTGTGCGAAGCGGTCGGCCTGGAGCCGGAACCCGCGGAGACCGGACGGCTCTCGGCCGTGCGCAGGCGGCGGGACCCGCGCATGCGTGAGCAGGTCCTGACGGCCTACGAGTACCAGTGCGCGTTCTGCGGTTACGACGGCAGGATCGGCGCGGTGCCGGTCGGGCTGGAGGCCGCGCATGTGCGCTGGTGGGCGTTCGACGGCCCTGACGACGTCGACAACGGCCTGTGCCTGTGCTCGCTGCACCACAAGCTCTTCGACAAGGGCGTGCTCGGTATCGACGACGGCCACCGCGTCCTGGTCTCGCAGCGCTTCGTCGGCCACAGCCCCGCCGCCCGCGAACACGTCATAGCGCTCGCCGGCCGCCCGCTCCTCGGCCCTCAGCCCGGCGCCCGCCCCGTCGCCGCGGCCCACCGCTCCTGGCACACCAGCCAGGTCTTCCACGGCAGCCCACGTCCCGCCGCGGTCGCGTGATCGCCGAATCGTCAGGTACGTGACACTGCTGGTAAGCGCTGGTAAGCAGCGACACACCACGAGTATGGTCACTTGTATGGCGACGAAAAAGGTGACGGTGACCATTCCCGAGGATCTTCTGGACGAGATCCGTGCGGAGGCGGCGGAACGGGGCCTGTCGGCGTACGTCGCCGAGGCACTGCGCTTCAAGCGCGACCGGGACCGGCTCCGGGAACTGACGGACTGGCTGCAGGAGGAACACGGCCCCGTCACCGAGGACGAGCATGCGGCAGCGCTGGACGAGTTGGCGGAACTCGACGCCGAACACGGGCAGCGCCGCGCCACCGGAAAGCGCGAAGCCGGAGAGGCCGCGTGAAGAAGCGAGCCGGTGAGTACGGGCAGCGGCCGCTCCGTGTCTTCGTACTCGACTGCGAAGCCCTCTCCCTGGCGGTACGCGGCGACCGGAAGATGATCGCCTGGCTCGACCTCGCGGCGCGGGGGGAGGCCGAGGTGGTGACATCCCCGATGACACTGGTCGAGGCGTACGACGGGAGGACCACCGAACAGCGCTGGGACTGGGTGCTGTCCCGGCTCCAGGTCGCCGACATCGGGAAGGACGAGGCCCGCCAGGCACGTCGGCTCCTGTCCGACGCCGAGCTGCACGGCCACAAGTACGCGATCGACGCGGTGCTCGCCGTCATCGCGCGCCGACAGAAGGGGCAGGTCACCGTCTTCACCTCGGACGTCGACGACCTGGAGAAGCTGGTCCCGGACACGGTGGTCGTCAAGAAGGTGTGACCCGGATCCGGCTCCGTCCGCCCGGCCTGTCAGAGGAGTCCTGCGCCGCTCAGGGGATCTGCCGCGGCTTGTCGACGACCGAGCGTTCCAGGATCGCGTTGGCCCAGACCAGGGTGCCCGCCTCGCCGCGTTCGCCGGTCCTGGTGAGGTAGGTGCGCCTACCGAGGAAGTTCAGGTCCTGCTTTCCGAAGATCCATTCGGTGCGTTCGCCGAGCTGGTGGTCCTCGCGGGCGATGGCGACGCCGTGGCGGCCGTCCGCGTCGGCGGCGTCCGGCAGCTGCACCACGCCCGGGATCTTCGCCGCGGCCTTGTAGAGGGCGGCCTCGGTCGCGGGCGGCATGACACCCCGCCCCAGCAGGGTGCCGAAGGTGTCGAAGACGGTCTGGTCGAAGTCCTGGCCCCGGACGGGCCTGGTCTCCTTGCGGATCCGTTCGTAGAGGGCGCCGGGGTCGGTGGGCAGGGAGGCCAGCCATGCGTACGTGGGCCGGCCGATGCCCGCCGGGACCTTGTCGGCACCGTGGATGGGCACGAACTTCCCGTCCTCCCGGAAGACCCCGCCGTCACTCGTCGGGCGCGGGTCCTGGGGGACCCAGTCCTCCCGTTCCTTGAGTTTTCCCGCCTTGACCGGCTTGATGTGGACGGTCTCGGTGGCCACGCTCCGTATGTAGACGTACTGGTCGTCCCGCACCGGCCTGGTGTCGGTCCTCGACGCCACGGCGGCGATCCGGTCCAGCAGCAGCACCGCCCCTTGCGTGCTGCCGGGCTCGGACAGCGGGACCCGCGCCTCCGGGGACCGGTCGTGCTCCCCGGGCAGGGTGGTGATCACCAAGGCGCCCGCCACGACCGCCGCCGCGACGGGCAGCGCGAAGGCGGGCCGCAGCAGCCGCCGGGACGACCAGGACCGCGACCGGGGCCCGGCGGCCGGCCGGACCTCGGCGGCAGGTCGGGGACGGTCGCCGTCGATGGCGCGCATCAGCAGTTCCTTGTGGTGCCGGTGGCGGTCCGGCGGCAGGTCCCGCTCGGCCGGGGGCGGCAGCAGGCGGGCGAGTTCTTCGAGCTCGGGAGCGGGCTCGGGAGTGCGGTCAGGGGTGCGGTCGGGGGCGTTCATCGGGCTCATCGGGCTTCCTCCTGGACGGCCAGGGCCGTCAGCGCGGCCGTGCTTCCTTCGCTTCCTTCTGCCGTGCGGCTGCCGGGGCCGCTTCCTTCTGCCGTGCGGCTGCCGGGGCGCGGGCGCCCGGAGTCCGTGCCGAGCTGTTCGTCGGTCAGCCGACGGAGCCGGGCGCGGGCGCGGGAGAGGCGGGACCGCACCGTGCCCACCGGAACGCCCAGGGCCGCGGCGGCCTGCGCGTAGTCCAGGCCGGACCACACGCACAGCGCCAGGACCTCGCGCTCCGGGCGGCGCAGTGCCGTCAACGCGCGGCGCATGGCGTCCAGTTCACGGACGCCGTCGATGCGCGACGCCGATTCGTCGGCGAAGTCCAGCACCTGATCGGTCGTCGGGCGGCGGGCCAGGAAGGCCAGCCGACGGCGCAACCCGCGGTTGGCGTTGCGTGCCTTGTTGGTGGCGATGCCCAGGAGCCACGGCCGCAGGGAGTCGCCCTCCGGCTCCACCTTCCCGCGCGTGCGCCACGCGTCCAGGAAGGTCTCGGACATCACCTCCTCCGCCGCGGACCAGTCACCCGTCAGCCGGAAGGCATGGTTGTAGACGGCTCGCGCGTGCTCCTCGTAGAGCTCGGCGAACGCTTCGCGGTCACCCGCCCGTATGCGGTCGCGCATGCACGCACCTCAGTCCTTTTCCATTCATGACCAGTACCTCTCCGCACCCCGGGAGCAGTTCCGGTGACCCCCGTCACAGGGTGGTGGCGGCGCCGGGAGAGCCTGCGCGCCTGCACACCCGGCGAACACATCCGGTCACGAACGACGCCGACCGGTCAGAGCACGATGCGCTTATCGTCCAGATATGCTGGCATTGTGCTCAAGCCTGGACAGCCGCGGTTCCGTCGCCTCTCCGGCCGGTGGTCGCCTGTTCTGCTGTCGCCGGTACTCCTGACCGTGGTCATCGCCAGTCTGGCGTACACCACGCCCAGGAACGTGGCCTTCAGCCGCCTGCTGCCCGCGGCCCCCGCCCTCGCGGCGTCCATGTGGCCCGTGCTCCCCACCGTCCTGCTGGGGACGGTGTGCTTCCTGCTCATGGTCGGCCTCGGCATCGTCTTCCCCGACCTGGGGGTGTGGTGGACCGGGGCGGGCATCGTCGCGGTCACCGTGGCGGCCGCGTACGGCAGCCACGTCCGGCTCCAGCGGGAGCAGACCCTCCTCCAGGTCCGGCTCGTCGCCGACGCGGCGCAGCAGGTGGTCCTGAGCCCGATCCCGCGCTGCTTCAAGAACGTCGAGATCGAGTCGCTGTACCTGGCGGCCGCGGCCGAGGCCCGCATCGGCGGCGACTTCTACGAGGTGGCCGACACGCCGTACGGGGTCCGGCTGCTCATCGGCGACGTACGGGGCAAGGGCCTCCCGGCCGTGGGGACGGCCGCGGCGATGGTCAACTCCTTCCGGGAAGCGGCCTACGACGAGCCCGACCTGCGCGGTGTCGCGCGCCGGCTGGAGGCCAGCTGCACCCGCCACAGCGCCGCGTTCCCGCCCGAGGACCTGATGGAGCGCTTCGCCACCGCGCTGTTCGTCGAGATCTCGCACGAGGACGGCCGGATCAGCGTCCTCAACTGCGGACATCCCCCGCCGCTCCTCCTGAACCAGGGGGAACTCCGCGCCCTGGAGCCCACCGCCCCCTCGCCGCTCCTCAACCTCGCGGAGCTCATCGGCGACGACTACAGCGTCGACACCTTCACCATCGCCCCCGGCGACCAGCTGCTCCTCTACACCGACGGCGTCACCGAGGCCCGCGGCCGCGACGGCGAGTTCTTCCCCCTGGCGGACTGGATGCTGCGGCAGACGGCGGACCGCCCGCGCGAACTCCTCGACCGGCTCCACCACGACCTCCTCCTCTACAGCAGCGGGGGCCTCGACGACGACATCGCGGCACTGGCCGTGCGCTTGGGCGCGTAAACGCTTAGGGGCGTAACGCTTGAGGGCGTAGCCGCCTGCCGAGAGGCCTGAGGCCCTGAGCGGCCGACGGGCCGGTTCCTGTCGGTTTCAGGGCAGCAGGCGTCGTTCCTTCGCGACCGCCACCGCGCCCGATCGTGTGTCGACACCCAACTTCGCGTAGATCCGTCCCAGATGGGTCTTCACCGTCGCCTGGCTGATGAAGAGCGCGCGGGCGATGTCGCGGTTGCCGAGACCCTGGGCGAGGCGGGCGAGGATGTCGAGTTCGCGGGGGTTCAGGG
>NZ_JAINFC010000800.1 GCF_020740835.1 Streptomyces sp. UNOC14_S4
CGCCGCCCTCCAGCGCGACGTGGACCGTCGCGAGCAGGCCGTCGACCTGGTCCGCGCGTTCGCCTCGTACGAGGAGCTGGGCGATCACGGGATCACCGAGCTGGCCGAGGCCCGCGCCCTCGCCGACAGCCTGTGCGCGTACGGCGAGCAGGCCGAAGCGGCCCTGCACTTCCTCCTCACCTCTGGAGCGAACCAGTGACGACCGAGCCCAACACCAGCGACCCCGCCGTCGCGTACGAGGCGGCCCCGAGCATCATCGCGGAGATCTCCTGGGTGACCGCGCAGAGCAGCGCTTTCATCCGCAGCGAGCCGGACCGCGAGTTCTGGCTCCGCAAGGCCGCGGTGTTCGACCGCATCGCGGTCAAGGAAGCCGCGATGTACGTCCCTGGGCAGACCACAGACGTGGTCGAGACCGCCGTCGAGGCGGCGCGGGCACTGGTCCAGTACGACCTCGCGCACTGCGGCTTGAGCCTCAAGGGGGCTGAGCTGGTCACCGATGAGGACCACCGCGAATACGTCCGCCACCAGTACCACGAATGGTGCCGCGCACAGCACTTCTGATCTCACCCGGGGCAGCGGCCAACCCGTCAAAGCAGCCCGCTGCCCCGGCCTCCCCATCCCATGCAGAGACAGGAGGTGTTATCAGGATGCACCACTGCATCCAAGCGAGGAGCCAGAAGGAACCATCTGCCGGAGACCGCCTTCTCTCGATCGCCGAGGTCGCCGAAAGGCTGGGAACGGGCGAGCGCTTCCCGCGCCGCCTTGTAGCCGAGCGTCGGGTGACCTTCGTCAAAGTCGGTCGGCACGTGCGAATCCCTGAGAGCGCTGTGCGGGCGTTCATCGAGGCCAACACCGTTCAGCCCGTTCGCCATCGTCGTCGGCGCTACGCGAGGGCGGTCTGATGGCCAACAACAAAGGGAAGCGTCGTACCTTCGGCGCCGTCCGCAAGCTGCCCTCCGGACGCTTCCAGGCCCGCTACCCGGGACCCGACGGCATCATGCGGCCGGCGCCTGAGACCTTCGGTTCCGCGGCTGCTGCGGACGACTGGTTGGCGGAGAAGCAGACGGAAATCCGGCACGGTCAGTGGATCGACCCCGACGCGGGCGCGGTCAACTTCGCCGAGTACGCCAAGAAATGGATTGATGAGCGAGAGCTCGCCGCAACCACGGAGGAGTTGTACCGACGACTCTTGCGGCTTCACTTGCTGCCCACCTTCGGTGGCATGGATCTCGACGAGATCCACCCGCCGCTCGTCAGAACATGGCGTGCGGAGCGCAAGAAGACGACCGGTGCCACGACGGTGGCCAAGTCGTACCGCCTGCTCAAAGCAATCATGGAGACGGCGGTCGACGACGAACTGATCCGTCGAAACCCTTGCCGCATCAAGGGAGCCGGCAAGGAGTCCGCGTCTGAGCGTCCTGTGGCGACCGTGGCCCAGGTCGACGAGGTCGCCGAGGCCATGGGACGTCGGTGGCGCCTGATGGTCTACCTGGCCGCCTATGGTCCTGCGCGGCCGGAGGAGCAGGCGGCCTTGAGGCGTCCGGACGTGTCACTGGAGCCGCTGGGTGTGTGGGTCCGCAGTGCCGAGCCGGAGCTGACCACGGGGCGCCGAGTGCAGGGCGACACGAAGTCCGATGCGGGAAAGCGGTTCATCACACTCCCCGCGTTCATGGAGAAGGACGTCAGGAGGCATCTCGCCTGGTACGCGGAGAAGGACCCGCAGGGGCTGCTGTTCGTAGGGGAGAAGGGCAAGCCGTTCCGGAGGTCCACGTTCGGGCGGAAGTGGCGCAAGGCGCGCGTGAGGGTGGGCCTGCCGGAGGGTTTTCGCTTCTACGACCTCCGGCACACCGGGCACACTCTCTCGACCCAGTCGGGGGCGACCCTCAAGGACACGATGGTTCGAGCCGGCCAGTCGTCGGAGAAGGCGGCGCTGATCTATCAGCACTCGAACCTCGTGCGGCAGCAGGAGGTAGCCGGGGGTATCGACGCCCGGGTGCGTGACGAACGGCAGAAGGCTGCGGGCCAGAGCGGCAGTGAGGAGCCATCTGGCACGGATCTGGCACGCGACGCCTGAACTGGTCCAGACAACGAACAAGGCCCAGGTGATTCACCTGGGCCTTACGTTTGGAGCGGGTGACGAGAATCGAACTCGCGCTCTGAGCTTGGGAAGCTCATGTTCTACCATTAAACTACACCCGCGAAAGACACCCGTTTCGGGGCGTCGTATCGTCGCACACTCTACCCCATGCGAAGCCCCCGGCGCACGTGTCGTCGGGGGTCTCCTTGTATGTGTGGAC
>NZ_JAINFC010000801.1 GCF_020740835.1 Streptomyces sp. UNOC14_S4
CCGCGTGGCAGCGGGGCGCAGTCAACCGCCCCAGTACCGCCTAGCGGTACCGGACGCAGGAAACCACAGTGGGGCATCACGTCTCACTCTGCCTGCAAGCCTGGCCCTTCAGGGCCAGGTAGTTGACAGTGCTCCTGCCGTCTGAGGTAATGCCGCCGGCCCAGGGGCGAGCCGGCGGCCGTGGACGATCGTGGCCAGTTCGCGGACGGTCTCCCGGGGGGACGGGCTGCTGAACACCCGCCGCCCCACCGCCAGTCCGCGGCAGCCGGTGCCGAGCGCGGCCGCGGCGAAGTCGGCGAGGCCGACGTCCGTACCGCCGCCGCCCGCGACGACGACCGGCAGCGGAGAGCTCGCGACCACCTCCGCCATACGCTCCGGCGGAGAGGCGAGCACGGTCTTGACGAGATCGGCCCCGAGGTCCGCCGCGATGTTGACGGCGTGGGCGAGCAACTCGGGTGCCGCCGGGGCGCTGACGCGCGGGCCCCGCGGATACACCATGGCCATCAGCGGCATCCCCCACCGGTCGCACGCCGCCGCGACGGCACCGAGATCCGCCAGCTGTGCCGCCTCGGTGTCCGACCCGACATTGACGTGCACGCTGACGGCGTCGGCACCCAGCCGGACCGCCTCCGAGACCTCGCCCACCAGGACCTTGGCATCGACATCCGGCGCGCGCGCCGTGCTCGCGCTCAGGTGCACCACCAGCGCGCACCGCGTCAGCAGCCGTGGCGGGATCGTCCGCGCCCTCCCCTTGTGCACGACGATGCCGTCGGCACCCCCCTCGACGATGTCCTCCACGAGCGCGGAGAGACCGGCGACGGTGGAGATGGGGCCGTCGGAAACGGAGTGGTCCAGTGGGACGAAGAGAAAACGGTCGTCGGCCGCCCGTGACAACCTCGCCAGGCGTAACGACTTTCCGGTGAGCGGCAACCTCGGCACGGCATACCTCTTCTTCAGGGGCTTCAGGGTCTTCGGCTTCTTCACGTTCTTCGCGTCCAAGTGATCCGGTTGCGACAAGGTACGGGCGCCGCGTCGGGCGTGTGCGCGGCGCGCAGGCTCGCCCTGGCGATCGCGTCCGCGTCGCCGAGGATCACCGAGTTCACCCCGGGGCGGACCCCGGCGGCGGTGGCCCAGTGCACGCCCTCGGTGGGCACGCCGAACGCGAAGCGCCGCGGATGGACCCGCCCGCGGGCGTCGACCAGCCGGTAGGGCGGCCCGGTGACGGTCAGCCCTCCGATCCGGTGGAACCGCCCCGGCCCGTCGGGGATCCGGTACGGCAGGCACTGGCCCGCGGCCATCAGATGACCGATCAGGGGGTCGGTGGTGTGCCGGATGTCCACCTCCGGCATGCGGGCCTCGATCAGCGTCCCGGCCCGCACCGCGCCCCCGGGCACGGTGTCGGAGGACAGCCGGAAGCCCGCGCCGCCCGGCTCGGTCCCGACCCGCAGCCCCGGCCCCATCACCCGCAGCACCCCGGCCTCGACGAGCGCGACCGCCTCGGCGACCCGCCGGGCCGGCGGCCCGATCGACAGGAAGGCGTTGAGCGGGGTGTACCAGCCCTGCAGCTCGTCGCGGTAGGAGCGGCCGGTCAGCCCGCTGTGATCGACGGCGAGCCGGATCTCGTTGCGCAGGTCCCGCAGGACGTCCACCGCCGCCTTGAGCGGACTGTCCACATTGCCGCGCCGCGCCTCGGCGACATCGGCCTTCAGGTGGTCCAGGAGCCACGCGCGGTACTCGGCGTGGTCGGCGAACGACCGCCCGCCGTACGGCCGGGCCAGCCGTTCCCAGTCCCACCGGTCACCAGGAGGGATCCCGAAGTCGTCAAGCACCGTCTCCCCCGCGGCCTCGTCCTTCGCCACCGCGGGCAGGTACTGCCGGAGGAAGCGGTCCCGGTCGCCGGGCGACCCCCGCTCGGCGACCAGGGCCGCGTGGTACACCGCCAGCACCTCCAGGGTGATCAGCGGCCAGACGTCGCGCCGGAATTCGAGCGAAGTGCCGCCGCACCGGGCCCGTTCCCGCAGGGTGCCGATCAGGTCCGGCGTGAGGAAGCGCGGCTCGTGCCGCCCCCACGGGCCCTTCTGGTTCTCACCGCGCGCGTGATACGGCACCCCCCGCCGCGAACCCGCGTGGAGCACCGGCTCCCGCCCCGACCGGTGGTACACCAGCCCGTCGGAGCCCGGCGCCGCCCGGGTGAACCGGCCGCCGCGGCCCTCGGTCAGGAGGATCATGTAGTCGAAGAAGTTGAGCCCCATGCCCCGCAGCCCCACCGCCTCACCCGGCCGCACCCCCGTCAGGTC
>NZ_JAINFC010000802.1 GCF_020740835.1 Streptomyces sp. UNOC14_S4
TGTCGGCGACGGTCGAACTCTGACCCTTTGACGGCGTGTCAATACTGACCCATTTGTGGATCTTCATCTCATTCTGGCCTTGCTGATCAAGGTCAGGAGGAAAGGGTGATCCTCGTGGAAGACTGGGCAGAGATCCGCCGTCTGCACCGGGCGGAGGAGATGCCAATCCGGGCGATCGCGCGGCATCTGGGCATCTCGAAGAACACGGTGAAGCGGGCGTTGGCGAACGACCGGCCGCCGAAGTACGAGCGGGCGGCGAAGGGCTCGGCGGTGGACGCGGTCGAGGTGCAGATCCGCGAGCTGCTGCGCCAGACGCCGACGATGCCTGCGACGGTGATCGCCGAGCGGATCGGCTGGGACCGGGGGATGACGATCCTCAAGGAGCGTGTCCGCGAGCTCCGGCCGGGATATCTGCCGGTCGATCCGGTCTCGCGCACGAACTACCGGCCCGGTGAGCTGGCCCAGTGCGACCTGTGGTTCCCCGAGGCACAGATCCCCCTCGGCTATGGCCAGACCGGACGGCCACCGGTGCTGGTGATGGTGTCGGGTTATTCACGGGTGATCGCCGCGCGGATGCTGCCCTCGAGGAGGACCGGTGACCTGATCGACGGGCACTGGCGTCTGCTGACGCAGTGGGGTGCGGTCCCGAAGACGCTCGTCTGGGACAACGAGGCCGGCGTCGGCCGAGGCCGTCCCACCTCGGAGTTCGCCGCGTTCGCCGGACTCCTCGCGACGAAGATCTACTTGTGCCGTCCCCGGGATCCGGAGGCGAAAGGGCTGGTGGAGCGGGCGAACGGCTATCTGGAGACCTCGTTCCTGCCCGGCCGTCACTTCAGCGGCCCGGACGACTTCAACACCCAGCTGGCCGGCTGGCTGAAGGTTGCCAACCGGCGCGTCCACCGCACCCTCGGGGCCCGCCCGGCCGACCGGTGGGAGGCGGACCGGGCCCAGATGCTCACCCTGCCGGCGGTCGACCCGCCGACCTGGTGGCGGTTTGCCACCCGGCTCGGCCGCGACCACTACGTCCGCGTCGACACCTGCGACTACTCCGTCGACCCCGCGGCCATCGGCCACCACGTCACCGTGCTGACCGACAACGACGAGGTCATCGTCCTGACCGCGGGCGGCGAGATCGTCGCCCGGCATGCCCGCTGCTGGGCCCGCCACCAGACCCTCACCGACCCCGAACACGCTGAGACCGGTGCGATGATGCGCCACCAGGCCCGCCGCCCCACGGGTCAGATCCAGGCCGTCAGCTGCGGCGGAGGGGGCCCGCTGGTCGAGGTCGAACAGCGCGAGCTGGGCACCTACGACCGCCTGTTCACCGTCATCGACGGCGGCGCCGGCAAGGAGGCCGTGTGATGCCCGCAACCGTCACCACCACCGACGACAGCGAGGCCACCAGGGCCCAGCCCGTCGGCAAGGCCCCGGCCGCCAGCCGCCGCACCGGCCGCCAGACCACCTCGGAACTGGCCTTCCTGGCCCGGGCCCTGAAGGCCCCGGCCCTGCTGGACGCCGCCGACCGGCTCGCTGAACGGGCCCGCAAGGAGTCCTGGACCCACGCCGAATACCTCGTCGCCTGCCTCCAGCGCGAGGTCTCCGCCCGCGAATCGCACGGCGGCGAGGCACGGGTCCGCGCTGCCCGTTTCCCCGCGGTCAAGACGCTCGAGGAACTCGACGTCGCCCATCTGCGCGGCCTGACGCGCGAACAGCTCTCCCACCTGGGCACCCTGGACTTCATCGCCGGCAAGGAGAACGTCGTCTTCCTGGGCCCGCCCGGGACGGGCAAGACACACCTGGCCATCGGCCTGGGAGTGCGGGCCTGCCAGGCCGGCCACCGCGTCGCTTTCGCCACCGCCGCCGAGTGGGTCGACCGGCTCGCCGCCGCCCACCAGGCCGGAAACCTCGCCGCCGAACTCACCCGCCTCGGCCGCTATCCCCTGATCGTGGTCGACGAGGTGGGCTACATCCCCTTCGAATCAGAGGCCGCGAACCTGTTCTTCCAGCTCATCTCGAACAGATACGAACGAGCGTCCGTGATCGTCACCAGCAACAAACCCTTCGGACGCTGGGGAGAGGTCTTCGGCGACGAGACCGTGGCCGCCGCCATGATCGACCGCCTCGTCCACCACGCCGAAGTCCACTCCCTCAAAGGCGACTCCTACCGCATGCGCGGACGCGAACTCGGACGCGTCCCCACCGACCGAACCGACAACGACTGAACCCCCACAAAAGGGTCCGTTTTCACCCGGCCAAAGTGGGTCACGATTCACCCGCCGCCGACA
>NZ_JAINFC010000803.1 GCF_020740835.1 Streptomyces sp. UNOC14_S4
GGCGGGGACGAGGACGGGGACGGTCGCGGCCATCGGGTCCACGGCCACCGCGCCGCGGGTCAGGACGACCAGCCGCGACGCGGCGAACCGTTCGTCCGCGAGCCACGTCTGGACGACGGAGAGCGCGTCGTGGACGGCGCCGTGGACAGCGGAGGGGTCCGGGGCCGCTTCAGCTTGAGTACCCGGAGTACCCGGAGTACCCGGAGTACCCGGAGTACGCAGCTCCAGCAGCACGATGCCGGGAACCGGCTCCCCGGCGTCGACCGCCGAGGCCAGCGCGGCGAGGTCCGCGTACTGCCGGGCGCCGGACCGCGCCGCGAACGCGGCCAGGTCGCGGCTCTCCTGGCCGCCCACGACCGCCCGGCTCGTGGCCGGATCAGCTGCGACGTCGGCGGCGGCCTGGGCCGGCGACCACGTCAGGTCGAACAGGTACTCGTTCGCGGGCGTCGGCAGCTGGTCGCGCGACAGTGCGCGTACCGCCAGCGTCTCGACCGAGGCCACGGGCAGGCCCGTGTCGTCGGCCGCCGCGATGGCGATCGTGTCGGCCCCCAGCGGGAGCAGACGGACGCGCAGCGCCCGGGCCCCGGCCGCGTGCAGCTGCACGCCGCGCCATGAGAAGGGCAGCCGCACCTGGGTCCCGGCGTCCTCGGCCGGTGCTCCGTCAACCGACGCTCCGTCGGCCGGGGTCAGGCCCAGCGGGTGCAGGGCCGCGTCGAACAGCGCGGGATGCAGCCCGTACCGGCCGCCGCCCAGGGCCGCACCCTCCGGGAGGGCGATCTCGGCGAAGATCTCGGATTCGCGCCGCCAGGCCGCCCGGACCCCACGGAACGACGGTCCGTAGCGCACTCCGGCGTCGGCCGCGTCCAGGTACAGATCGTCGGCCTCGACCGGCGTCGCACCGGGCGGCGGCCAGGCGGTGAGAGCGGCAAATGCCGGTTGTTCCGGGGCGCTCCGCGCGGCAGCCGTCAGTGTGCCGGTCGCGTGCAGAGTCCATGGGGTCCACGGGACGTCCGCCACCGACCGGCCGTCGTCCGGCTCGCCGGGCTCGTTCAGGCCGCCGCCGTCGGTCTGTTCCGGACGGGCGTGCACGCCGATCGCGCGGACACCGGACGCGTCGGGCGCACCGACGCGGACCTGGACCCGTACTCCCCCGGTCTCCGGCACGACCAGCGGGGAAAGCAACGTCAGTTCGTCGACCGACGGGCAGCCGAGCCGGGTGCCCGCGTGCAGGGCCAGTTCGAGGAAGGCCGTCCCGGGCACGAGGACCGTGCCGAGCACCGCATGATCGGCGAGCCATGGGTGGGTGTCGAGCGAGAGGCGCCCGGTGAACAGGACGCCGTCGCCGTCGGCGAGCCCGACGACCGCGCCCAGCAACGGGTGGTCCACCGCGTCCTGCCCGAGCCCCGTAGCGTCTCCCGCGCCGGTTCCCGCGTCGAGCCAGAACCGCTGCCGTTCGAACGCGTACGTCGGCAGGTCACCCGCCCTGCGGCGGGCCGCGGCGATGTCGACGCCGGTCAGCGCGGTCCAGTCGACCTGGCCCCCGCGCACGGACACCCGGGCGAGGGCCGTCAGGACGGAGAAGACCGGGTCCCGGTCACGGCGCTGGGTGGGAACGGCGAACACGTCGCCGCCCGCGGTGCACTCCCTGACCATCGGCGTCAACGCCGCGTCCGGGCCGAGCTCGACGAACGTCGACACGCCTTCGCCCTGTGCCGCCACGACGGCGTCCCCGAACCGTACCTCCGAGCGCACCTGCCGCACCCAGTACTCCGGATCGCACACCTCCGAAGCCGACGCCATCCGGCCGGTCACGTCCGACGCCAGGGCGATCGACGGCGCGGACAGCTCGACGGCCGACAGCGCCTCCCGAAGCCCGTCCAGTACCGGCTCCATCAGGGCCGAGTGGAACGCGTGCGAGACCTTCAACCGCGAGGACCGCCAGCCCTGTGCCGCGCACAACTCCTCAACCGCCTGGACGGCTTCGGCCTCGCCCGACACCACGACCGACGCCGGGCCGTTCACCGCAGCGATCCCCACCACACCCGGGACACCCTCGGCCAACAACGCCACCACCTGCGCCTCACTCGCCCCCACAGCAAGCATCGCCCCACCAGCAGGAAGCACACCCATCAACCGGGACCGGGCCGCCACCAACGCAACCGCACCCTCCAACGAGAACACCCCGGCAACATGAGCCGCGACAATCCCGCCCAGCGAATGCCCCAGCACCACATCCGGCGCAGGCACCCACGACCGCCACAACCGCCACAACGCCACCTCAAAAG
>NZ_JAINFC010000804.1 GCF_020740835.1 Streptomyces sp. UNOC14_S4
ACCCTGCCGGGCGGCGCCGTCGAGCCGCCCCCGCACGGCCTCGGCGTCTCCCTGCCCGCGGCCGACGCGGACGCCAAGACCCAGGGCATCTACCCGTACGCCTCCGACCTGTGGGCCGAGGGTCTGCTCTGGGCCGCCGTGCTGCGCTCGCCGCACCCGCGTGCCCGCATCCTGTCGATCGACGCGTCCGAGGCCGCCCGCATGCCGGGCGTACGGGCCGTGATCACCCACGCCGACGTGCCGGGCGACGCCGCCCACGGCCGCCGTGTCGCCGACCGCCCGGTCTTCGCCTCCGACGTCGTGCGCCACCACGGCGAGCCCGTCGCCGCCGTCGCCGCCGACCACCCCGACACGGCCCGCCTCGCCGCGGCCGCCATCGCCGTCGAGTACGAGCCGCTGGAGCCGGTCACCGACCCCGAGCAGGCGTTCGCCGCCGAACCGCTGCACCCCGACGGCAATCTGATCCGCCATATCCCGCTGCGTTTCGGCGACCCCGAGGCGACGGGCGAGGTCGTGGTCGAGGGCCTGTACCGCATCGGCCGCCAGGACCCCGCCCCCATCGGCGCCGAGGCCGGGCTCGCCGTGCCGCGTCCCGACGGCGGCGTGGAGATCTACACCGCCTCCACCGACCCGCACGCCGACCGCGACCTCGCCGCCGCCTGCTTCGGCCTGGAGCCCGAGCGCGTCAAGGTCGTCGTCACCGGCGTACCCGGCGCCATGGGCGACCGCGAGGACCCGGCCATGCAGCTGGCGCTCGGCCTGCTGGCCCTGCGCACCGGCCACCCCGTCAAGCTCGCCGCCACGCGCGAGGAGTCCTTCCTCAGCCACCCGCACCGCCACCCGACGCTGCTGCGCTACCGCCATCACGCGGACGCCGACGGCAAGCTGGTGAAGGTCGAGGCGCAGATCCTGATGGACGCGGGCGCCTACGCCGACTCCTCCTCCGAGGCGCTCGCCGCCGCCGTCGCCTTCGCGTGCGGCCCGTACGTCGTCCCGCACGCCTTCGTCGAGGGCTGGGCCGTACGTACCAACAACCCGCCGTCCGGCCACGTCCGCGGCGAGGGCGCGATGCAGGTGTGCGCCGCGTACGAGGGCCAGATGGACAAGCTCGCCGCCCGGCTGGGGCTCGACCCCGCCGAGCTGCGCCTGCGCAACGTCATGGCCACCGGCGACCTGCTGCCCACCGGCCAGACCGTGACCTGCCCGGCGCCCGTCGCCGAACTCCTGCGTTCCGTACGCGACTTCCCGCTGCCCGCACTCCCCGTGGACGACCCCGAGGAGGAGTGGCTGCTCCCCGGCGGCCCGGACGGCGCCGGGGACCCGGGCGCGGTGCGCCGCGGCGTCGGCTACGGCCTCGGCATGGTCCACATGCTCGGCGCGGAGGGCGCGGACGAGGTGTCCACGGCCACCGTCAAGGTGACCGGCTCGGTCGCCACGGTCATCTGCGCGGCCGTCGAGACGGGACAGGGCTTCGCGACGCTCGCCCGCCAGATCGTCCAGGAGGTCCTCGGCCTGGACGAGGTGTACATCGCCCCCGTCGACACCGACCAGCCGCCCGCGGGCGCGGGCGCGCGCAGCCGCCACACATGGGTCTCGGGCGGCGCGGTCGAGCGGGCCGCGCGCATGGTGCGCACGCAGCTGTTGCAGCCGCTGGCCGCCCAGTTCGGCATGTCCACCGAGCTGCTGACGATCACCGACGGCCGTATCCACTCGTACGACGGCGTGCTGAGCACGACGGTCGCCGAGGCCCTCGATGGCAAGGAACTGTGGGCCACCGCGCAGTGCCGCCCCCACCCGACCGAGCCGCTGGACGACACCGGCCAGGGCGACGCCTTCGTCGGCATGGCCTTCTGCGCCGTGCGCGCGGTCGTCGACGTCGACATCGAGCTCGGCTCGGTGCGCGTGGTGGAGATGGCCGTGGCCCAGGACGTGGGCCGGGTACTGAATCCCCGTCAGGCCCACGCGCGCATCGAGGCGGGCATCACCCAGGGCGTCGGCGCGGCCCTCATGGAGAACCTCCGCACCAACGGCGGCCTCGTCCGCCGCCCCGACCTCACGGGCCACCCGCTGCCGACCTCGCTGGACACCCCCGACATCCGCATCGTCAAGCTCGTCGAGGAGCGCGACGTCGTGGCCCCGTTCGGCGCCAAGGCGATCAGCGCCGTCCCGGTCGTCACGGCCCCGGCGGCCGTGGCCGCGGCGGTCCGCGCCGCGACGGGCCGCCCGGTCAACCGCCTCCCGATCCGCCCGCAGGCGGCGGTGGGGGCGGGGGCGGTCTGAGTA
>NZ_JAINFC010000805.1 GCF_020740835.1 Streptomyces sp. UNOC14_S4
GGCGCCACGGGGGCGAACGCCGCGGGGGCGGGTTCCGGGCGCGATCTGCGGCTGGGTGCCGCCACTCCCGTGGTGCACGGGGTGGAGTACCGGGACTTCTCGTTGACGGCTTCGCACGGGCCCGCGCACGGCCACCTGCTGACCGTCGACCTGAGCGAGCCGGGTGTCTCGCTGGACCTGCTCTACCCGGGGACGGTCGCGGCACGCGCCACTGTCTCCCGGATGGTCGAGCGCGGTGGCGCGGTGGGCGGGGTGAACGGGGACTTCTTCAACATCACCGAGACCCAGCACCCCGGGGTGGAGGCGACGGGCGCGCCGGTGGGCCCGTCCATCGCGCACGGGAACCGGCTGGGGGCCGCGGTGCCCGACGGCCAGCGCTTCGGACCGGCCATGCCGCAGGGCGCGTCGACCCGCGATGTCATCGGCCTGGGCACGGACGGCTCGGCCAGGCTGGACCGGCTCACCCTGGCGGGGACGGTGACGGCCCACGGCAGGAAGCTGACACTGCGCGGCCTCAACCAGTACGCCGTGCCGGTCGGCGGCATCGGGGCGTTCACCTCCGACTGGGGCACGGCCTCCCGCAAGCGGGCGACATGCGGGACGGACCGCGACCGGTCCGCCCCGTGCAGCGACGACACCTACGAGGTGACCGTGCGGCGCGACCGGGTGGCGGCGGTGGCCGACAGGCCGGGGCGCGGCGCGATCCCGGCCGGTTCGGTGGTCCTGGCCGGACGGGACGCGGGGGCGAAGGAGCTGCGCAAGATGCGGGTGGGGGACACCGTACGTGTCGAGGACCGGCTGGAGTCCGAGGAGCGCGGCGCCCTCCGCTTCGCCATCGGTGGCTTCCCCGTGCTGCGCGACGGCAGACCGGTCGCCGGACTGGACGACTCCACCTCGGCGGTGCGGACCTCGGCGGGCACGGGCGAGGACGGCCGCCGGTTCTATCTCCTGGCCCTGGACGGCGGCTCCGAGTACCGCTCGGGCATGACCGTCGCCGAACTGGCCGATCTCATGCGGGACCTGGGGTCCGACGACGCGGTGAACCTGGACGGCGGCGGGTCGAGCACCCTGGCGACCCGCGATCCGGGCGAGGAGCGGGCGAGGGTGCGCAACCACCCGTCCGGCGGAGGTGAACGCGCGGTGGCCAACGGAATCGGAGTCTTTTTCCGAAATTAACACCATCGATCAATCCACCCATTCGAGTGACTGCGCCGCCCGATCCCCACTGCTAGCGTCGACGGAGTACGCGCGAAAATCAGCGGAATTCCCCATGTCCGGGTCCGCGACGGCCAGTTCGCAATGAAATGGGTGGGCATTCGTCTATGACGACGTCAGTGGAGACAGCCAACTCCGATAACAACAACCCCGGCCCGCTGAGTCTGGGGACGGCGGCCGCACGCAATCTCGCGACCACCACGAAGACCGTCCCACAGATGCAGGGCATCACCTCGCGGTGGCTGCTGCGCCTGCTGCCGTGGGTCCAGGTGCCCGGTGGTGCGTACCGGGTCAACCGCCGCCTCACCCACACACTCGGTGACGGCCGGGTGGAGTTCGTCTCGACGGGCGCGGACGTCCGGGTCATCCCGGCGGAGCTGGGCGAGCTGCCGCTGCTGCGCGGCTTCGACGACGCGGCGACGCTCGAGGCGCTCGCGGGCCGCTTCACCCAGCGGGAGTTCCAGCCGGGCGAGGTGATCGTGGAGGCGGGGCACCCCGCCGACCAGGTCGTCCTGATCGCGCACGGCAAGATCAACCAAGTGACCGAGGGCGAGTACGGCGACCCGGCCGTGCTCGGCGTGCTGGCCGACGGCGGGTATTTCGGCGACCGGGAGGTGGCCGCGGCCGCGGAGCAGACCTGGGGCTTCACCGCCCAGGCTCTCACGGCCTGCACGGTACTGACACTGCCCCGCCAGGTCTTCCAGGAGCTGCTCGGCTCCTCCGAGGCGCTGCGCGCCCATGTCACGGCGGCCCAGGAAGAGATCGGCCTCCCGCAGAACGAGTACGGCGAGTCGGCCATCGACGTCGCCTCCGGCCACTCGGGCGAGCCGGCCCTGCCCGGCGTCTTCGCCGACTACGAGCTCGCACCCCGTGAGTACGAGCTGAGCGTGGCGCAGACGGTGCTGCGGGTCCACTCCCGCGTCGCCGACCTCTACAACGACCCGATGAACCAGGTCGAGCAGCAGCTCCGGCTGACCATCGAGGCCCTGCGCGAGCGCCAGGAGCACGAGATGGTCAACAACCGCGCGTTCGGCCTGCTGCACAACGCCGACCTCAAGCAGCGC
>NZ_JAINFC010000806.1 GCF_020740835.1 Streptomyces sp. UNOC14_S4
GGCCCACACAGGGATCACCACGGGGGAACCACTACGGGGGAATATCACGGGGGAACCACCACGGGGGAATCGCGAACGTGAACGTGAACGCCTCAGGGAACCGAGCCAACGGGGGACGGTTCCCGGAGAGGCGCTCACCGGGGGAACGTTCACGAGGAACAGCGCGACGCACCAAGGAACGACACGCAACAACGGGGGCTCTCCGTCAGGAGAGCCCCCACGGGGGAACACCGCACGACAACTGAACAGGGATGTCCTGAGAAACGGGGGGACAGACCAACGGGGGACTGCAGGGGCCGGCGTCGGCAGCGCGGAGGGGGAGCCGTCGACGCCGGCCCCTGCGGTCATTATGTCGGCGACGGCGGCACATCCGTGTCGTCGCCGAGTGCGTCACGACTGCAACACCGCCCCCGATCAAGAGGAGTTGAAATGCACAGCACGACCAAGCGCATCAAGAAGTCCGCTGCCATAGCGGCCTTCGCCGTGGCGGCGGCCGTCGCCACCGCGGTGCCCGCCACCGCCGACGACCACACCACGCTCGCCGCACCGACCTCCGTCCAGCTCCGCACCGCGAGCCCGCACGACGACCACACCACCGGTGGCACGGACGACCACACGACGGGCACCACGAACCCGCGCGACGACCACAGCACGCTCGGCGCCGGCGACCACACCACGGGCACCGCGGACGACCACAGCACATTCGCCGGGCTCCGCTAGAGGCCACCCCGGAGGGGCCCGTCCCGGCCCCAGCGGAACACCGACCTCAGCGCCATCACGTCCGCCGCACGGGAGACGCGGCCCGCACCCCGCTCCACCGCCCGGGCCGCGCCTTCCGCATCACCGCAGCAGCGCCCCGTCAGGGGCGCGGGGCTGTGACATTGTGCGGCTCCGCCGCGTGGGCGCGACCAGCCACAACGGACCCGCAGCCGCGCGCGCAGCGCAAGAGGCACCCCGGTAGGCGCCCCGCAGCGCAGCACCCCGCACCGTCCCGCAGCCGCGCGGAGCGCAAGCGCACCCGGAAACAGAAGCACGCTCACCCCGCCGGCCCGCAGCCGCAAACGGACCTCACGAGGCACCCCGGTAGGCGCCCCGCAGCACCCCCTTCAGCACCTTCCCCGCCGCATTCCGCGGCAACTCCCGTACGAACTCCACCGCCCGCGGCACCTTGTACTGCGCCATCTCCCGTCGCGCCCACTCGATCAGCTCGTCCGGCGAAGGTGTCCCGGCGCCGCTCCGCAGCACCACGAACGCCTTCCCCACCTCGCCCAGCCGGGCGTCCGGCACACCGATCACCGCCGCTTCGGCCACCCCGGGGTGGCGGGCCAGTGTCCGCTCCACCTCCGCCGGGTAGACGTTGAAGCCACCGGCCACGTACATGTCCGTCATCCGGTCGGTGATCCGCAGATTGCCCTGCTCGTCGAGCACACCGACGTCACCGCTGTGCAGCCACCCCTCGTCGTCGACGGCGGCGGCCGTGGCCTCCGGGTCCTCGAAATAGCCCGGCATCACCTGGTAGCCGCGCACCAGGATCTCCCCCGGCTCACCGGGCGGCAGCGGCTTGCCGTCGGCGGCCACCACCCTGACCTCGGTGTCCGGGACGGCCCGGCCCGCCGTACCGGCGATCACCTCGTCCGCGTCGCCACGCCTGCACATCGTGACCAGGCCCGTCGCCTCGCTCAGCCCGTACGCGGTCAGCACCGTCAGCACGCCCAGCTCCTCGCGCAGCCGCTCGACCAGCCGCCGCTCCACCGGCGCCGCCCCCGTCACCACCAGCCGCAGCGACGACAGGTCGTACGTCCAGCGCGCCGGATGGTCGAGCAGCGACCGGAAGAGCGTGGGCGGCCCCGGCAGGACGGATATCCGTTCCGCCGCGATGTGCGCCGCCGCCGTCTCCGCGGCGAAGACGGCCTGCGGAACCATCGTCGCGCCCCGCATCAGGCAGGCCAGCACCCCCGCCTTGTAGCCGAAGGTGTGCGAGAAGGGGTTGACGATCAGATACCGGTCCCCCTCCCGCAGTCCCGCGAGGTCGCTCCAGGCCCCGAACGCGCGCAGGCTCTGGGCATGGCTGGCGACCACGCCCTTCGGCTCGCCCGTGGTGCCGGAGGTGAAGACGATGTCCGACGGCGCGTCGGGCGCCACCGCGTTGGCCCGTGCCCGTACCGCCCAGCCGGGCACCGTCTCCCCCGCGGCCAGGAACTCCCGCCACGTGCGGAACTCCGCGGGCGCGTCCTCCGCCAGGACCACGACCTCCCGCAGGCAGGGCAGCCCCGGCA
>NZ_JAINFC010000807.1 GCF_020740835.1 Streptomyces sp. UNOC14_S4
CCCCCGCCGTCACCGCTCCACCCGTGATCCCGCCCCGGAGGTGCTGCACCATGCCCGCGCTGCTCACCGGCCGCTCCCGCCTCGCCCGTCGCACCACCCGCCATACCCGGCAGCGGCTCGCCGCCGACGCCGCGCTCCTCGTCCTCGCCGCCGCGTTCGCCGTACCGCTCGTCTGGCTGCTGCTCGCCTCCGTGGACGACGAGGCCGGGCTGCGGGTGCGGGTCCCGAAGGGGCCGACGACGGGCAACTTCTCGGCGGTGCTCGACGAGGAGATCACCTTCCGCCCGATGCTCAACAGCCTGCTGCTGTGCGGCACGGCCACCGCGCTGACCATGGTGTGCGCCGCGCTCGCCGCCTACCCGCTGTCGCGCTACCGCTCCCGCCTCACCCGGCCCTACCTGCTCACGCTGCTCTTCACCACCTGCCTGCCGATCACCGCGGTCATGGTGCCGGTCTACGGCCTGTTCGTCCGGGTCGACCTCATCGACACGCTCTACGGCACGGCCCTCTTCATGGCCGCCGCACAACTCCCCTTCGCCATCTGGCTGATGAAGAACTTCATGGACGGTGTCCCCGTCGTGCTGGAGGAGGCCGCGTGGACGGACGGCGCGAGCCGGCTCCAGGCGCTCGCGCGGGTGATCCTGCCGCTGATGGGGCCGGGCGCGGCCGTGGTGGGGATCTACAGCTTCATCATGCTCTGGGGCAACTTCTTCGTGCCCTTCATGCTGCTGCTCTCGCCCGACCAGCTCCCGGCGTCGGTCAGCATCTTCACGTTCTTCGGCAGCAACGACCAGGTGGCCTACGGGCAGTTGGCCGCGTTCTCGGTCCTCTACTCGACGCCGGTGGTCCTGCTCTACGCCCTGATCTCCCGGCGGCTCGGCGGGGGCTTCGCGCTGGGCGGCGCGGTCAAGGGCTGACACAACGGGGGGAGAGACAGGGAAACCCCGCCGTCTGTCCGCTGACGGCGGGGCCTCTCACCAGTGTGGATGCCGGCCCTGGATGTCCCCCGTGGATCCAGGGCCGAGCCCGCGCACGGCACCGGGCTGTCCCGAAACAGTTCTGGGGAAAGCCTTCGCCTTGACTGCGGACAAGCTGAACGGTACTAACGGGGCCACCTGTCGGCTACTCGTCAAACGCGGCTCCTGGCCGGAGAACGCGGGACTCCCGAGGAACGCCCCATGACCACCGAACCCCGAGTAGGGCCCGAGTCCCCGGGCAACATGCGCACGCTCGTCCTCAGCAACGATCTCGACGAGACCCGCGAGATCATCAGCTCCGCCTACAGCCCCTACGAGCTCAGCGTGCTCGGCGACCCCAAGGACTTCTCGGCGTGGTACGCGGAGGGCGGCTTCCCCGGCATCACCGTGTCCGGCCTCCAGTACGGCGCCGAGACCCTGGTGGCACCCCAGCCGCTCGACTCCTACCTGCTCGTCTGCCAGCTCGTGCGCGGCAGCGTGCGGGTGATGTCCCCGGGCCGCGAGGAACGGGTCGTCGGGCCCGGCCAGACGTATGTGCTCGACCCCTACCGCGAGTTCCGCGTGCACTGGGCGCCCGGCGCGCGGATGACGACCGTCCGGCTCGACCGGGAGACCGTGGAGCGGGCCGCCGCCGAGGCACTCGGGGTCGAGGGCCCGCTGCGCGCCCGCTTCCAGCTCGGCGGACCGGTCTCCGCGGGGGCCGCCAGGACCTGGGCCGGGATCTCCGCCGCCGTCCACCGCGAGGTGCTCGGCGAGGGCATCGCCCGGACCAGCCCCCTCGTGGCCTCGCACCTCACGCAGACCACGGCCGCCCTGCTGATGGAGACGTACCGACTCGTCACCGACGGCGTGGACGCCCAGCGGCCGGGCGTCGTCGCCCACGCCGCGGTACGGCGCGCCATGGCCCTCGCCGAGGAGCGCGCCGACCAGCCGCTCACCCTCGCCGACCTGGCCCTCGCGGGCCGCGTCAGCCCGCGCGCCCTCCAGGAGGCGTTCCGCCGCCACCTGGGCACGACACCGCTCGGCTATCTGCGGGAGGTACGGCTGGGCCGGGCCCGCCTCGACCTCCTGGCGGGGCGGGGCCGCCCCGACGTCACGGTGGCCGCGGTGGCGTGCCGCTGGGGCTTCGGCAACCTCGGCCGCTTCGCGGCCTTGTACCAGCAGAAGTACGGCGAGCCGCCGTCCCGCACGCTGCGGGGGTGACCGGTCGGGGTTCTCTTCGTCTGCCGCCCTGCGGGCGGGAGCGGCCTGCGGCCGCGTCCTCAAACGCCGGACGGGCTG
>NZ_JAINFC010000808.1 GCF_020740835.1 Streptomyces sp. UNOC14_S4
GGTGCGGTGGGTGCGGGGGGTCAGACCGCCTGCACGGCTTCGGCCGATTCCGGCAGGTGGATGCCGAGTTGCTCGGTGAGGGAGATGACCTCCTGGACCTGGCCGAAGTCACGGGCGGCGGTGCCGACGGTCTTGCGCAGGCGGTTGTTCACCCGCTCCGAGCGCACCTGCTTGGCGATCTTCAGCGCCTTGCCCGCCATGACACTGGCCTGCTCGGGCTCGCGCTGCATCAGGTGCACGGTGGCCATGCCGATCAGGTTGAGTGCATACGAACGGTGGTGGTCGCCGTCCTGCTCGAAGAGGTGGACGGCCTGCGCCATCTTGGGCCGGGCGAGCTCGGCGTAGGTGGGGCTGCGGCCCGCGACATAGGCGAGGTCGCGGTAGGAGTGGGCGTTCTCGGCGTTGAGCTCGGCCTCGGAGAAGAAGCGGATCCAGTCGGGGTCGTCGTCGCCGGGGCCGCAGTCGGCGAAGCAGTCCTCCGCCATGCCCACCGCGCGCTTGCACTTGGCGGGCTGGCCCAGGTTGGCGTACGCGCGGGCCTCCACCGCGTAGAGCATGGCCTGGGTGCGGGGGGTGGCCGTCTCGCGCGAGCCGTACTGCCCGAGGTGGATGAGCTCCAGGGCGTCGTCCGGCCGGTCGAGGTGGATCATCTGGCGGCCCATGCTGGAGAGGATGTACGACCCGAGGGGGCGGTCACCGGCCTCCTTCGCGGCGTGCAGGGCCAGCACGAAGTATTTCTGGGCGGTGGGGTGCAGGCCGATGTCGTAGCTCATCCAGCCCGCCAGCTGGGCCAGTTCGGCGGCGGCCCTGAAGAGGCGCTTGGAGGTGGCCTCCGGCTGGGGCTCCTGGAGCAGGTCGGTGACCTCGTGGAGCTGCCCGACCACGGCCTTGCGGCGGAGCCCGCCGCCGCACTGGGCGTCCCACTGGCGGAACATCACCGTCGTGGACTCCAGCAGGTCGAGCTCCGGCCCGGAGAGCCGGGACGCCCGCGGGGAGCGGTCCTGCATGCCGATGGCGTGGCTGTCGCGGCCGATGGGGCCGGGGGCCAGCCAGCGCTGCATGGGCTCGATCAGGGCCGGGCCCGCCGAGAGGGCGAGCGAGGCGCCGAGGAAGCCGCGGCGGGCCAGCATCAGGTCGCTGCGGGAGAACTCGCTCATCAGCTCGACGGTCTGCTCGCCCGCCCAGGGCAGGTCGACCCCGGCGACGGACGGGGACTGGTGCGCGGCGCGCAGGCCGAGGTCCTCGATGCCGACGACACAGCCGAAGCGCTCCGAGAACAGCTCGGAGAGGATCTTGGGGATGGGCTCGCGCGGCTGCTCGCCGTCGAGCCAGCGGCGCACCCGTGAGGTGTCGGTGCTGATGTGATGCGCGCCCAACTGCCGTGCTCTGCGGTTGACCTGCCGGGCCAGCTCGCCCTTGGACCAGCCGCTGCGCAGGAACCAGGAGCCCAGCTGCTCGTTCGGGCGTTTGTCGGCCCGGTCGGGCCGCTCAGCCTTCTCGGCACCTTCGACGCCGCTGCCGTTGCCGCCCACCTGGAAGCCCCCATCCCGCACTTCTGTTCCGTGCGTGAACCACGAATGGCCTGCCGCCCGTTGGCGGCCGCCGCTGTTCCGAACGATGCTCCACCCCGGCCGGGAACGGCATGCCGACGCAGATGTGGTGACGACATGACGCGTACGGCCGACCGGCGATACGGGCTGTGCCTCCGACCGCGTCCCTCCACGTCCGTGGTGTCCCACGTCCGTGGCGTCCGCGTCGGCGGGTGCATCTCCGAAGTCCGTGCACCGAAAGTAATCCTACGATCACCGATCACGCGAGGGCAGTCCAGTAAACGCCACCATTCGCCACCCCAAGGAATGAACTCAACCGCACCTCTACGCGATTGACTTGACACATACCGATCAGAGGCGGGTCGGACCGGTGCACACCGCAGCGCGCGCCGGGAAGCGCGCTCCCGATCGCACACCGCCACGCCGTCGCATGGAAGGGCATGGAGGGATTCGGCGACCGTCCGTGTCCGAGACACTCCGAGTCGTAACCATCGGCGAGCACGACCCGTTGGAGGGGGCATGGGCTTCACTATCGGCGGCATCCGGGACCTGCGCTCGGGCTCTCGGCGCCGCGGACGCACGTCCGAACATGTGACGACGGTGGCCGAGTACACCGGTCTGTGGGGGTGGGACGTCGTCCCCGGCGCGCGCGCCTCGCGCAGCGGAGGGGTGCAGTGCTCCTGCGGCCTCGCCGACTGCCCCGCC
>NZ_JAINFC010000809.1 GCF_020740835.1 Streptomyces sp. UNOC14_S4
GGGGCGCGGATCTCGGCGGGGAAGTTCGGCAGGGTGGACAGGTCGTTGCCGAACGACGCCGTCTCCGACGTGAACCGGTCACCCGTGAGCTGCATACCGTCACCCGAGTCCCCCGCGAACCGGATGACGACGCCTTCGACGCGGCGTACTTCTCCCGTTTCTCTCGTGACAGTGGCGGTGACGGGCGGCCGGGTGGGGAGCGGGGCGGTCACTTGGAGACCTCACTGTCCATTTCCTGGAAGAGGATGGGGAAGTAGTTGATGTCGTCGGTGAGCTCGGCCAGCAGGGAGCCGATGACGGGGCCCGTGGTGTCCGCGCCCTTCAGGAGCTCGCTGTTGCGGCGCCGGGTGCGGGCGGAGAAGGGCAGCGAGCCCGTGGACAGGTAGCGGATGGCGCCCTCGTCGTCCCGCTTGGGGATGATCTCGGACTTCGCGTAGCGGCTGGCGCTGAAGGGGATGTCCAGGCGGCCCTCCGCGAACGCCGCGCAGATGGCGGGGATGGTGTCGGGGGCGGCGAGGACGGGCTCGACGATCTCGGCGACCTCGGCGAGGATCCAGTCGAGCTCCTCGCCGACGCGCTGCTCGTCGACGGTCATGAAGCCCAGCAGGCGCGAGTTGGCACGGTCGGCCAGCCGCAGCCCCTCGGCGTTGGCCTGGGTGTCGGGGATGCCGAACGCCTCCTGGTACGTCTTGGTGATGAGCTTGGAGGCGCCGCCGAGGCGGGCGACGAGGGCCCCGTAGAGGATGAGGTCCTCGGCGTGGCCGCGGTCCTTGGGGAAGACGCCCATGAACTCGTGCAGGACGGCGTGGACGTCCACGCCGGACGGCAGGTAGGTGCGGGCGAGCGCGGGGATGGCCCGCAGGGCGGCGACGTCCTGGACGAGGTGGCCGCTCTGCGGGTACGAGACGGAGACGCAGCGCACGCCCGCGCGCGTGGCCAGGACCGCTTCGAGCACGCTGACGGCGAGGCTGATGGACGGCGGGACGAGGACGGCCGTCAGCGTGCCGAAGAGCTCGCGGTCGACGACCAGACCGAGGCCGGCGAGTTCGCCGCAGACCCGGTCGACGTCCTGCCAGGCGGTCAGGGACTCCTCGAGCGGGACCGCCTTGGAGTAGGGGAGGTTGTAGGAGATGCCGCCGCCCTCGAAGGAGGTGATCCCGGAGGCGACGGCGACGTCGAAGAGGATGCGCGCGTCGGGCGAGCCGTGCCGGATCTCCAGCGGGGCCGCGACCGATTCGTTGAGGTCCCTGCCGCGCTGGTAGCCGTGGCTGACCAGGGGGTAGCCGTTGAGGTCGCCGGGGGAGAGGTTGAGCGTGCGCAGTGCCTGCTCGAAGCGTTTCAGGCGGGTGTGCGAGTCGATGGTCAGGGTCAGGAAGTCGGGTGCCGCCCGCTCCTCCAGGTCGCGCAGGAGGGCCTTCATCTCCTGGTGGCCGCCCACGCCGCAGCGCGGCTGGATGGCGACACGGCCGGCGTCCCGGGCCGCCTTGAGCACACTGGCGGCCGTGGGCTTGCCGAGCGAGGCGATGTAGTCGACGGACTCCGCGAGGGGTGGCAGGGCCCGCGGGCCGGGGGCGTCGCCCCGGCCCGCGAGGTAGGTGACGCCTGTGGTCATGACGCCACGAGCAGCTGCCGCTCGGCCGCCGTCCGGGCCGCGCGCAGTTCGTCGAGGACGGCCACCAGCTGTCCGGGGTCGCCGAGGATGCGGTCGACGCCGAGCTCGTGCAGGCGCTCCAGGTCCCGGGGGTCCTTCTTGCTGCCGACCGAGAGGTTGCCGCCCACGATGACGGGGCAGGTGATGCGGCCGGCCTCACGGGCGGCGGGCAGGTCCCGCAGGTCCTCGTGGACATGGCCGTTGAGGCTGCCGATGATGACGGCCTCGGCGTCGGGGTGGCGGTCGCAGGCGTCCGCGAACTCCTCGACGGGGGTGCAGGTGCCGAGGTTCTCCACCTCGAAGCCGACGCCGCGCAGGGCGTGGGCGATGAGGTGGTTGGCGACGGCGTGGCTGTCGCTGGCGGCGACTCCGAGGATGACGACGCGGCGTTCGCTGTGGGACATGGGGGATTGCGCTCCTTGGGTGCGCGGCGGATGCCGGATGCCGGGGTCGGCGGGGGTCGATGGTGGCAGATCGTCTAACGGGGCCATTCGTCGAACGCGGCGAAGAGGCCCATCTCGCCAACGTCGCGGCACCGGGAGACGTCGAACGCATCGGTGATCGCTGCGGCGACGGAGGCGCCGTCGTATGAGCTGGCGG
>NZ_JAINFC010000081.1 GCF_020740835.1 Streptomyces sp. UNOC14_S4
GAGACAGCGCGTGGGCAAGGGGGCGGGTCCGGCGGGCGGCGGGGTGCGGCGCTCGAAGCACCAGAGCCCGAAGCGGACGAGGCCGGCGAACGTGAGCGCCATGGCCTCCGCCGCGTACAGCTGGGGCAGCTGGGCGGGCACGGCGTGCAGGAACTGCGTGGCGAAGAACATCATGAAGCCGAAGATCCCCAGCGCGTTGCCGCGGGCGCCCCAGCGCCGGGCGTAGACGCCGCAGAAGACCACCGCGAGGAAGGCCGCGTCGCGCAGCAGCGGGTGGCCGTGCAGGGAGGCCGCCAGCGCCAGCACGGGGAAGCCGACGACCGGCAGCAGGGCCGTGGTGACCGCCTGGCGCCGCGGGGTCGGGTCGGCGACGGTGAACAGCGCGAGCAGCGCCGCCAGCCCACCGGTGATGGCGGCGGGCAGCGGCAGGCCCGCGAGCTCCACCACGGCGACCGCGCCGCCGATGCCGATCACGGCACGGGTCGCGGCGCGCAGCCTGAGCCCGCCCGGATCCGGTGCCACGAACATCCTCTTCAGAGCTACCGCCCCCTTTTTCTCCCCGCAGGAGTACGCGCGTGTGCGCACGCGTACGCACACGGAATGGTTTCCGGCATGACAAAGGCGCTGCGGGGGATCCGGCAGCGGCTTCCTTGCCGCCCAGCGCAGCCCAGCAACGCCATCGATATTCAAAAGGAAAACATCCGGAGCTCAATGGCTCAACAGCATCCAGAAATTCTGGGCCATTGGTACAGTTACCGACCGGAAATATCGACCAGAGGGAGGCCGTTGGCCCATGGCCGTGGACACACTGGATGCGAAGATCCTGCGGCTGCTGCTGGAGCAGCCGCGGACGAGCGTGCGGGAGTACGCGCGCGTGCTGGGCATCGCGCGGGGCACGCTCCAGGCACGGCTCGACCGGCTGGAGCGCGACGGAGTGATCACCGGCACCGGGCCACGGCTCTCCCCCGCCGCGCTGGGGCACCCGGTGCTGGCCTTCGTCCACATCGAGGTCACGCAGGGGTACCTGGATCCGGTGGCCGAGGCACTGGCGGAGGTACCGGAGATCCTGGAGGCCTTCTCGATCACCGGCGGCGGCGATCTGATGGCCCGGGTCGCCGCCAGGGACGCCGCGCATCTGGAGGACGTGATCCAGTTGCTGGTCCAGCTCCCAGGGGTGGTGCGCACGCGCACGGAGATGGTGCTCCGGGAGCGAGTCCCGTACCGGATGGTGCCCCTGGTGGACGCTGTGGGCCGGGCGGCCGCGCAGCGCCCCTGAGGCGACTCCGGGCGCCAGTGACGCGACTTCGTCTCGATTGAGCCCCGGCCTCACCCCGCGTGGAATCGAGGTGCGATTATCTGCTCGCTCTACTCAACACGCGAGAAACAGAGGCATAGATGGGGCGATGCGGAGCAAGACCGGCGCGCCGCTACGGCGCAGCACTGGTCGCGTCGGCCGCGGCGGTGGCCGTCACACTCCCGGCGTCGACCGCGGAGGCCGCGAGCGGCCCCGAGGTCACCGGCGCCAAGGGCGCGTTCCTGCTCGACAGCGGCAGCAACCGCCGGCTGTGGAGCAAGGACGCCGACACCAGACGGCAGATGGCCAGCACCACCAAGGTCATGACCGCGACGGTGGTCCTGGACACACCTGGGGTCGACCTCGACAAGCAGGTCACCGTCAAGCAGTCCTACCGTGACTACGTGGCGCGGAACGGCGCGAGCACCGCCGATCTGCGCACGGGCGACAAGGTGACCGTACGGCAGTTGCTGTACGGCCTGCTGCTGCCCTCGGGGTGCGACGCGGCGTACGCGCTCGCCGACGCCTTCGGGAACGGCAGCACCGAGGCGCAACGCACGGCCTCGTTCATCGGCAAGATGAACAAGAGGGCGTCGGACCTGGGCATGAAGAACACCAGGTACGACTCCTTCGACGGCATATCCCATGCGGGCGCCAACTACACGACACCCCGTGACTCGGCGGAGCTCGCACGGCACGCGCTCGAGAACAACACGTTCGCCACGGTCGTCAGGACGGCCAACACCCAGCAGAAGGCCGCGAACGTCCATCGCACCTACTACTGGGACAACACCAACAAGCTGCTCGGCTCCTACAAGGGCGCGATCGGCATCAAGACGGGTACCGGCACCGTGGCCGGCCCGTGTCTCGTGTTCGCCGCGAAGCGTGACGGGCGGACCGTGGTGGGGGTCATCCTCAATGACGCCGCGAACCGGTACCCGGACGCTGTGAAGATGCTGGACTGGGCCTACCGGACCAAGAGCGACGTCAAGCTCCGTCGGCTCCCGGCGTCGGCCCAGCAGGACTGAGCCGCGCCCGCCCAGACGACACGGACGAGCCCCCGGGCTCGCGTCGATGCCCTACCAGGGATACCTGGTAGGGCCATTGTTCAGTCGTTCGACTGTTCGGCTGTTCAGCCGAGGAAGGACAAGCGGACCTTCCGCTCGGGATTGTCCACATTCGTGTCGACCAGCACGACCGACTGCCAGGTCCCCAGCTCCAGCTCGCCTCCGACCACGGGCAGCGTGGCGTGCGGCGGAACCAGCGCGGGGAGGACGTGGTCCCTGCCGTGCCCCGGGGTGCCGTGGCGGTGCCGCCAGCGGTCGTCGGCCGGGAGCAGGTCGCCGAGCGCTGCCAGAAGGTCATGGTCACTGCCCGCGCCCGTCTCGATGACGGCGAGTCCGGCCGTCGCATGGGGAGTGAAGACATTCAGCAGACCGTCGCGCCCTGCCGCGACGTCCCGGAGGAACGCGGCGCACTCCTCCGTCAGGTCGTACACGGTCTGCGTGGAACCGGTCGTGATGTCGATGATGCGGGTAGTGAAGGTGTTGTCAGCCATGTTCCCCATTCAATCGGATGGCCTGAGGGGGACAGGGCAGCGTGGCGCGGCGGGAGTGCGGTGACGGAACGGAATCCGGTCCTTCACAGCGACCGGTCGCTGGGGCAGTATGAGGCGCCAGGTGATCAACCTGGCGCGGGCCGACAGGACCGATGGGTCCGGGCAGTCCGCGGCAGGCGGCCGGACGTCCAGGAGGGTGCCATGCGCGTGGGCCTGTTCGTCACCTGCGTCAATGACACGCTCTATCCACGCACAGGACAGGCGGTCGTCACCCTGCTGGAACGCCTCGGCGTGCGGGTCGGTTTCCCCATGGACCAGAGCTGCTGCGGACAGCCCCTGTTCAACACGGGATACCGCCACGGGACCGAGCCCCTCGTGCTCCGCTACGCCCGCGCGTTCCGCGACTACGACCACGTCGTCACCCCGTCCGGCTCCTGTGTCGCCATGGTGCGCGAGAGCTACCCGCGGATCGCGGCGAAGGCCGCCGCCGAAGGCCGGGCCGGTCCCCTCGCCGAAGCGGCTTCCAGCGCGGCGGCGAAGACCTATGAGCTGACCGAGTTCCTCGTCGACGTCCTCGGCGTGACCGACGTCGGCGCGTACTTCCCGCACACCGTCACCTACCACCCCACGTGCCACGGCCTTCGCGCCCTGGGCCTCGGCGACCGCCCCCGCAGACTGCTGGAACAGGTCAAAGGACTCGAACTGCGGGAACTGGCAGGAGCCGAGGAGTGCTGTGGCTTCGGCGGCACCTTCGCGGTCAAGAACCCCGCCGTGTCGAGCGTCATGGGCCAGGACAAGGCACGCGCCATCACCGCGACGGGCGCCCATCGCGTCTGCACGGTCGACAACTCCTGTCTGATGCACATCGGCGGCATCCTCTCCCGTGAAGGGTCTCCCGTACGGCCCGTCCACATCGCGGAGATACTCGCCGCCACGGAAGGCGGTGCCCGGTGACCGGCAGTCACGACCGGCAGCCGATGCCCAAGGCCACGGCCGACGCCACGGCGCCCCCTCCCGGCGGACGCCGGACCCGCTCCCCCGGCGGCACCTACCTCGGCATGCCCTCCTTTCCCCAGGCCGCCGCCCTGTCGACACAGGACGGCCGACTGCGCGCCAACCTTCGCCACGCGACCCACACCATCCGTGCCAAGCGCGCCCAGGCCGTCGCCGAACTCGACGGCTGGGACCGGCTCCGCCGGGCCGGAGCGGCCATCAAGGACCGCACCCTGCGCCACCTCGACCACTACCTCCTGCAACTGGAGGAGTCCGTCACCCGCGCGGGCGGGACGGTCCATTGGGCGGCCGACGCCGCCGAGGCGAACCGCATCGTCACCGACCTCGTCCGGGCCACGGGCGAGACCGAGGTGGTGAAGGTCAAGTCCATGGCCACCCAGGAGATTGGACTCAACGAGGCGCTCGCCCGGGCGGGCATCCACGCCTACGAGACCGACCTGGCCGAGCTGATCGTCCAGCTCGGCGGTGACCTCCCCTCCCACATCCTGGTCCCCGCGATCCACCGCAACCGCGGCGAGATCCGCGACATCTTCCGCGAGCACATGGCGCACTGGGGACGCCCGGCCCCGGAAGGGCTCAGCGACCGCCCCGCGGACCTCGCCGAAGCGGCACGTCTGCACCTGCGGGAGAAATTCCTGCGCGCCAAGGTCGCCGTCTCGGGCGCGAACTTCATGGTCGCCGAGTCCGGCACCCTCGTCGTGGTCGAGTCCGAAGGCAACGGCAGGATGTGCCTCACTCTCCCGGAGACGCTGATCTCGGTCGTCGGCATCGAGAAGACCGTGCCGACCTGGCAGGACCTCGAGGTCTTCCTCCAACTGCTGCCCCGCTCCTCGACGGCCGAGCGGATGAACCCGTACACGTCCATGTGGACGGGCACCTCCGACGACGGACCGCGCTCCTTCCACCTGGTGCTGCTCGACAACGGCCGTACGGACACCCTCGCCGACCAGGTGGGCCGCCAGGCGCTGCGCTGCATCCGTTGTTCGGCCTGTCTCAACGTCTGCCCCGTGTACGAGCGGGCCGGCGGCCATGCGTACGGATCGCCGTACCCGGGACCCATCGGCGCGATCCTCACTCCGCAGCTGCGCGGCGTCGCATCACCGCTGGAGGAGTCCCTGCCGTACGCGTCCTCGCTGTGCGGCGCCTGCTTCGAGGTGTGCCCGGTCGCCATCGACATCCCGGAAGTCCTCGTGCACCTGAGGGAACGGGTCGCAGAAGGCGGCCCGGCCACCCTCCGCGGCACGCGGACCGTCATCAAACCGGCCAGGAAGCACACGGCCGAGCGCGCGGTGATGCGTGCGACCGGCTGGACGTTGGACCACCCGGGCGTGCTGCGCCGCGGCCAGCGGCTCCTGTCGCGCACCCGTCGGCTCCACCCGAGGCGACTGCCGGGCCCGGGCCGCGCCTGGACCGACACCCGTGAGCTGCCGATCGTACCGGCCGAGCCCTTCCGCGACTGGTGGGCCCGCACCCGAGGAGGCACGGCATGAGCACCCGCGGAGCACGGGAACAGATCCTCGCGCGCGTACGGCGTGCCCTGGCCGACGTGCCCCGCGCAGAACGCCCGGACGACGTCCCCGTGCCCCGCGACTATCTGCCCACGCATGGACAGCGGTCGCACGCCGCGTCCGTCGACCTCCTCGCCCGGAACCTGACGGACTATCGGGCCCGGGTCCACCGTACGGAGGCGGCCGGGCTGCCCGCGTTGCTGTCCCGGCTGCTGAGCGAGCGGGGCGCCCGCCGTGTGGTCGTGCCGCCCGGGCTGCCGCGGCACTGGCTCGCCGACGCGCCGGTGGAGGCCGTGGCCGACTCCGCGTCCGCCGCACTGACACCACACGAACTGGACACCATGGACAGCGTCGTCACGGGCTGCGCGCTCGCGATCGCCGAGACCGGCACCGTCGTCCTCGACGGCGGCCCGGACCAGGGGCGCCGCGGCATCACGCTCGTACCCGACCATCACCTGTGCGTGGTCCGCACCGCGGACCAGGTCGTCGGCTCCGTTCCACAGGCCCTCGCCCGCCTGGAGCCCGCCCGTCCGTCGACCTGGATCTCGGGCCCGTCCGCGACCAGCGACATCGAGCTGGAGCGGGTGGAGGGAGTACACGGCCCGCGCACCCTGGAAGTGATCCTCGTGGCAGGCGATCCACGCTCCGCCTCCACGGCTTCCCTCGACGTGCCTCCTCTCGACGTTCGGAGCTGACGCATGCGCGCACCACAACCGGAGCCCCGGGACGCCGTCGTCACCGGGTCCTCTCCCGAGGTGTTCCAGCTGAACCGGGAGCCCGCCCGTGCCCGGCTCGTCCCCTTCCCCGACCTCCCGTCCGCGCTGTCCTCCCGTCCCGCCGACTCCCCCTGTCAGCTCTCGCTCAGCGGCGAGTGGCGCTTCGCCTGGTCCAGGAATCCGGCCGAACGGCCCGTCGGCTTCCACGCCCCGGACTTCGACGACACCGGCTGGGACCACATCACCGTTCCCGGCAACTGGGAGACACAGGGGCATCCCGAGCCCACCTACTTCAACGTCCGCTATCCATGGACCGGCCATGAGCAGCCCGCTCCTCCGCACGCGCCCACGGGTTTCAATCCGGTCGGCTCCTACCGCCGCACCTTCACCGTCCCCCACGCATGGGCCGGGCGACGCACCCTGATCTGCTTCCAGGGCGTCAAATCCGCCTTCTTCGTCTGGCTCAACGGCGAGTTCGTCGGCTACAGCGAGGACAGCTACTCCCCGGCCGAGTTCGACCTCACCCCCTATCTGCACACGGGGGACACCGCCCGGGAGAACACCCTCGCGGTCGAGGTCTACCGCTGGTCCACCGGCAGCTGGCTGGAGGACCAGGACATGATCGACCTGTCCGGGATCTTCCGTGACGTCCAGCTCTGGTCCGTGCCCGAGGTCCATGTGCACGACGTGTTCGTCCACACCGACCTCGATCCCGACTTCCGTGACGCGGACCTCGTCGTCCAGGCGGTACTGCGGACCGGCCCGGCGCGCCGGGCCGCCGACCACCTGATCCACGTCACCCTCCACGACAGCTGCGGCACGCCCGTCGTCTCGGGATCGGCCACGGCACAGTTCGACGCCTCCGGGAAGGCGATGGCAGAGATCACCACCCATGTGCCACACCCCTCCCTGTGGTCCGCGGAAGCTCCGCACCTCTACGACCTCACGATCGAGCTGACCGATGCCGACGGCAGCACACTCGAGGTCCAGCGCACCCGTGTCGGATTCCGCACGATCTCCTGCGGCCGGGGGAAACTCACCATCAACGGCAGGACGCTCGTCTTCCGTGGGGTCAACCGGCACGAATTCGATCCCGATCACGGGCAGGCCGTCCCCCTGCACCGCATGGTGCAGGACATCCGCATCATGAAGCAGCACAACATCAACGCGGTGCGCACCTCCCACTACCCCAACGACCCTCGCTGGCTCGATCTGTGCGACGAGTTCGGCCTCTATGTGATCGACGAGGCCAATCTGGAGACGCACGAGATCCGGGACACCCTGCCTGCGGACCGCCCCGAGTGGGCCGCCGCCTGCCTGGACCGGGTCCGCAGCCTCGTCGAGCGGGACAAGAACCACCCTTGCGTCGTGGTCTGGTCCCTGGGCAACGAGGCGGGACGGGGCAGCATCTTCCAGGAGATGGCCGACTGGGTCCACGACCGTGATCCGTCCCGCCCTGTCCACTACGAGGGCATGAACGAGGTCGCCGACATCGAATCGGAGATGTACACGCCGCCGGAAACCGTCGCGGCACACGGGACTTCGCGCGACCCCAAGCCGTACATACTGTGCGAGTACGCGCACTCGATGGGCAACAGCACGGGGAACCTCCAGGAGTACTGGGACGTCATCGACGCCCACCCACGGCTCCATGGCGGATTCATCTGGGACTTCGCCGATCAGGCGCTCCGCCGCCCCCTTCCCGACGGCCGCGACGGCACCTACCTGTCCTACGGCGGTGACTGGCGGCCCGGACAGCTCTCGGACGGCAACTTCTGCTGCAACGGACTCGTCGACGCCGACCGCAACCCCCGACCGGCCATGCGTGAGGTCAAGAAGGTCTACCAGACAGTCCGCGTGTCCGCCGAGGATCTCACCGCCGGGGCCTTGCGGATCGACAACCGTCAGCTCTTCACCGGGCTCCAGGCGTACGACGTACTGTGGGAGGTCACCTGTGACGGGGTGCACGTGCAGCACGGCAACCTTGCCGCGCCTGACGCGGGGCCGGGTGGGACGGCACTCCTGCACCTGCCGTTGAAGCCACCGGACCAGCCGACGCCCGGCGCCGAGTACTGGCTGAACATCGCCTTCGCCCTGCGCGAGGCCACGCCCTGGGCGGACGCGGGCCACGTGGTCGCCGCCGAGCAGTTCGCTCTCCCCTGGCGCACTCCGGTGCACCCCGCCGCTCGTGAAGCTCCGCTTCCGGCGCTCACCGTCGCGCGGACCGCCCAGGAGATCACGGTCAGCGGCGAGCAGTTCCACCTCGTTCTGGACAGGAGCACCGGCACACTCAGCACCTACCGTCACCGTGGCCGAGCGCTGCTGACGGCCGGCCCCGTGCCCAATTTCTGGCGCGCTCCTACTGACAACGACATCGGACGCGGGGCCCACCTCTCGTCGCGCACTTGGCGTGACGCGGGGGCCGGACGCACCGTCACCGGGATCGAGGTCGCACAAGGGACGCCGGAGGAAGTCGTCCTCACGGTCACCACGGCTCTGCCCACCGAGCCCGCCGTCTCCCACTGGACGACCGTCTTCACGGTGCGCGGTGATGGCGAGGTCCACGTCCGTCATGCCCTGAAGCCCGGGGCGGGTCTGCCGGATCTGCCTCTGGTGGGGGCCTTGCTGACCGTACCTGCCGACTACAGGGCCGTCAGTTGGTACGGGCGGGGGCCGCAGGAGAACTATCGGGACCGGTGTGCCGGGGCCTTCGTCGGGCGCTACAGCTCCTCTCTGGACCTCCCTGCCATGCCGTACGCACGTCCTCAACAGACGGGCAATGTGACGGGAGTCCGCAGCGTCACGCTCACAGGGCGGGACGGAGTCGGGCTTTCCGTCCTGGCCGAACCGGGGGACGAGTCCGGCCTGCTGGAGATGAGCGCTCTGCGCTGGGCACCCTGGGATCTCGACGGGCCCCGGCACCCGCACCAGCTCGAGCCACGCGGCGAGGCATTCCTGGGGATCAATCACCGGCAGATGGGCGTGGGCGGCAACGACTCCTGGGGAGCGGCTCCGCTGGAGCCTTATCTGCTGCGTGCCGATCGCGAGTACGGCTACTCCTACCGGCTGCGGCCCACCGCCCCGTAGCCGTCTACCAAGAGTTCCCCCGGCACTGCGGTCCTTGTCGATGTCCATGATGCGAGGCTAGGCAGGGAGCGGCCGGAGCGGAGCGGCTTGTCCACAGGGCCGGTCATACAATCCCATCAAGAGGGGAGTTGCAGTGAAACTGCCTCTGCAGGGCATCACCGTCGTCGCCCTGGAACAAGCCGTGGCCGCGCCGTTCGCGACGCGTCAGCTGGCGGACCTCGGCGCACGAGTGATCAAGATCGAGCGACCGGGCCGCGGGGATTTCGCCCGCGAATACGACCAGCGGGCCAACGGCCTCTCGGCGTACTTCGTCTGGGTCAACCGGGGCAAGGAGAGCGTGGTCCTCGATCTCAGGGAGGCACCGGACCGCGCCCTGCTGGACCGGATGCTCGCCCGCGCCGATGTGTTCATACAGAATCTCGGGCCCGGCGCGGCCGTACGGCTCGGTCTTGCCGGCGGGGTGTTGCGCGCCGGACACCCTCGTCTGATCACCTGTGACGTCTCCGGTTACGGGAGCGTGGGCCCGTACCGTGACAAGAAGGCGTACGACCTGTTGGTGCAGTGCGAGGCCGGGCTGGTGTCGATCACCGGAACTCCCGACTCCCCCGCCAGGCCCGGGATTTCCATAGCCGACATCGCGGGCGGCATGTACGCCTACTCCGGCATTCTGAGCGCGTTGTACGAGCGTGAACGCACCGGTGAGGGCTCGGAGCTGTCCGTATCGCTCTTCGATGCCCTCGCGGAGTGGATGGGGCAACCGTACTTCGCCGAGGCATACGGTGGGGTGCCCCTCTCCCGGAGCGGGGCGCGGCACCCGACCATCTCCCCTTATGGGCATTACCGTTGCGGTGACGGGGCTCTGGTGTTTCTCAGTGTACAGAACGACCGCGAGTGGGTCGCCTTGTGCGAGAAGGTGCTGGAGCAGCCCGGGCTGGCGCGTGACCGCCGTTTCGCGGACATCCCCTCGCGCAGGGCTCATGACGAGGAATTGACATCCGTGATCGAGGATCAATTCCGGCTGCACACCGCCGACGATGTTCTCGTCTTGCTGGAAGCCGCGGGGATCGCTCATGCGCGGTTGCGCACGGTCGCCGAATTCGCGGACCATCCACAGTTGGCGGCACGCGACCGGTGGCGCGATTTCGAGACGCCGGTCGGTCCGCTGCGCGGGCTGCTCCCACCGGTCGAGGTGACCGGACGGGAGGCAGCGATGGGGGCGGTTCCGGCGCTCGGCGCCCATACGGCAGCGATCCGTGCGGAATTCCCGGAGGACGGCCCTGACGGGGATGCGTGACCTGGCGGGGATGCCTGCGACCTGGCGGGGCTCAGCGGTCGAGCGGTTTGTCGGAGGTCTCCGGAAGGGCCACGTAGACACAGGCGGACACCAGGCAGAGGCTGGCCACATACCAGGGAAAACCTCCCGCGTGGCCTGCCTGCTTGAACCACGTTCCGACGTAGGGAGCCGTGCCGCCGAACAGGGCCACGGTCAACGAGTACGGGAACCCGATTCCTGCCGCCCTGACGCGAGCCGGGAACACCTCGGCATTCACCGCGGCGGCGACGGAGGTGTAGCCCGTGAGCGGCACCATTCCGGCGCATTGCGCCAGCAGCAGTGAGGTGAAGGAACCACTGATCGCGTGCAGCAGGGGCACGGCGAGAGCTGCGAACCCCACGGCGAAGCCGATCAGCAGGGGCTTGCGTCCGATGCGGTCCGACAGAAGACCGCCCAAAGGCTGGAGTACCGCAAAGAAAGCCAGGGATATCGTCCCGGCGAGCAATGCGTCGCTCTTGCCGAATCCGGCGTTCACCTGGGCGTACGTCGGCAGATAGGTGGTCCATGTGTAGTAGGCGATCGTGCCGCCGGCAGTGATGCCGCAGATCAGCAGGGACTCCCTGGGGTGCCGACGCAGGCCGTCGAGCAGCGCGGGCCGCGCCGCCTTCCGCTGCGCCACCTCATGTGTCTCGTCCGCGCCCTGCCGGATCCAGAAACCGACCAGACTCATGGCGGCGCCGAACAGGAACGGGATCCGCCAGCCCCAGAGGTCCATCTGCCCTTCCGTCAGCAGACGGGTCAGAAGAACCGCGCTGCCGGAGGCGAGAAGCTGTCCGATGGTGGTGGAGACGTATTGAAAGCTGGAGAAGAGCCCTCTCCGGCCGGGGCCCGCCGACTCGATCAGGAACGTCGTCGAAGCGGCGAATTCCCCGCCGACCGAGAGCCCCTGGACAAGGCGAGCGACGACGAGCACCCCGGGGGCGAGGACACCCGCGGAGGCGTAGGTGGGAGTGAGCGCCACCAGCAGGCTGCCACCGCCCATGAGCAGGATCGTGGTGGTGAGCGCGGCCTTGCGGCCGCGCCGGTCCGCGACCGCGCCCATCAGGAGTCCGCCAACCGGGCGCATGAAGAAGCCGACGGCGAATACCGCAAACGTGGAGAGCAAGGGGACCAGGGAGTTCCCGGAGCCCTTGGGGAAGATCTGGTCGGCGACATAGGTCGCGAGGAACGAGTAGGCGTACCAGTCGTACCACTCCGCGGCGTTGCCGATGGACGCCGCGGCGAGCTGACGGACGGAGGATCGGGGCGCCTCCTCCGTCGTTCTCGGCTTCGAGAGCCCGACGGTCTCGCTACCGTCGGCCGACAGGGACTTGGATTTCGTCATGATCCCCTGAATCCCCCCACCAGCCACATCGCACACCCGTCCGATATCGCTTCATGAAACCGCAACATCGTCGCAGCCATGCCCCCCGTCGCTCCGTTCCGGGATTCCCCTCCTCGGACACCCGGCGTGAGATCGGACGCTCGGCATGAGATCAGCCGCCACCATGGGATCAGACGCTCGCCACGACATGGGCGTCACGCCGGACGAGCGCGGCGTAGTGACCGTCACCGTCCAGGAGCTCCTGGTGTGTACCGCGCTCGGCGACACGTCCCCGGTCGAGGACGACGATCTGATCGGCGTCGCGGATGGTGGAGAGCCTGTGCGCGATGGTGATGGTCGTCCTCCCCTCGGACAGCGCGTCGATGGCCTGCTGGACCGCGTGTTCCGTGCGGGTGTCCAGGGCGCTCGTCGCTTCGTCCAGGATGAGGACGGGTGGGTCGCGCAGGATGGTCCTGGCAATGGCCAGCCGCTGTTTCTCCCCTCCGGAGAAGCGATAGCCGCGTTCTCCGACGAGGGTGTCGTAGCCGTCGGGCAGAGAGGCGATGTGGTCGTGGATCTGCGCGGCTTCGGCCGCCGCCATGATCTCCTCGTCGGTGGCGTCGGGCTTGGCGAACCTCAGGTTGTCGGCGACGGAGGCGTGGAAGAGGTAGGTCTCCTGGGAGACCACGCCGACCGCACGGGCCAGCGTGTCGAAGTCGAGGTCGCGGACGTCGACTCCGTCGATCAGCACGCGCCCGCCGACGACGTCGTACAGCCGGGGGACCAGGTAACTCAGAGTGCTCTTGCCCGATCCGGTCGGACCGACGACGGCCAGGCTGCCCCCGGCGGGGACCGTGAGATCGACGTCGCTGAGCACCGCCCTCGGTTGTCCGTCGGAGCCCTGGGCACCGTAGGCGAAGGTGACGTTCTCGAAGCGGACATCACCGCGCACGCGCTCCAGCCGTACCGGCCGCTCCGGCTCGGCGATCTCCACCGGCAGATCGAGGTACTCGAAGATCCGCTGGAAGAGGGCGACGGAGGTCTGCATCTGGACGCCCGTGGCGAGCAGACTGATCGCGGGCCGGAAGAGCGCCTGCTGGAGGGAGACGAAGGCGACGAGCGTACCGAGGGAGACGCCAGGACCGCCCACGTGCAGCGCGATGCCTGCCGCCCAATAGATGAGAGCGGGCATGGCCGCCATGACAACTCCGATGGTGGACATCCGCCACCGACCGGCCATGTCGGACCGGACTTCCAGCCCCACGAGGCGCTCGGACTCCTTGGTGAACGCCTCGGTGAGGGAATCGGAGCGCCCCATGGTGCGGCCGAGGAGGATGCCGCTCACCGAGAGGGACTCGGTGACCATGGCCGCCATCGCCGCCATCTGCTTCTGGCGCTGGGAAGTGATCTTCTTGCGTTCCTGGCCGACACGGCGGCTGATCCATACGAACACCGGGAGCAGGAGCAGCGACACCGCTGTCAGCCGCCAGTCCAGGGCCAGCATGGCCACCACGGTCGCGACCACACCGGTGAGGTTGGACACCAGCGACGTGGCGGTCGAGGTCACGGTGGCCTGCATGCCGCCGATGTCATTGGCGATGCGCGACTGCACCTCGCCGGTGCGGGTCCGGGTGAAGAAGGCGAGCGGCATGCGTTGCAGCCGGTCGTAGACAGCGGCGCGCAGGTCGTGCATGACGCGCTGGCCGACGGTGGTGGAAATGAGCGTCTGCAGCACGCCGAAGACGCCGTTCACGACGGCGGCCGCGATCATGCCGAGTGCCAGCAGGCTCAGCAGGCCGGTGCGGCCCTGCGGGATGGCCGTGTCAAGGATCTCGCGCAGCAGGAACGGCGACGCGACGGAGACGAGCGAAGACGCGGCGACGAGAAGGCCGACGAGGGCGAGCCTGCCACGGTAGGGGCGGAAGAGCCGGAGGATACGACGCACTTGCGCGGGCTGCTCCGGGTCTGCGGGAGGGGGTGTCCAGTCGGGTCGGTCGTGATGCATGGGCTCCTGATTCTCTGATCGCGAAACGTGTACGGACAAACGTGTGCGGATGAGGAAGAGCGTGCGGAGAAAGCGCAGGCGCTGCACAGCCGAGGCCGCCGCCCTGATCGGCGACGGAGCCGGGGGCCGCATAGCGAGCATAGCTCATTGTTACCTACGCTCACAATGCACTGGGTCCTGTAACCTATGATCATGACCGCCCCCGACGCCTCCGGGCAGCTCACCGAGCAGCTGATGCGCCTCGCCCGCAGGATCAACCGCGTGCAGAAGCTCTATCTGGACCCGGTCGGCATCACCCCCGCCCAGGCCCGGCTGCTGCGCACCGTCGCGCACTACGAGGAACCGCCCCGCATGGCCGACCTCGCCCAGCGGCTCGAGGTCGTACCGCGGGCCGTGACCACGCTCGTCGACGCCCTGGAGGAGAACGGCTCGGTGCGCCGGATGCAGGATCCGGCCAACCGCCGGGTCATCCGGATCGAGCTCACGGACCACGGCCGTGCCACGCTCCGGACTCTGCGGGAATCCCGGCGAGCCGCCGTCGAGGACATCCTCGCCCCGCTCTCCACCGAGCAGCGGGCTCTGCTCGGCAGCCTGCTCACCGAGCTCCTCAACGGCCAGGACCGCCCCTGCTGAGGCGCCCTGCTGAGGCGCACTCCGCCGGACCCGCCCTGCTGAGCCGCGCTCCGGCAGGACCGGCCCGGCCGGGAAGCTCTCCGACGGCGGCCGACGGCGGGATGGGCCTTGAGGGCCGATGGCCCTCAAGGCCCGGCCAGGTCCCGGCCGGCTCCGGATCGGCCTTCGCCGTCAGCAGCGCCGGCTGTCCTCCGTCAGCTCTCCCTGCGCGGTGCCCAGGGTCCGGTCGTAGCAGCTACCGGGTCCGTACAGGCGATACCGCTCGCGCGAGACGCCCGTGGCGTGCCGTTGGTCGCGGGGCACGTTCTGGTTGTACGCGGCGTCCCCCGTATAGGTGTCGTCGAGGCTCGACCAGCCCCACCGCCTGCCGTCGCGCAGGGTGACACTGTCCGAACGGTCGCCCATCGTCATCACGGTTCGCAGCCGGTCCCCGGTCGAGACGGTCGTCGCACCGTCCATGGTGTACGTCCGGTGGGTGGCAGTGGTGCCGGACGGCCCCCTTCCCGCGACAGTGACGCTCTCGTCGTCGTTCCAGCGGGCCTGGAGCGCGTCCGTGGTCTCCCCGTCGTTCCACCGGTGAGTGGATGTGTTCGCGACGTGGCGGGTGACCGTCGTCGTCACCCGGCCGTGCGAGGTGTCGACGTAGCCCGCGACGGTCAGGGAGTGTCCGCCGTCGGCCCGCAGCCGGCGCTCGGTACCGGGCTCGTACGTGGTGACGTTGCGGGGCTCACCGGCGCGGTGGGTCAGCAGGCCGCCCGTCACCACGGGCGACTTGGCGTCCTGCCAGACGAGGATGTTGGTGGGCGTGCTCCAGCCGGACTGCCCCTCGGGCAGGCCGGTGACCGACACCGCGATCCGATGCGGCCTGCCGTCGTCGAGCAGGCCCGCGAACGGCGTGAGGTCGTATTCGATCGGTCGCACGTCGAAGGCGCGGGGGCCGGGGATCGTGTACCACAGGAACGGGTTGGACCAACCGCCGGTCCAGACGGTCGGGAAAGGCGCGGCGATCCCCGCGATGCGGCCGTCCACCGAGATCTGGACCTCCCGGTAGGGCCCGTCCTTCGCTTTGCAGGAGTACGGAGCCGAGTCCGGCACGGTGAGGTACCAGAACTCCTCGCAGCCGCCGCCCGATCCGGTCGCGTAGACCTCCGCGACGATCCGTTCGCTGTTGCGCGGTGTCGTCAACTGCCCCTCGTAGGTGGAGCCCACGCTGCGTGCCCCGTCCAGGGTGAGGACCTTGTCCGGGGCGGGCGCCGGCTTCACCGGTCCTTCGGCCGCGTAGAACGTGAGGGTCGCCTTGACCTTGATGACTCCGGTGTACGTGCTGTCCACGGTGTTGCCGATCAGCATCTCGACGGGCTGTTCGGTGCGCAGCGTGGCGGCGTAGCGGGTGACGTCCTTCTCCACGTTCCAGGTGATGCCCTTGGGCGAGGGTTCGGGGGTGGAGGTGCGCAGGACCTCGACGCCGCCGATGTGCAGGTAGCCCAGGCGGTCGAACTGCCGCCCGGCGACGGCTCCTTCGATCCGCAGGACCACCTTGTTCCATCGGTCGCCACAGCCTTGAGGAGGCGCGTACGTGCCCCTGTAGGGCGTGTAGTCGCGGAATTCGGTGTCGGCGACGGTGACGCGGCAGGAGGGGGTGTGCGGGGTGGCTATCGGCGGTCCGGCGGTGACCGGGTCGTGCCATTGGGTGCCGAATTCGGTCGGCGGCGTCGCGGCGGTGGCCGGGCTCAGGCCCAGCAGCAGGCCGACGGCCGCGGCACACAGGGTGAGAAGCAGTCGTCTCATGAGGCAGGAGTGAAGCGCGCCGCAGCGCGCCGCGCCAGAGCTCCTTTGGCCTGATGCGCCATCCGCGCTCGGTCCGGTGCGTCACCCATGTCCGGTGCGTCACCCGAGTCCGGCGCAATGCCTCACTTGCGTTCGATCCGACGCACATCTCCGTTCGGCGTGATGTGACGTTCCCGGGAAAAACCAGTTGAACGCGGCGCTCCGGTGGCGCGAGTCTTGCACCGCTCCCTCATCACCCGCCCCGGACTCTGGGATGCCATGCAGATTCAGGATCTCCCGTTCGCCGATCCCGGCCGCCCCGACGTGCGGTCGGGTCCGCGTCTGATGCTCTGGCTGGGACGGAACCAGCTCGGAGGCCAGGTCAAGGCCCTGCTGTGGGGCGTCGTGCACATGGTCTCGGTGGCGTCGCTGCCGGTCGCCCTGGGGGCCGCCCTCCAGGCGGTCGTGGACCGCTCGGGGGGCCGGCTGGCGCTGGCCGGTGGCCTGATGGCGCTGCTCGGTGTGCTCATCGCCGTGGGCGACACGATGCTGCACCGGGCGGCCACCACCAACTGGATCACCGCCGCGGCCCGGTTGCAGCAGCTCCTGGCGCGGAAGACGGCCGAGTTGGGGGCCACGCTGACCCGGCAGGTCGCGGCGGGTGAGGTGACCGCGGTGTCGACCGGGGACGTCGAGAAGATCGGCTGGTTCGTGGAGGCTCTGTCGCGCTTCGGCTCGGCGGCGTTCACCACGGCGGTGGTGTCCGTGGCCCTGGTGGTCTACCAGCCGGCCCTGGGCATCGTGATCGCGCTCGGCGTGCCCGTACTGGTGCTGGCCGTGCTGCCGTTGCTGCCGCCCGCGACGAAGCGGGCCGACGCGCAGCGGGAGAAGGCCGGGCGGGCCACGGAGCTGGCCTCGGACACCGTGGCGGGGCTGCGCGTGCTGCGGGGCATCGGAGGCGAGGAGCTCTTCCTGACCCGCTATCGCAGCGCGTCGCAGGAGGTCCGCCGAGCCGCTGTGCACAGTGCCCGCATGTGGGCCCTGATCGCCGCGGTTCAGGTGCTGCTGCCGGGGATCCTGCTGATCGCGGTGGTCTGGTACGGGGTCGGCCTGGTCCGGGACGGCCGGATCGGGGTCGGCGAACTCGTCACCGTCTACAGCATGGTCACGTTTCTGCTGTTCCCTCTGCGCCAGTTCGAGGAGATCGCCATGGCGTACTCCTTCTCACGGCCGTCGGCGGCCCGTGCGGCCCGGGTGCTGGCCCTGACGCGTTCGGGGCCGACCGTGGAGACCACCGGTACCAGCCGTACCGGCCCACAGTTGTCCGGTGACCTGTACGACCCCGCCAGCGGTCTGCTCGCGTCCGCCGGCCGGCTGACCGCGGTGGTCTGCGGTGACCCGGACGCCGCCGGGGAACTGGCCGACCGGTTGGGCGGGCATGCGGCGGGCAGTGGCTCGGGGACGCCTTCGGCGCGGCTGGGCGGTGCGGCACTGGACGCGCTTCCGCTCGGCGCGGCCCGCGCCGCGGTGCTCGTCCAGGACAAGGATCCGGTCCTGCTGTCCGGAACGCTCACGGAGTTGCTGGATGTGCCGTCCTCCGGAGCCGTGGACATCGACGCGGCGCTGGCGGCGGCGCAGTGCGGGGACGTCCTGGACGCGCTTGCACGGGCATCGGCCGACGGGTCGGGGAACCCCATGCGCGCCCGGATCACCGAACGCGGCCGCTCGCTGTCCGGTGGGCAGCGTCAGCGCCTGGCGCTGGCGCGGTCGCTGGTGACCGACCCGGAGGTGCTGGTGCTCGACGAACCCACCTCGGCTGTGGACTCCCACACCGAGGCGCGTATCGCGGAAGGGCTGCGAGACCTGCGGCAGGGCCGCACCACAGTCGTGTTCTCGTCCAGCCCTCTGCTGCTCGACCGGGCCGACCGTGTGGCGTTCGTGCAGCAGGGCCGCGTGGCAGCGGTGGGTACGCATCGTGAGCTGCTGCGGGACGCCTTGTACCGCGCGGTCGTCACGCGGGAACCGGACACGGGGACCGACGTGGAGCTGGAGACGGAGCTCACCGAGCTCAAGAGGAGCGAGCACGTGGAGGAGTCGGCATGATCGGCATCGCGCCGCCCGAGCACGACCCGGCGGCGCCGGAGTCGGCGACCACTCTGCCCGTCGCCGCACCGGCGACCGTACGGGCCTACGTACGCGGCTTGTTCCGCCGGCACCGGAAGGCCTTCGCCCTCCTGGTGGTGGCGAACGCGCTGGCCGTGGCGGCGTCCATGGTCGGCCCGTACCTGCTCGGCGGTCTGGTCGAGGACCTGTCGTCGGGCACGCGGGACATCCATCTGGGGCGCACGATCTCCCTGTTCGCGGTCGCGCTGGCGGCACAGACCGTGTTCGTGCGCATGGTGCGGCTGCGCGGTGCGGTGCTCGGCGAGGAGATGCTGGCGGACCTGCGCGAGGACTTCCTCGTCCGGTCGGTGGCCCTGCCCCCGGGCGTGCTGGAGCGGGCGGGAACCGGCGATCTGCTGTCCCGGATCACCACGGACGTCGACCGGCTGGCGGAAGCCATGCGCGAGGCGGTGCCGGAGCTGGCGATCGGCGTCGTCTGGGCCGGGCTGCTGCTGGGCGCGCTGACGGTGACGGCCCCGCCCCTGGCCCTGTGCATCCTCGTCGCGCTCCCGGTGCTGGTGGCGGGCTGCCGCTGGTACTTCCGGCGGGCACCGGGCGCCTACCGGTCCGAGGCCGCGGGGTACGCGGCGGTGGCGGCCTCCCTGACGGAGACCGTCGACGCGGGGCGCACTGTCGAGGCGCACCGGCTGGGACGGCGCCGGGTCGCCCTGTCGGACCGGCGGATCGCCGAGTGGACCCAGTGGGAGCGCTACACGCTGTGGCTGCGCTCGGTGCTCTTCCCGGTCGTCAATGTGACCCATCTGCTGGTCTTCGGCTCGGTGCTGATCATCGGAGGTGTCTTCGTCCTCCAGGGGTGGATCTCGGTCGGCCGACTGACGACCGGGGCGCTCTTCGCCCAGATGCTCACCGAACCGGTCGGGCTGATCCTGCGCTGGTACGACGAGCTCCAGGTCGCCCAAGTGTCACTGGCCCGGCTGGTGGGCGTCCGGGACATCGAGCCCGACGGCGGGGACGGGAGCGAGGGCCCTCGGGGCCGGAGCGTCCGGGCGGACGAGGTCCGGTTCGGCTACCGGCCGGGCAGTGACGTGCTGCACGGCGTCTCGCTCGAGGTCAGTCCCGGGAGCCGGGTCGCCCTCGTCGGGCCGTCCGGTGCGGGCAAGTCCACGCTGGGGCGGCTGCTGGCGGGCGTCTACGCGCCGCGCTCGGGCGCGGTGACTCTCGGCGGCGTCGAGCTGTCCAGGATGTCCACGGAGCGGGTGCGGCAGCACGTGGCCCTGGTCAACCAGGAGCACCACGTCTTCGTGGGGACGCTGCGCGACAATCTCCTCCTCGCCCGCACCACCGCCGGTGACGCGGAGCTCTGGTCGGCGCTCGCGGCCGTGGACGCCGACGGCTGGGCCAGGGCCCTGGAGAACGGACTGGACACGGAGGTCGGCTCCGGCGGGCTCTCCCTCACCCCCGCGCAGGCCCAGCAGGTCGCCCTGGCACGGCTGGTCCTCGCCGACCCGCACACCTTGGTGCTGGACGAGGCGACCTCGCTGCTGGACCCGCGGGCGGCGCGGCATCTCGAACGCTCACTGGCGCGTGTCCTGGAGGGACGCACGGTCGTGGCCATCGCGCACCGGCTGCACACCGCTCACGACGCGGACGTGATCGCGGTCGCGGAGGACGGCCGGATCACCGAGTTGGGCAGCCACGACGAATTGGTGGCGGCGGACGGTGCCTACGCGGCGCTGTGGCGCTCCTGGCACCAGTAGGAGCCGCGTCGCGCACAGCCGGGACGACGAGGACGCCGGGGCAGATCTGCCC
>NZ_JAINFC010000810.1 GCF_020740835.1 Streptomyces sp. UNOC14_S4
CCCCCAAGGCTTCTCCCCCGCCGCTTCTCGGTTCACAACCACGCCGACCACGGCCAGCCCGGTGACCGTGCTGTGAGGGTCCTCGAGATCGTCGGCCGCCGCCTGCGCGCCACCCGCCGGGAAGGCCCCCAGATCAGACCGGACGAATACCCCATCGACATCGACGACATCATGGGCACGGTCCGCGTCACCCTCGACAGACTGCCGCCGGCCGCCACCGTCGATCACTTGCTGCTGCGCCTACGTGGCCACATCCAGCTGCTCCTGCCCGAGATCGAGACCAAGGACTGGGCGCAGTACGGCCAGGGCGACCAGATCCGCCACGTGACCGCTTCCATGCGGGACAGGCTGAACAACGAGCCGAAATCAGGGCCCACGGTCGTGCGCTGTGTGTACGCCCAGGAACTGGCCTGCATCTGTCGCGACCTCCTCGCACTCGCCAACGAAGGGGCCGAGCAGCTCCACCTGGCGGCCGTGCCATGAGGGGCCACGCGCGAACTCGACGCCGCCTCGTCTGGTACGACCCGGTCGGCACCGTGTGCAAGTGGACGTACGGGGCCGGTGTCGTCGCCACAGTCTGGCTGCTCGCACAGCTCGTCCAGCTTGAGCACCACCACAACGCCGTACCGAGCCCACCGCCGGTCAGCGTGCCCGATCTGCCTCCCGAGGAGTGATCACCAAGGGCTGCTCCCACGGGCATTCGGAACTCGGCACGCCCTTCGGCCCACTGCGTTCCCACCTCCGCTTTCGAGGGAGAAATGCATGATCTCGACACCTTGCTCCGCGATGCAGAGCTCCCACACCCATCCGGCACACTGCGGCGCACAGCGCTCGCTGCTTCTTGACCTCGACGGGGTCCTGCTCGACACACGGCCGGTGATGCAGGAGGCGTGGCACGCAGTCCGGCAGCACCACTGCGTCGACGTGCAGTTCGAGCAGTACGAACAGCACTTGGGCCGCCCGTTCAACGACATCATGAGGCGTCTGGGCGTGACCAATGCCGAGGCGGTTCATCAGACGTACTCGGAGGCATCGAAGGCCTTCGCCCATCTGGCTCGGCCGTTCGAGGGGGTGGAGGAAGTACTCCACACCCTCGTCGCCCGCGGATGGCTGCTCGCTGTCGTCACTTCCAAGCCTCTGGATCGTGCGGCTCCGCTGCTGGCGCAGCTCGGGTGCCCGTTCGGCTCGGTTCGCGCAGCCGGCGGTCCTGGCCGCGGCAAGCCGGCCCCCGACCCCCTGCTGCTCGCGCTCGTCGATCTCTGTGCTGATCCGGCGCAAGCCACTTTCGTGGGCGATATGGCGGTTGACCATGAAGCCGCGCAGCGGGCTGGAGTTGCCTACGTCCACGCGGCCTGGGGCTACGGCTCCCCCGGTACCCCGGTACCTCCAACGGCGCATGCTCCGCACGATCTCCTGCAGATCCTCGGTGAGGGCCGACACTCGGGCCCCTTCCTCGAAGGAAGCCTGCTGTGAACCCGGTGGACGCGGGTCCGCTCGCCCTCGCCCGAGTGTGGGCGGACGCTGCGTACCGGTGGGCGCTCGTCCCAGAAGACGCCCTGCGGGACCAGCCGACGGCGGAGTGGATCGCCACGACGGCTCTCGAAGTTCCGACGACCGACCGGGAGGAGTTGGACTCCCACATCCAGGCCGTGATGTCCGAGCTGGAGGCGCACAGCGCACAGCGGGCTCTGACGCCCGGCGGGGCCTCATGGCTGCACGTGCAGCACGTCCCCGTGCGCCGCCTCGTCGGTCAACTCGTTCGTAAGCTGCTTGCCCTGAGCGCGTGGGAGCCGTTCGCACGGAACCCCGGCTGCATCATCCCCGCCGCGGGCGAAGCACTGATCGGCGCGCGTGAGACGAGCTCCCGTGAGTACCGCCTCTACACCGTCACCTGGTCCGGTGTCGCCTACCTCCTGGGCGCTCCGGTTGCCGGCGATCCGATGCGGTCCGCTCAGCTCCGACAGCTCACGGCCTCGCCCGTGGACGCTTCGGCCGCGCCCAGCCCGTCACCTTCGACGCTTCCGCAGTCCGAGGTCGTAGCGCTGTCGTGGTCGTCCCGCCACGCCGAGACCCTCCTGCCGGTTCTTGAGGAACTGGCTCGAGACGGCCACCGTGGCGTCCTAGAGCGTGTTCGTAGTTCGGATCTTCAGGTGGGTTGGAGGCTGCGGATCCACAGGATCGCGCCGCGCAGATGGAGTCCGGCGAGGTAGCTCTCGGGTGTCTTGTCGTAGCGGGTGGCCAGCCCGC
>NZ_JAINFC010000811.1 GCF_020740835.1 Streptomyces sp. UNOC14_S4
CGCGCACACCATCATCGAGCAGGCCCCGGCCGTCGAAGAAGCGGCCGGGGAGCGGACGGACGCTCCCGCCCCGGTCCGCCCGCCGCTCACCCCCGTCGTGCTGTCCGGCAAGGACCAGGGTGCCCTGCGCGCCCAGGCCGCCCAGCTGCACGCCGACCTGACAACTGGTCAGCTCACCGCCGACCTGGCCGACATCGGCTACTCGCAGGCCGCCACCCGCCCCGCCCTCGACCGGCGCGCCGCCGTCGTCGCGGCCGACCGCGACGAACTCCTCGCGGGCCTGGCCGCGCTGGCCGAGGGCCGGCGCCACCCCGCCCTCACCGAGGGGCTGGCCGCCGAGGGCAAGCTCGCGTTCCTCTTCACCGGCCAGGGCAGCCAGCGGCTCGGCATGGGCCGCGAGCTCCACGCGACGTACCCGGTCTTCGCCACGGCCTTCGACGAGGTCTGCGCCCAGCTCGACCGCTTCCTCGAAAAGCCGCTGAAGGACGTGCTGTTCGGCGACGACAAGGAGCTGCTGGACCGCACCGGCTTCACCCAGCCCGCGCTGTTCGCGGTCGAGGTGGCGCTGTTCCGCCTCGTGGAGTCCTGGGGTCTGAAGCCCGACTTCCTCTCCGGCCACTCCATCGGCGAACTCGCCGCCGCCCACGTCGCCGGAGTGCTGTCCCTGACGCACGCCTGCGCCCTGGTGGCCGCCCGTAGCCAGCTCATGCAGCAGCTGCCCGCCGGTGGCGCGATGATCGCGGTGCAGGCGGCGGAGGACGAGGTCCTGCCGCTGCTGACCGAGCGCGTGAGCATCGCCGCTCTCAACGGCCCGCAGTCCGTGGTGATCGCGGGTGACGAGGACGCGGCCGCCGAGATCGCCGCCGCCTTCGAGGCACAGGGCCGCAAGACCAAGCGCCTCAGCGTCAGCCACGCTTTCCACTCCCCGCACATGGACGGCATGCTGGACGCCTTCCGCGGCGTCGCCGAGCGGCTGACCTACCAGGCCCCGACGATCCCGATCGTCTCCGCCCTCACCGGCGACCTGGTCTCCGCCGAGGAGATCACCGACCCCGGCTTCTGGGTCCGTCACGTCCGCGAGGCCGTCCGCTTCCTCGACGCCGTACGCGCCCTGGAGACGCGCGGCGTCACCACCTTCGTCGAACTCGGCCCCGGCGGCGTGCTCTCCGCCATGGGCCAGGACTGCCTCGCCGGGACCAAGGCCGGCGCCGCCGCGTTCGTCCCCGCCCTGCGCGACGACCGCCCCGAGGCCCGCACCCTCGCCCAGGCCCTCGCCCAGGCACACGTGCGCGGCACGGCCGTGGACTGGTCCACGTTCTACGCGGGCACCGGCGCCGCACGCGTCGACCTGCCCACGTACGCCTTCCAGCGCCAGCGCTACTGGCCGTCCAACCCCTTCGCCGACATGGGCGACGAGGCCGACGCCGGGACCGGCGCGCTCAGCGCCACCGACGCCCGCTTCTGGGAGGTCGTGCACAGCGAGGACCTCGAAGCCCTCGCCGACACCCTCGGCCTCGACGGCGACCAGCCGCTGAGCGCCGTCCTCCCCGCGCTGTCCGCCTGGCGCCGACGCCACAACGACCGCTCCACCGTCGACGGCTGGCGCTACCGCACCACCTGGAAGCCGCTGACCGGCGCCCAGCCCTCGCTGCTGACCGGCACCTGGCTCGTCGTCACCCCGGCCGACGCCGCCGACTCGCCCTGGCCGGCCGAGTCCGTCCGCATGCTCACCGAGCGCGGCGTACGCGTCGCCCAGGTCACCGTGGACGCCACCACCGCCGACCGCGCGGACCTCGCCGAACAGCTGCGCGCCGCCCTGTCCGACTCGGAAGACGCCACGCCCACCGGCGTGCTCTCCCTCCTCGGCCTCGACGAGCGGCCGTACGCCGGCCACCCCGAGCTCGCCGCGGGCCTCGCCGCCACCGTCGCCCTCGTCCAGGCACTGGGCGACGCCGGGCTCGACGCCCGCCTGTGGGCCGTCACCCGCGGCGCCGTCTCCACCGGCCGCTCCGACCGGCTCACCAGCGCCACCCAGGCACAGCTCTGGGGCCTGGGCCGCACCGTCGGCCACGAACACCCCGAGCGCTGGGGCGGCCTGATCGACCTGCCCGGGACCGCCGACGAGCGGACCCTCGGACGGCTCGCCGAAGCCCTCTCCGGCCTCGGCGACGAGGACCACCTCGCCATCCGCCCCCAGGGGATCTACGTACGCCGCCTCGCCCGCGCCCCGCACGCCGAGACGGCC
>NZ_JAINFC010000812.1 GCF_020740835.1 Streptomyces sp. UNOC14_S4
GGCCTGCACCGCCCACGGCAGCCGGTACCCCGGCGGCTGGGCGAGGCCCTGATCGCCTTCACCCAGCTCCCGGTCTTCGTGGGCTGGGGCATGCGCGACCCCCTCTACGACGACCTGGTCCTCACCGAGTGGACGCGCCGCCTGCCCGCGGCGGAGCTGCACCTCTACCCGTACGCGGGGCACTACGTGCTGGAGGACATGGCGTGGCAGCTCGTGGAGGACATCCGGGACTTCCTCACCCTCACCGACCACGAACGGGGCGTCGGCTGACGCCGCAGTCCTGCCGGTACGAGCCGGGCCTCAGCCGGTCAGCCGGGACCGCAGCAGCTGCCTGTCCGGTTTGCCCGCCGCCGTCAGCGGGATCCCGGTCACCAGGTGCAGGGCCTCGGGGGCGTAGAGGCGGCCCTTGCGGGCGGTGACGAAGTCGCGGATCTCCTCCAGTGAGGGCCGTTGTCCGGCGGCGGGCACCACGGCGGCGTGGACGTGCTCGGCCGACTCCTCGTCCCGGCTGCCGAAAACCGTGCACTGGGCCACGGCCGGATGCGTCAGCAGCAGGTCCTCCAGCTCCGCCGGATAGACGTGGCCCCCGACGACCACGATCATCTCCTTGATCCGGTCCACGATTTGAAGTGCTCTCCTCCCTTTGCAAGCTCAGGAAGGAGATTCCCGCCTACTTTGCGGTGGCGGGCTTGACGCGTCGTGCGCGCCTGACGACTGCCCTCCCGGCAGCCGGGACGAGCGCGTGGCCCATCCGGTACAGGTACAGAACGTTCCGGGCAGCGTTCCAGTCGGCGTTGCCCGACCAGCCGCAGTCCGGGTTCTTGCACACGAACACAGCCTGACTCTCCCGGCTGCCCGGCGTAGTGACACCACAAACCGAGCAGCGCTGGGAGGTGCCAGCGGCAGGAACCTTGTGCAGAGTGCCGCCGAAGCGGGCGGTCTTGTACGCGAGCATCGTCACGGTCCGGCCCCATGCCTCCTGGCTGATGGAGCGGTTCAGACCGGCCTTCTGCCTGACGTTCTTCCCTGGCTCCTCGACGGTGCCCCGGGCGCTCCTGGTCATGTTCGCGATGTCCAGGTGTTCCACCACGATCACGCCATAGGTACGGGCGAGGCGAGTGGTGGTCTTGTGCTGCCAGTCGGTTGCCCGTCGCTTGGCTTTCGCTCGGAGCTTGCCGATCCGGTCGTATACCGCCCGCAGCCGGTTCGATGACCGCTGTCCGGGCTTGCGGTGCTGCTTGAGTCGTGCGGCCTGCTGTTCCAGGCGGAGCAGCTTGGCCTTCTCATCCTTGTTCAGCCACTTGTCGCGATCGGAGGTGCCGTCCAGGAGACGGGGCGGGCGGCCGTGGTCCTTATGGCTGTGGTCGGAGAGGGCAAGGGGGATGTTCACCCCGGCGTCGATGCCGACTTCCGGACCCTGATGGGGTGCGGGCCTGGCTTCGAGGGTGGTGATACGGAAAGCGATGTGCCAGCCGAGTTCGTCTTTGATCAGCCTGGCACCGGTGATCCGATTGCCGACATTCGCCTTCTTCCCCACAGGCAGGTCGCGGGTCCAGCGAAACTTCACGCGTCCGACCTTGGGGATGTTGACCATGCCCCAGCGGCGGTTCACCCGGGCGATCTGCAGATCCCGCCCTTGCGGAATGTCCACGCTCATCACGGACCGGACGCGGGCCTTGAAGTCCGGTGCGCCGGCCCGGCCTTCCCAGCAGTTCCTCCACGCCTGGAAATAAGTCTTGAGTACAGCTTGTGCGGCCTGGGCGGGAAGGACGGCGAGGAAGCCGATCTCCTTGCGGGCCTGGCGTATCGCCGCATCCGCAGCGGCCAGGGTGCGCTTGTCTTTCGGCAGCATCGCCCACCAGGCGTGCAGGCAGTTCCACATGGTGCGGGCAGCGTGCGCCTGATCGTCCATGAGCCGAGCCTGGCCGGGACTCAGCACCAACCGGGCACGATGCCCGAATTGCCGCTTCTCTAAGCCGAGTTCACTGCTCACGCGATCACCTTAATCAATTGATTCACGTCATCGCACCAGAACCCCAATACCTACGTATGTACGACGCCACCATGAGCTCATACCTCGCCAGGCAAGAGGTACCCCCTGCCCGGCCAGCGGGGATCCCGGCTGCGCGCTGAGCAATGAGGAGGCTCTGGAACCCAGCACCCGCTCTTCGATCAGCTGTCCGCTGCCGTTCACATAGACATCGCCCGACCGGCGTCTCCCCCGTCCCATACTGACC
>NZ_JAINFC010000813.1 GCF_020740835.1 Streptomyces sp. UNOC14_S4
CGCCCCACCTCCACCAGCGCCTGGCCGCCTCCTACGCCGTCAGCCGCGCCATGCCGTCCGCCTACGTACGCGACGTCACCGCCCACATCCACGCCCGGGCCTCCCACCACGGACTGCCGCGCTGGGAGGACTACATACGCGAAGCCAGCTGCCGCACCCCGGGCAGCGAAAACCCCCGCCTCCGGGACCGTTAGACGGTTCCGGAGGCGGGGGCATCTGCCGATCAGCCCTGCTTCAGATAGCAGTTGGACTCCCAGATCACGCCATAGCGGTCCTGAACGATGCCGAAGACCGTGCCCCAGAACTTCTCCTCCAGCGGCTCCATGACCGTCCCGCCCTCGGCGAGCTTGTCGAACTCCGCCTTCTGGACAGCGGTGTCGGTGTGCTGGAGCCCGACGTGGATGTTGTTGCCGACGACCGCGCCGCCGTCCTTCGCATAAACGCCCTCGTCGGACAGCTCCGCGACGTTCAGGCCACTGCCGTCGGCGAACTGCAGCTTGGAGTACACCACCACGTGCTCCGCGCCCGGAATCTTGTCCATGCCCGGAACCTGCGACAGCAGCATGGTGCGCTCGGCGATCTCCTCGACGCCGAAGACCTCCCGGTAGAACGCGACGGCCTCGTAGCTGCCCCTGACGTACAGCATCGGCGTGAATCGCTGCATCGTTTCCTGCTGGGCCATGACTGGCTCCTTTCCTATACCGGCAAAGCCGTTGATCACGGAATGAGCAGAGAGGTTGTCCCTGCGACGTGACCCACGCTAGATGCCCAATAGGTCAGTAAATGTCCTATTAATTCCCGGTCGGTGGCTCCGTCAGAGCCAGCCGTTGTCGCGGGCGATGCGGATGGCGTCGGCCCGGCTGCGGGCCTTGAGCTTTCCGGTGATCGCGGCGAGGTGGTTGCGCACGGTTCCGGGCGCCAGGTGGAGCGTGACCGCGATGCCACCGGGCGCGTGGCCTTGGGCGGCAAGGTCGAGAACCTCACTCTCCCGGCGGGTCAGCGGGCTGCTCTCGGCAAGCAGGGCCCCGGCCATGATGTCCGGGTCCAGGACCCGCCCTCCGGCAGCAACCCGCCGGATACTGCCGATCAGGACGGCGAGAGGGACATCCCTGCCCAGGAGACCGCCGACCCCGCCCCGCAGTGCGGCCCGCACCACAGCCGGACAGTCGGCGCCGGCGAGCAGGAGCAGTCGGCACCGGGGCATCGCCCGGCGCAGCCGGGCGATGGCGGCGGCCGCGTGGCGGCCGAGCAGCGCCGCATCGACCACGGCGACGTCGGGCCGGGCCCGGACCGCAGCATGCGCGACCTCGTCGGCCGATGCGGCCTCGGCGACGACTTCGATGTCCGCTTCGGCACCCAGCGCTACCACGAGGGCGTGGCGCAGCAGACGCAAACCATCGACAACAAGGACACGGGTCATGAGCAACTCGGCTTTTCAGCAGGAGCAGGAGAGGTGCGGGACGAGCGCAGCACGCCCATGGAAGATCTTCACCTCCGCGCAAGCACGGAGTAACGCCAGGGCGGAGGCCACGCGCCCCGTGGATGCCGGCCATGCGAACGGACTCTCTCCTGGCGGGACCGGCACCCCCGCAGGTGACGCTACGTCGGCAATAGGTCAACGCATGACCCATTTGCCTCGGACCCTTCTGTGACGCCACCTGAACCCTGACACCTGGGTCACCCCGGGGTGACGCCCAGGCCCTGCCACCTCCACCCTCACCGGCAAACCCATGCATTTTGCACGGCAGGAGCATGGTTGACACATCTGCACACAGTCGGCAGAGAAAGATCCACTGGCCCGCGACTCCCGCATCGCTGCAGGTCAGCAACCGCAAGGGCGACAACGCTGACATCGGGCGCGCACATCACACCCCCGAGCGACCCCCTGATCGAAAGAAAAGCCTCCCTTTACCTTCCCTGCACCCGGGGCGCCGACGCATGATCCATTTCTTCCGAATCGGCTCCCGGACAGCCGAACACGTGGAACACAAGCTCCCGAACAGACAGCGGCGGCATGCCATTCCACAGCCCATGCCGTTTCCGCGATCTCGCCCCGGCCGACCCCGAAGACCCTTCCTGAAAGGAACTTCTCGATGCCCCTTGCAACCCGACGGACGATGGGGGAGCCTGCGCACCCCAGGAGCGACCGCAGCCGCGGGAGACACCGCTGGGCCATGCTCCTGCTGTCGGCAACGGCAGTTGCCGCCCCTCTGGTCGCCGCACCCGCCCATGC
>NZ_JAINFC010000814.1 GCF_020740835.1 Streptomyces sp. UNOC14_S4
GGGCGGCGTAGGCGTCGTTGACGTAGGCGAGGCGGTGGTCGGGGCCGTAGACGACGGCGACGAGGGCCGGGACCTGGCCGAGGAAGTCGTGGACGGAGAGGCCAGCGAGCGTGGGGACGGGGTCGTCGTGGCCGGGCGGCCCGGCGGGACCGCCGGGGCCTGAGGGAGCTGTGAGGGCGGTCTCGGCGCGTGCGGCGGGGACGGAGCCCGTGGGCATGGGCGTGGGCGCGGGCTGCGAGGAGGCGGCGGCCCGGTCGGCGCGCTCCAGGCGTTCGGCGCGTGCGGCGGCTCGGCGCTGCGTTCCGGGGAGCCGGGCACTCCAGCGGGTGAAGTTCACGGACGGTTACCTCGCGGGGTCGATCCGGGCCGGCGCGGCGACGGGTGGCTGTGCCGCGTGCCCGGCGCGGGGCCGCGGTTGGCGGTACGGGGGCCTGTCCCCGGGGGAATGCTGCAAGCGTCCGAATCCTCGTCTTCGTTACTCTTCGCAGATACGAGCCCACCCATGGTCACACGACCAGTGTGGCCGACGGGACTGACATCCGTCAGACGTCGGCCCCCTGTGGGGGAGTTCCCGACTCCGGCGGAGCGGCCGCGACCTGCCTCAACTCGCTTCCGGGTGACGGCCTGTGTCCGCGGCGAGTTCGAATTCGGCGCGCGGGTTCTCCAGCGAGCCGAGCGAGACGATCTCACGTTTGAACAGTCCCGTGAGGGTCCATTCGGCAAGAACGCGCGCTTTTCTGTTGAACGTGGGAATCCGGCTGAGGTGGTAGGCGCGGTGCAGGAACCAGGCCGGATACCCCTTGAGCTTGCGTCCGTACACATGCGCGACACCCTTGTGGAGGCCGAGTGAGGCCACGGAGCCGACGTACTTGTGGCGGTACTCCGTCAGGGGCCTGCCGCGCAGGGACGCGAGGAGGTTCCGGGCGAGCACCTTGGTCTGGCGGACGGCGTGCTGGGCGTTGGGGGCGCACTCCGTGCCGGGCTCGGCGGCCGTGAGGTCGGGGACGGCCGCGGCGTCGCCGCCCGCCCACGCGTGGGCGACGCCCTCCACGGTGAGGGTGGCGGCGCACTTGAGACGGCCGCGATCGGTGAGGGGCAGGCCGGTGGAGGCGAGGATCGGGTGCGGTTTGACGCCCGCGGTCCACACGAGGGTGCGCGTGGGGAAGCGGGAGCCGTCGCTGAGCACGGCGACCCGGCCGGCGCAGGAGTCGAGCCGGGTGTCGAGGCGTACGTCGATGTTGCGGCCGCGCAGCTCGCGCAGCGCGTAGCGGCCCATCTCCTCGCCGACCTCGGGGAGGATCCGGCCGGAGGCCTCGACCAGGACGAACTTCAGGTCGTCGGGGCGGATGTTGTGGTAGTAGCGAGCGGCGTACCTGGCCATGTCCTCCAGCTCGGCGAGGGCTTCGACACCCGCGTAGCCGCCGCCGACGAAGACGAAGGTGAGGGCGGCGTCACGGACGTCGGGGTCGCGGGTGGAGGAGGCGATGTCCATCTGTTCGAGGACGTGGTTGCGCAGGCCGATGGCCTCCTCGACGGTCTTGAAGCCGATGCCGTAGTCGGCGAGGCCGGGGACCGGGAGGGTGCGGGAGACCGAGCCGGGGGCGAGCACCAGTTCGTCGTAGTGCACCTCGATGGCGCCCGTGCCGTCCTCGCGCGTGGCGAGGGTGCTGACGGTCGCGGTGCGCTTGGCGTGGTCGATGGCGGTGACCTCGCCGACGACGACCTGGCACTTGGGCAGCGTGCGGCGGAGCGGGACGACGACGTGGCGGGGCGAGATCGAACCGGCCGCGGCCTCGGGGAGGAAGGGCTGGTAGGTCATATAGGGCTCGGGGTCGATCACGATGACGTGGGCCTCGCCCCGCCGGAGCTTCCGCTGGAGCCGGAGGGCGGTGTACATCCCGACATAGCCGCCGCCGACGATCAGAATGCGCGCCGGTTCCTTCACCGGGGCCCCTCCTCGCGTGTCGTCGTGTGTCGCCGTGTGCCGCGGTCGTGTGCCGTGTGTCGTCGCGCGTCGTCCGGCTCGGAAAGGTGGGCAAGGGGTGTCGCGACCGGGGTGCCGGGCCGGTCGCGACACGGCAAGGCTCCCTCCCATGACGCACCGCCGACAGACGTTTGTCCACAGGCCCCGCGAAATGTATGACCGGTGGCGGAGCCGATCCCTCCGCCGGCCCATCGCCGGATCGGGGAACAAGGGCGCAGGTCAGCGAGGATGCCGCGGGGTTGTGGGG
>NZ_JAINFC010000815.1 GCF_020740835.1 Streptomyces sp. UNOC14_S4
GCATACGGGGTGTTCGTTCCTTACTCGTTGGATGGGTGTCCGTTCGGGGTGGGGCCGGACGCGAGGTCAGACGAGGTCCATGGCAGCCACCTCGTCCGGGCGGCCGTAGCTGACGGGGCCCTGGAAGCGCCTGCGGGCGCTGGCGAACCACCAGACGGTGGCGACGACCAGGACCACGGCCAGGGCGATCGGCGCGTAGTTGAACGAGGTGAGGGTGAGGGGGGACGCCTGCGGCAGCATGAACAGCACATTGCTGATCACGATCCAGACGACGGCGACGGCCGCGACGGGCACGCCCCACCGCCCCAGGTTCCAGGGCCCGGGCCGGAACTCGTCGCCCAGCCGCAGCCGCAGGAAGATGGGGACGCCGTAGGCGAGGAAGAGGCCGACGACGTTGATGCTGACGATGGCGGTGAACGCGGTGTGGGACCACCAGCCCGGCACGACGAGCACCAGGGAGCAGGCGGCTGCGAGCCACACGGCCTTGACGGGCGTGCGGGTGCGCGGCGAGACCGAGTGCCACCAGCGGGAGCCGGGCATCGCGCCGTCGCGGGCGAAGGCGAAGATCTGCCGGGTATTGCTGGTCATATTGGCGAGGCCGCAGAAGAGCATGGCGCCGATCACGATGAGCAGCAGGAGATTGGCGGTGCCCGTGCCCAGCGCGTCGATGAGAATCTGCACCGGCGGTGCCGCCGCGCCCGCCTCCCCCGCGTAGTCGCGGATCGCGTAGACCAGGGCCAGCATCAGGATCAGCCCGGTGAGCGCGGAGTAACTGATTGCACGCATGATGCCACGCGGCGCGTTCACGGTGGCTTTCACGGTCTCCTCGGACATATGGAAACTGCCGTCGAATCCGGTGAACGTCCAGCTGGTGACCAGAAGGCCGAGCATTCCGCCGTAGAAGCCGCTGGCGAAGCCGGTCTCGTTGACGAAGTGCGTCGCGTACGAGAGCGGCTGGTGGTGGCCGGGTTTCAGGGTGAGGGTGGTGACGATGACCACGAGGCCGACCAGCAGCCACCAGACGGAGATCCGGTTCAGCACGGCGACGAGCTGCACCGTATAGGTGTTGGCCAGGGCCTGGACCAGCAGGATCACGGCCGTGATGGCGACGGTGTGCTCGGGGTGGGGGTGGTAGGAGGGCCACTGCAGGGCGATGAAGGCCTGGATGAAGGTGGCGGCCGCGTAGTTGGTGGCGGCGGTCCCGCCGACCTGGCCGACGAAGTTCAGCCAGCCCGTGTACCAGGACCAGGCGCCGCGGTGCCGTTTTGCGAGTTTTCCCGCGGAGAAATACAGCGCGCCGCTCGTCGGATAGGCGGAGGCGATTTCCGCCATCGCGGCCCCGACGAACAGCACCATCACGGACACACCGATCCAGCCGAAGACGAGAATCCGCGGACCGCCCGCCGTCATGCCGAATCCGAAGGAGGAGAAGATCCCCGAGATGATATTGATGATCGTGAATGAGATCGCGAAATTGTCGAACGCCCGGAAGCGGCGGGTGAGTTTTCGCGGATAGCCCATGGCGTGCAACGTCGCGTCGTCGTCCAATGCGAACGGCACCGTTTGCTGCCGTGCTTCTCTCCTGCGGACGAGGAATGCGGGTACGGGCACGGCCACAGCCTTTCTTCCGGTCGGGGACGGGGGGTGGTTCAGGAGGTGCCGGGCACGGGGAGTCCGCAGCGGCGTCTGGCTCTGGTCAGTTCCTCCTCGGGGTCGCCGAAGGCGCTCCAGGGCATCCGGGAGGCGTACGGCCCCATGGCCGTGAGCACGGCCCGGGCCTCGTCGTCGCGGTGCGACATGAGCAGCGCGTGCGCGAGGTAGGCGAGGTCCAGCACGGGCGTGAACCGGTAGTCGGCGACGTGCGGGAACCAGTTCTCGTACAGGCCCAGGGCGGTGGTCCGCCACTGGTGCTGCACCCAGGTGCGGCGTGCCAGCGGGGCCGCGGGGTTGTACTCCTCGACCAGGTTCACCAGGGGGAGCAGGCCCAGGGGCGAGGAGGCGGGGGCCCGTTGCCCGAGGAACGCGGCGACGTCCCAGGCGGCGTTGGCGGAGCCGCCGTGGCGGGTGAAGAAGAACGCGAGGAACCGGTGGTGCGCCTCCCGGTGCCAGGGATCGAGCCGGAGGATGCGGGCGAAGAGCGCCCACGGGCCGGGCGGCGCGGTGAGCAGCCCGGCCCGTGGGCGCTC
>NZ_JAINFC010000816.1 GCF_020740835.1 Streptomyces sp. UNOC14_S4
TCGCTTTCCGGCCGCGCCTTCCGGCGTGATCACTACTTTAGCGGATTTCCCCGGCGACTCCTAATCGGAGTCCGGAACCGAATTCCGGGCAAGCCGAAATCCATCCCGTTCAGGGGCCGTGCAGTAGTGGGCTTGTCGCCTCTGTCCTCGCGGACGGCGGGCAACTCGGAGAACTCTACACGAGTCCAGGGGGTGCTTCCGCCCACCCGGCCCTTCTCCTCCTTGCCCGTCAGCGGCGGCGGCCGCCACGCTTCCGTGCTTCCTCGTACTCACGGCGGTGGAGGGCTTCGCCCGGGGCCTCCACGAGCGTGCGGAGCGCGTAGGCGAGGAGGGAACCGATGAAGCCGATCAGCAGCATGCTCTGGAGGGAGCGCTCGGCGGAGGCGTCCGCGGCCGGGGTCGGGGCCGGGCGGCGGCTGAACCCTTCCCATGTACGACGGAAGGCCAGCGCGGTGCACAGGGCGAAGGCACCGATCACCAGGACGTTCACCAGGGTGCCGACCTTGGCGATCGTCAGGCCCTCGTAGCCGAGGCGCAGCGCCATCGCCCCGGCCACCGCCGCGAGCAGCGCGCCCAGGCCGACGGCGACCCGGCGCAGCAGGTATCCGCCACTGTGGTCGACCCATGTCGTACCGAAGAACCGGATCGGTTCGGGCTGCGGGCCGGCCGGGCGGTGCTCGTCGCTCATGCGCCGATTATCGCCACCGGCCCGTCACGGGGCTGAAGGACCGGTCGCGGGCCTCAGGAGCAGCGGACCGCCACGAAGCCGCTGCTGCCCGTCCTGACGTAGGCGTCCGACACGTACTGGCCGGGGGCGATGCTGTTCCAGATGTCGGTCGTGCCGTAGGGGCCGGAGACGGTCTCGCCGCGGGTCTGGCAGCGGATCGGCACCGAGGAGTCCTCAGGGAGGACGCGGACGATCTGGCTGCCGGTGTTCGGGCCGCGGCGGACGTTCACCTGGTAACCGGGGGCGACGGGGTAGTAGATCTCGCCCGCGGACCGCACCGAGACGGACAGGGCTTCCGGCGCGTTCTCGCCGGCCGCGATCTCGTCGTTGTTGTCGTTGTTGTCGTCGGCGCCCATAGGGGCCTCCCCCGTGCGGTTGATGGGTCGTCACGCAATGCCATGCGCAGGCTAGCAAGGCCCGGCACGCCTCCCCGGTTTCGCCAGGGCCATCGATTAGGCTCCGGAAGTCGCGATATGCGGCCGAATACACACGGGGGTGGGGGAATGCCGCCGCTGCGCACGACCGGGACGGGCCCGGAAGCGGAGGATCCGGGGTATGCCGGTCGGTACCGGCTGGAAGGACGTCTCGGCTCCGGCGGCATGGGTGTGGTCCACCTGGCGCGTTCCACATCCGGCATGCGGCTCGCGGTGAAGGTGGTGCACCCCGAGTACGCGGTGGACCCCGAGTTCCGGGCCCGGTTCCGGCAGGAGGTCGCGGCCGCGCGGCGGGTGAGCGGGGCCTTCACGGCGCCCGTGGTGGACGCCGATCCCCATGGTGAGCGGCCATGGATGGCCACTCTCTACATCCCCGGCCCGACGCTCTCCGAGCGCGTCAAGCGGAACGGCCCCCTGACACCCGACGAAGTGCGGCGGCTCGCGGCCGGGCTGGCGGAGGCGCTGCGCGACATCCACCGCGCGGGAGTGGTGCACCGCGACCTCAAGCCGAGCAATGTCCTGCTCGCCGAGGACGGACCCAAGGTCATCGACTTCGGTATTTCCCGCCCCTACGACAGCGAGCTGCGCACCGAGACCGGCAAATTGATCGGGACGCCGCCCTTCATGGCTCCCGAGCAGTTCCAGCGGCCGCGCGAGGTCGGGCCCGCCGCGGACGTGTTCGCGCTGGCCTCACTGCTGGTGCACGCGGCGACGGGACGCGGACCGTTCGAATCGGACAGCCCGTACATCGTGGCGTACCAGGTGGTGCACAACGAGCCGGATCTCGACGGTGTCCCCGCGGATCTCGTGCCGCTCGTCCGCGCCTGTCTGGCCAAGGAGCCCGAGGACCGGCCGACACCCGACGCAATCATGGCCCAGCTGCCGCGCCTGCCGCACACGGGGCCGACGGGCCCCGGCGGTACCGGCCGCCTCGGTGGTCTCGCGGGCAACGGCCCGGGGCAGGACCTCGTGCCCACCCACGTACGCATTCCTCCGCAGCCCGAGGAGCGGCCGGGTGCCGGAG
>NZ_JAINFC010000817.1 GCF_020740835.1 Streptomyces sp. UNOC14_S4
GACGGGGGCGGCACGCGGGTGGTGTGGGAAGCGCCCCTGTAGCGGCCTCTCGCGGGTCTCCGCGGCAGCCGCAGCGGCCGCTTGCGGAAGGGAGCACCGGACGTCACTCCGGTAGCCGCAGGGCCGTCCTCCGAACGGACCTCAGCGGGCGCGGCCGGTCGCCGCGCGCGACACGATCGCGTCCATGGGACATCAGTACCGTCCGCTGCGGATATCGCGCCGTCCGTTCCGGATACCGCGCGGACGGCGCAGGGCCGTCGAGTGCGCGCTGTGCGTCCTGTGCGCGCTCTGTGCGGTGCTCTGCCCGCCGTTCGGCTCCGGCCTGTCGGCCGCTGTCAGGGCCCCTGGCAGAGCCGCACGCGTCACGTCCGACGTGCTGCGGCTGACGGAGGAGGCGGGGCGGACCAAGGAGCGGTACGAGCGCGCGCTGCGGGCGGCCCGCGAGCAGAAGGCCCGGGTGGACGAGATAACCAGGCGGCAGCACAGCCGGAAAGTGGTCTCGGCGGCGCTGCGCGACGACGCGGGGGCCGCGGCCCGCGCGCAGTACCGCACCGGTGGGTTCACCGTCGAAGAGGGCGCGGAGGACGTCGAGGACCCGATCGAGCTGCTGGAGATGCAGGCGCCCGCCGAGCACCGCAGGGCCACCTTGGGACGGCTGCTGGACGAGGACGTCCGCAACGGACGCAGGCTGGACGCCGAGGAACGGGAACTGGTGGCCGCGCGCTCGGAGCTGGAGAAGGACCGCGCCCGGCTCAAGGACGCGCAGCGCTCCGTCACGGCACACCTCGCGGCCGCCCGCGACCGGCTCAACGCGCTCTCCCAGGAGGCCGTGGGCAGCGGCCGCTGCGAGGCCCCGGACATCGATGGCGTGGAGGACGAACGGGCGGCGGAGGAGCACCAGGAGTGGATCCGCCCCGTGGAGTCGTACGAACTGTCGGCGGGTTTCGGCGGCACAGGGGCCAACTGGGCCAACGGGCACACCGGACAGGACTTCGCCGTCCCCATCGGCACGCCGGTGCGCGCGGTCGGGGACGGGACGGTGGTCTCCGCCGGGTGCGGAGGCGCCTACGGCATCAGCATGGTGATCCAGCACGAGGGCGGCTGGTACTCGCAGTACGCCCACCTGTCGGCACCACTCGCGTCCCCCGGACAGCACGTGCGCGGCGGCCAGATGATCGGTCTGTCGGGCACCACGGGAAACTCCACCGGGCCGCACCTCCACTTCGAGATCCGCACCACTCCCGAGTACGGCTCGGCGGTGGACCCCGTCGAGTGGCTGAACGCGAGGGGCGTACGGCTGTAGGCGTACGGCTGTGGACGCCGCCGGTACGGCCCCGGAGGGCGGCGGACGGCCGTGGGGCCGCGCCTGAGGCCGGGGCGGCCGCTACGCCTGCGACGGCCCCTCGCGCAGGAGCTGCTCGATCACCACGGCGACCCCGTCCTCGGTATTGGCGGCGGTGTGCCGCGCGGTGGCCGCCAGTACCTCCGGGTGGGCGTTGGCCATCGCGTACGCCGTACCCGCCCAGTCGAGCATCTCCAGGTCGTTCGGCATGTCGCCGAACGCGATGACTTCCTCGGGGGCGATGCCGCGCTCGGCGCAGCACCGGGCGAGCGTGCTGGCCTTGCTGACCCCGAGGCCGCTGATCTCCAGCAGGGCGGTCGGGCTGGAACGGGTGAACTCGCCGTGCGCGCCGCCCGCTTCCCTGGCCACGGTCAGGAACTCGTCCGGACCGAGGTCGGGGTGGTGGGCGAGCAGCTTGAGGATGGGGGCGGTGTGGCCGGAGTCCTCGGCGAGCAGTTCCTCCGCGGGGGCGGTGACCGAGCACGGGTCGAGGAAGAAGGGCGGGTACGAAGGCTCGTAGTGGATGCCCTCGGTGTGCTCCACGGCGAACGACGAGCCGGGGGCGGCCGCGCGCACCGCGTGCACGATGGCGAGGGCGTCCGCGCGCTCCAGGGGGCGGACGTCGACGAACCGGGAGCCGTCGTGCAGATCGACGACGGCCGCGCCGTTGGCGCAGATCGCCAGGCCGTGGCCGTGCACGTGGTCGCGGACCACGTCCATCCAGCGAGCGGGCCGCCCGGTGACGAAGAAGACCTCGATGCCCGCCGCCTCGGCCGCGGCGAGCGCCGCGACGGTCCGCTCGGTGACCGTCTTGTCGTCGTGCAGGAGGGTCCCGTCG
>NZ_JAINFC010000818.1 GCF_020740835.1 Streptomyces sp. UNOC14_S4
CCGGCGGCCGTTCCAAGGCCGTCAGCCGTATCGACGAGCACTACACCTGCAACATCCACCCGCGCAGCGCCTACTTCAAGGCCATGGCGGCCAACGGCCTCGTCCCCATGCACGTCGTCGACCTCACCCCCACCGCGATCCCCTACTGGGAACTGCGCGCCAAGTCGTCACTGGCCACGGGGGTCGAGGACCCGTTCCTGACGGCGTACAAGGAAGGCAGCTTCCACTACCTCCTCATCGCCGCCGACCGCGTCTGACGCGACGAGGCCCGGTGTCGGGGCGTTGAGGGCGAGGGCCCGGCCGATCGGTTCGGCCGGGCCCTCCGCTCGCCGACGGGTGCTCGGCTCAGCGGGTCCGGCGGGCCCGGGCCCACGTCACCGCGGTCATGACCGCGGTGAAGTAGATCATGATGGATATGAAGGCCACATCCTCGACGTACTGCTCATAGCCGACTGTGCGCAGCTGGATCGCGAGGAATCCAAACGCGGTCCCGAGTGCCACGAGCGCCGCGCACAGAGCTCCGAAGGGGACCTGCTTCATCCCGTTTCCTCCCATCGGTGAAACTACTTGATCACCGTCGACTGTACGGGTGTGCCGTCAGCCACCCGCGGCAGAGGCCTCCCGGGCGGCACGGACGAACTCTCCGATCAGCGCGGGGTCCTTCACACCTCGCCGTACCTCGACACCGCTGGAGACGTCCACGCCCCAGGGTGACAGCGTCCGTACGGCCCGGCCGACGTTGCCCGTGTCCAGTCCTCCGGCGAGCAGCCAGCGCCCGGCGGGCGGGACGAACCGTGGGTCGCTCCAGTCCCAGGGGCGTCCCGCGCCCGGTGCCGGGGCGTCCAGCAACAGCAGGTCCTCCCCCAGCGCACCGCATGTCTCCGGGCGCTCGGGGGTGGGTGCCGTGGCCCGTACCAGCGTGTAGCCCTCCGGGCGCAGGGCCCGGTAGTACTCGGGGCCCTCGTCGCCGTGCAGCTGCACGGCGCGCAGGCCGGAGGCGGCGGACAGCTCCCGTACCTCTTCCAGCGGCTGGCCGCGGAAGACCCCGACGGTCAGCACTCCCTCGCCCGCCCGCGCGGCCAGCTCCCTCGCCGTCCCGGCGTCGACGCGGCGCGGGCTCTCGGCGAAGACGAACCCCACCGCGTCGGCCCCGGCGGCCACGGCCGCGTCCACGTCCTCGGCCGTCCGCAGCCCGCAGATCTTGATGAACAGCTCACTCACTCCCCGGCACGTTGCGGCACCGCCCGCGGCAGGCCGTTCCGTGCAGCGTATGGGAAAGCGGAGCAATGTCCGAATGGCCGGAACAGGGGGTGTTCCCGGCCGTGCCGTGGTGATCGACTGGCAGAACGCCGGACGGATTCCGGAAACCCGGAACCCCGCGTCACACGGAACGTCACACGGAGACGGAAAGGAAGCACGTCATCATGCGCGACACCCTACGGAAGGCAGCCGCGGTGGCCTTCGCGGCCACCGCACTCGCGGCGAGCACCGTACTCACCGGTACCAGTGCCCAGGCGGCGTCGGCCGCGTCCACCGACGCGACACCCACCTGTCGGACGACCGGCCTGCGGGCCTCGCTCGCCGACACCGACCCCGCACAGGTCGGCATGTCCCACCGGGGGAAGCTGCTCCGGCTGACGAACACCTCCGGCCGCACCTGCGCGCTGCGCGGCTACCCGGGACTCGGGCTGGAGGACGCGGAACACCATCCGCTCGTGACGGAAACCCACTGGGGCAGCACCTACTTCGCCCAGGACCCGGGCAAGCGGACCCTCTTCCTCGAGCCCGGTCAGTCGGCCGAGGCCGACCTGGCGTGGGCCGTCGCCGACGCCCCGCGCGTGGTGCACGCCTCCTACCTGGAGATAACGCCGCCGGCCTCGACCACCCACCTCACCCTCCCGTTCCCGGAGCGGGTGACCAACGGCGACCTGAACGTGACGGCCTTCGCCTACCGGATCAGCCTGCCGTAGGGGGAACCCTGCCGCAGGGGGGAACGCGGCACGCCGTCACCGGCCAGGTGGCCGGGAGCGCGCCCCGGCGCACAGCCACCCGCGCGCAGCCTCCCCATTCGGGTGAGACGGGCAGCCGAAGCCCGTGCGCACCGGGAAGCCGTGGCTACGGTTGCCCGGTCGGGCGGGGCTGTGACGCCGGGGGGCGGGCATGGAGCTGACGCGGTGGC
>NZ_JAINFC010000819.1 GCF_020740835.1 Streptomyces sp. UNOC14_S4
GCCCTGCCCGCCCTGCCCACCGCTCAGCCGCTGTTCTTGGTGAGCGTGGCCGTGGGCTTGCCGCCTCCCGCGTCGTCCGAGGCGTAGGCGAGCCGTCCGCCGTCGGCGAGCGTGAACGTGATCCGCGCGGCGGTGCCCGTGCAGCCGAGCGTCGGCGTACCGTCGCTGACCTCCTCCAGGTCGAGCTCGGTGGCGGTGGCCGAGAGCAGCTTGGCCTTGCTGTGGCACTCCAGGACGTTGAGCGCGGAGTAGGTCGTACGGACCACGTAGGCACCGCGGGTGCCGGGGGTGACGACGGCGGTCATGGTGCCGTTGGGGGTGCCGTCGGACTGGCGGATGTCACCGGCCCATGTGCCGAGGAAGTCCTTGGGGACGGAAGTGTCGGAGGCGGCGGTCTCCTTGGCCGTGGTCGGGGTGTCGCCGTCGCCCGGGAGCAGGGTCAGTGCGGCTGCCGTCGCGGCCGCGAGGGTGGCGGCGACGGCCGCCCCCGCCACGATGCGGTTTCTTCCCTGCCGGTCGCGCCCACCGGGGTGCCTCGCCGGCTGCGTCGGCGGCTGCGGGACGTATGCGGCTGGTCGCGCAGTTCCCCGCGCCCCTGACGGGGCGCGGTACCCCGGGTCGTCAGCCACCGTTCGCCCCGGCGGTGAGCCGTCCGGTTCCAGGTCGAGGAGCTCCACGGCCCGTCTGCCCACCTCTTCCAGGACCGCAGGAGGAAGCCACCCCGTCCGCACCAGCTCCCGCGCACCGCCGCCCGCAGGAGCGAGCACACCGGCCAGGGCCGTGACCGGTGGGCGCGCCTCCGGGGACTTCGCCAGGCAGGATTCGACGAGGGCGCGCAGCGGGCCGGTGAGCTCGGGGCCGAGTACGGGCGGCTCGTGGACGACGCGGTAGAGGAGCCCGGCCGAGTTGTCGCCGGGGAAGGGCGGGCGGCCCGTGGCCGCGTACGCGAGGACGGCGCCGAAGGAGAAGACGTCGACCGCGCCCGTCACCTCGGCGCCGAGGATCTGCTCGGGTGCCATGTAGCCGGGTGAGCCGATGGACATGCCCGTCTCGGTCAGGGCGGCCGTCGCGTCGGAGGCCCGGGCGATGCCGAAGTCGATCAGGCGTGGGCCGTCGAGGGCGAGCAGCACGTTCGACGGCTTGATGTCCCGGTGCACCAGGCCCAGCGCGTGCACCGCCACCAGCGCCTCCGCCAGGCCCGCGCCCAGCGCGCGTACGGTCGGCCCGGGCAGGGCGCCGCCGTCCTGGACGGCCTCGGTGAGGGAGGGCCCGGCGACGTAACCGGTGGCGACCCAGGGGACGGGCGCGTCGGGGTCGGCGTCGAGGACGGGCGCGGTCCACTGCCGCCCGTCCGGCCGGATGTCCCCCGTCACCCGGCGCACGGCCGCGACCTCGCGCCGGAAACGCTCCCGGAACTGCTCGTCGAGGGCGAACTGCGGGTGCACGACCTTGACGGCGACCGTGCGGCCGCCCGCGCTGCGGCCCAGGTACACCCGGCCCATGCCGCCCGCCCCGAGCCGCCCCAGGAGCCGGTACGCGCCGATGACCTGCGGATCCTCCGGGCCCAGTGGCTGCATCGGGTCGTTCGCCTCCCCCGCCGGGGTCCGGCGACCCTCGGTTTCCCGCCTATGACTCAATTCACGGGGTGTCCCAGGAACCCCCTGGCCAGATTTGCCCATCCCCCTGGTCGGAACAAACCGTCATGTCCTTCGGGGCAGCAGCATCATCCGGAGCGACGCGATGACGCACTCATCCAGGGGGGCCTACCGGTCCCAGGGTCACCGGCGCGCCTCCCGCGCCAAACTGTGGATCATCTCGGTGGCGTCCATAGCCGTGCTCGGTGTGGTCGCCTGGCAGGTCATGGCCTATTTCGAGATCCCGCCCTTCACGGACAAGGGCAAGTCCGTCAGCTTCGGCCAGGTGCCGAACGGCGGCGGGCAGGCCGGCGGGACCAGCGGTGACGCGGACGCCAACTCCCCGGTGTCGATGCCGACGGGCCCGGCCGCCGACTTCAAGATCACCGGCAATGTGAGCAACGGTACGCACGTCGCCGTCACCACCCTGGAGGGCAAGAAGTCCGGCTTCACCGGCAAGGTGTGGGTCTGGGCGCCCAAGGAGTACGAGGACCCGAAGTACGACAAGAGCGGCTTCCCCGTCATGATCGCGCTCCCCGG
>NZ_JAINFC010000082.1 GCF_020740835.1 Streptomyces sp. UNOC14_S4
TGGCTATCCCGGTCGCCGTGTCCCGCCACGGCGCTGGGCGGAGCAGCGCGCCCCGTCAGGGGCGCGGGGAACGGCGCGAGAAGTCCCCACCGGCCCGCACCCGCCGGACGAGCCCAGCACACCGAGCTCGTGGGCGGCTTTTAGGGGCGCGGGGAACTGCGCGACAAGCCCCCACCGGGGCCGCGGCCGCAAGACGCAGCCCAAGAGGCAACCCGGTGGGCACCACGGGGTCCAGGGCAGCCCCGGACCCGCGCACGATCACTCGCGCACCGTGACGAGGAGCACCCCGCGGTGTGAGCCCGGGCATAGGAGCTGCGTCACGTACGACGCTCCCTAGTACCCCCCACAGGGGCAAAACGGACACTTCGGTGCGCCTCGCGGTACCCCCGCTCTACGACCGGTCGTCGTACGTCACATCATTGCCAGGCGTTTTCCCCGCCGCTAACAATTGCCGAGTCGCACGGCGCCGTCGGAACAGGACGCGGCGCTTTCCTTACGCGCCGATCCGGGCCACTGCGACACACGCGATGGGAAGAGGTTCAGTACAGATGCGCTCCACCGGTCACTATCCCCGCCTGACCAAGCTCCACAAGATCTCCGCCGCCGGCCTGACCGCCGCGGGTGCCGCCGCCGTCGCGCTCGCCGCGATCCCCGGCCAGGCCTCCGCCGCCCAGGCCATCGACGTCAAGCCCGTCGCCTGGACCGCCCACGCCGCCGGCCAGGACAAGGGCCAGGAGCAGCTCACCGGCACCGCCACCAAGGCTGCCGAGCAGGCGAAGGCCGACGCCGCCAAGGCCAAGGCCGACAAGGACCGCGCCGCGCAGACCGCGAGCCGTTCCGAGGAGCGCAAGCCGGTCAAGCAGGCTCCGGCCGCTCCGGCGAAGAAGGCCTACAGCAACGACCTGGACGGCTGGATCAACGAGGCCCTGGACGTCATGGCCGCCAACAACATCCCCGGCTCCTACGACGGCATCAAGCGCAACATCATGCGCGAGTCCACCGGCAACCCCAACGCCATCAACGACTGGGACGTCAACGCCGCCGCGGGCATCCCCTCCAAGGGCCTCCTGCAGATCATCGACCCGACCTTCAAGGCCTACCACGTCGACGGCACGTCCTGGAACATCTACGACCCGGTCGCCAACATCGTCGCCTCCTGCAACTACGCCGCCAAGACCTACGGCTCCATGGACAACGTCAACTCCGCGTACTGACCCACAGCCGAACCCCACCGCCACCAAGGGCGGCACCCACCACGGGTGCCGCCCTTCGGCATGCCCGCGGCTAGAGTCGACGCATGGCTTCAGACGACGAGAGCGGGACCGTACGGATCGACAGCTGGATCTGGTCCGTACGGCTCACGAAGACGCGGTCCCAGGCCGCCACCGCCTGCCGCGCGGGTCACGTCCGGGTCAACGGCGAGCGTGTCAAGCCCGCGCAGGCCGTGCGCACCGGTGACGAGGTGCGGGTGCGGCTGGCCGGGCACGAGCGGATCGTCGTCGTCTCCAAGGTCATCAAGAAGCGGGTCGGCGCGCCCGTCGCGGCGGAGTGCTACGTGGACAACAGCCCGCCCCCGCCGCCGCGCGAGCATGTCGCGCCGGTCGCCGTCCGCGACCGCGGCACGGGCCGTCCCACGAAGCGCGACCGCCGCGAGCTGGAGCGCCTCCAGGGCCACTGAGCCCCGTCTCAGAGCAGCGCCGTCGCCAACCGGCTCACCCCTTCCGCCAGTTCGGCCGTCCCCGCTGCCGCCGCGAAGCTCAGCCGCACGTGCGGTGCGGCCGGTTCCGCCGCGTAGTAGGGACGGCCCGGGGCGACCGCCACCCCCTCCCGGAAGGCCGCCGCGGCCAGGGCCGTCTCGTCCGTGCCGTCCGGCAGGCGCAGCCAGACGGTGAAGCCGCCGGGTGGCACGAAGTCGGTTTCCAGTGCGGGGAGTTCCCGCCGCACGGCGGTGAGCAGCGCCTCGCGCCGGGTGCGCAGTTCGGCGGCGACCGTGCGCTGGTGGCGTGCCCAGGCGGGCGAGCCGACGAGTTCGAGCGCGGCCTCCTGGAGCGGGCGGGGCACGAAGAAGCTGTCGACGATCTGGATGGCGCGCAGCCGTTCCAGGACCGGCCCTCGCGCGGCGAGGGCGCCGACGCGCAGGCTCGGCGAGGTCGCCTTGGTCAGCGAGCAGACGTGGACGACGATGCCGTCGGGGTCGTCCGCGGCGAGCGTCGGCGGCAGTGGCGGGGCGTCCTCGTGGGCGAGACGCCGGGCGAAGTCGTCCTCGACGACGAACGCGCCCGCCTCGCGGGCGATCCGGACGACTTCGCGCCGCCGTTCGTCGGAGAGCACGGCCCCGGTGGGGTTCTGGAAGAGCGGCTGGCAGACGAAGAGGCGGGCCCCGCTGGCGCGGAACGCCTCGGCGAGCAGGTCCGTGCGCACGCCCCGGGCGTCCGTGGGCACGGGCACGAGCCGCAGTCCGGAGGCGCGTGCCGCGGCGATCATTCCGGGGTAGGTGGGGGATTCGACGAGAACGGGCGCGCCGGGCGGCGCGAGGGCGCGCAGGACGGCGGTGAGCGCGCTCTGGCCGCCCGCGGTGATCAGGACGTCGGAGGCGGCGACCGTGCCCGCCGGGCCGCCGATCTCGCGCGCGAACCAGGCGCGCAGCTCGGTGACGCCGTCGAGCGGCGGGCGGCCCCAGGCGCCGGGGCGGCGGCCCGCCCTGGCGAGGGCGGCGGCGAGGGCGCGCTCGGGCTGGAGCGTGGGGTGGAGGTAGCCGCCGCTGAGCTCGATGACGCCGGGCGGGGGTTCGGCGAGGGTGGCGACCACCGCGGTGGCGTCCACGGTGCGGGGCACCGCGTCCCCCGCGGGCTCGGCGCTGAGGGCGACCTGCTGCCAGGACGTGTCCCCGGCGCGGGCGGGCGCGGCGTGCGGCTCGGCGCGGAAGGCGCCCGCGCCGGGGCGGGTCACGACGAGCCCTTCTGCGGCGAGGACGCCGAGGGCCCGCGAGACGGTGACGGGGCTGACCCGGAAGCGCTCGACGAGGGACCGGCTGGACGGCAGCTTCTCTCCTGGTGAGTAGCGGTCCAGCTCACCCCGCAGGATGGCCCCCAATTCCGCGACACTGCTACGCTCGTGCATGAAAGCACAAGATAGCGCTACTTCCTCGACCGCGATAGCGGTGAGCGGCCCGACGGTCGCGGCCGCGACCACCGGCGGCACCCCCGCCGCGGCCGAGGGCACCGTGCTCGCCGTCCTCGGCGTCGCCGCGTTCTCCCTGACGTTCCCCGCGACCGCGTGGGCCCTGGAAGGGCTCGGCCCCTGGTCCGTCACCACGTGCCGGGTGGTGCTGGCCGCGCTCGTCGCGGGCGGCCTGCTGCTGGCGCGGCGCGCGCCGCTGCCCGCGCGCCGTCAGTGGCCCGCGCTGTTCGCGGTGGCCGGGGGCACCGTCGTCGGCTTCCCGCTGCTCACGACGCTCGCCCTGCGCACCTCCACGACCTCGCACGCCGCGGTCGTCGTGGGCCTGCTGCCGCTGACGACGGCCGCGTACGCGGCGGTACGGCACCGGACCCGGCACTCGCGCGCCTTCTGGGCCGCGGCCCTGGCCGGTGCCGCCGTGGTCATCGGCTTCGCCCTCCAGCAGAGCGGCGGCGCGCCGACCCTCGGTGACCTGTACCTCTTCGCCGCCCTGCTGGTGTGCGCGGCGGGGTACGCGGAGGGCGGCGGGCTGGCGCGCGAGATGCCGGGCCGGCAGGTGATCGGCTGGGCGCTCGTCCTGTGCCTGCCCGTGGCCGCGGCGGGCGCGGCGGTGGCGCTGTGGGCCGAGCCCGTACGGATCACCGGCCACGCCGTCGCCGGTCTGCTGTGGCTGGCCGTGGGGTCGCAGTTCCTGGGGCTGCTGGTCTGGTACCGGGGCATGGCCGCGATCGGGGTGGCGCGGGCGAGCCAGGTCCAGCTCGCGCAGCCGCTGCTCACGCTGGTGTGGTCCGTGTCCCTGCTCGGCGAGCACCTGTCGCCCGCGACGCCGCTGGCCGCGGTCGCGGTGCTGGTCTGCATCGTGGTGACCCAGCGCACGCGCGGGTGAGCGGGACGCCACGGCGCCCTGCCGCGCCCGCTCGCCCGAACGCTCCCGAGAGCGGGCCAGTCGCCCCTGTTCGCCGTAGAATTGGCCGCACCCGAGCGCACGAGTTGGACCTCTAGTCGAACCTCGATCGGAAGGATCACTGCCGATGCATGCGAGCAAGGGTGACCGGTTGGTCGTGCACGGACGTGTCGTCGGACAGCAGGACCACACCGTGGAGATCGTCGAGGTGCTGGGCCCGAAAGGCAACCCGCCGTACCGCGTCCGCGACGACAAGGGTCACGAGACGATCATGTCGCCGGGGCCCGACAGCGTCGTGGACCACCGCAGGGCCAGCGATGTGACGTGAGACGCCGCTGAACAGGGCCGCGCCCCGCGCCAGGGGCGTCAGGTCCGGGGTGGTGTCGTGCGTGAGGCCCGGCGCGGTCACCTCGGCGGGCGCACCCGGCGGGGGTAGTGGTCGTGGACCACACGCGCCAGGGCCCCGATCCGGTCGGTGACCACCTGCGTGGCCGAGAAGTAGACGTTGCCCCGGACCTCGGGGTGCGTCCGGCACAGGGCCACGTGCCGGGAGAGCTCCGCCGGGTCCTGCCAGGGCGCGGGCTGCGTGGGGTCGCCGGCCCGGTAGAGCGCCTCGCCCACGTAGAGGTGCACGCCGGTGCCCTGTACGGTCCGCGCCCACCAGGGCACCAGCGTCGCGTAGTCGGCGGCCGGGAAGCCGATGTGCCAGTAGACCTGCGGGACGATGTAGTCGATCCACCCCTCGCGCACCCACTTGCGTGTGTCGGCGCCGAGGTCGTCGTAGGTCTGCACCCCGGCGCGGGTGTCCGAGCCCCGGGGGTCGGTGGTGCGGTTGCGCCACACGGCGAAAGGGCTGATCCCGAAGCGCACATGCCGCTTGCGCCGCTTGACGCGCTCCCCCGTCTCCCGCACCAGCCGGTCGATGTTGTCACGCCGCCACGCGGCCCGGTCGGGGAAGTCCGCGCCGTAGCGCTCGTACGCCGCGTCGTCGTCGAAGCGCTCCCCGGCCACCGGGTAGGGGTAGAAGTAGTCGTCGAAGTGCACGCCGTCCAGGTCGTAGCGGGCGACGGGGTCGAGCATCGCGTCCTGCACGAAGCGCCGCACCTCGGGCAGGCCGGGGTTGTAGTAGAGCTTCCCGCCGTACGGGACGACCCACTCGGGGTGCACTCGTGCCGGATGGGTGGGGACGAGCCTGCCGGGATCGGTGTGGTTGGCGACGCGGTAGGGGTTGAACCAGCCGTGCAGTTCGAGGCGGCGGCGGTGGGCCTCGCGCACCGCGAAGGCGAGCGGATCCCAGCCGGGGCTGCGTCCTTGAGTGCCCGTCAGGTACTCGGACCAGGGCTCGTACGGCGAGGGCCAGAAGGCGTCGGCCGTGGGTCTCAGCTGGAGGAGCACGGCGTTGAGGCGGCGCTCCACGGCGGTGTCGAGGAGCGTGAGCAGTTCCGCGCGCTGCCGGCCGGGGTCGAGCCCCGGCACGGAGGGCCAGTCGACATTGACCACGGTGGCGATCCACATGCCGCGGAACTCGCGCCTCCATCGGGGATCGCCCGTGTCGCCGGGGCCGAGCGCGCCCGCCTCGCCGGTCGCCAGCATCGCGGACATCACCCCAGCAGCCGCCACGGTGAACCCTCTTCGGCTCATACGCCCCATATGCGGGCCACTCCTTGTCGGATCGGTCACACCATACGGCCAGAGCATGCCCGCCCCGGCCCCATCGGCACCTCCTGTCGCGGAGTAACGTCTGGAAGGAGGCGGGGACCGGGGGTTCCCCGGCACCGTGATCCGGTGCCGGGTACGGCCCCTGCCGGACGACCGAGATCAGCGAAAGGCACGATGTGACGACCGACATCGCACGCGTCGGAGTAGTGGGCTGCGGCCAGATGGGTGCGGGCATCGCCGAGGTGTGTGCCCGTTCCGGCCTGGACGTCAAGGTCGCGGAGACCACCGGCGAAGCCCTGGAGCTGGGCCGCACCCGGCTCACCAACTCCCTCGGCAAGGCCGCGGAACGCGGCAAGATCACCGAGGCGGAGCGCGACGCCACGCTCGCCCGCCTGAGCTTCACCACCGACCTGGGGGAGTTCGCCGACCGCGACCTGGTCATCGAGGCCGTCGTCGAGAACGAGCAGGTGAAGACCGAGATCTTCCAGATCCTGGACCAGGTCGTCACCCGCCCGGACGCGATCCTGGCCTCCAACACCTCCTCCATCCCGCTGGTGAAGCTGGCCGTGGCGACCTCCCGCCCCGACCAGGTCATCGGCATCCACTTCTTCAACCCCGCCCCGGTGCAGCAGCTCGTCGAGCTGATCCCGGCGCTCACCACCGGCGAAGAGACGATCAAGCGCGCCGAGTCGCTCGTCAGCACCGTGCTCGGCAAGCACGCGATCCGGGCGCAGGACCGTTCCGGCTTCGTGGTCAACGCCCTGCTGATCCCGTATCTGCTCTCCGCCATCCGGATGTTCGAGTCGGGCATCGCCAGCCGCGAGGACATCGACAACGGCATGGAGCTCGGCTGCGCCCACCCCATGGGCCCGCTCAAGCTCTCCGACCTCATCGGCCTCGACACCGTCGCGTCGGTGGCGGACAGCATGTACGAGGAGTTCAAGGAGCCGCTGTACGCCGCTCCCCCGCTGCTCCAGCGCATGGTCGACGCCGGCCGCCTCGGCCGCAAGACGGGCTCCGGCTTCTACACCTACTGATCCGCAGTGATGTTCGAGCCAATTCCCCTTCTCCCCCTGTAGTCATTCTCTCGCGCACGGTTACCATAGGAGCAGCGGGATCGCGCGCCGGACATCCGGCCGTTTTCCCGGGTGACCGGTGCTGCCCCCGTGTGCCGGTCACCCCGCGTCACCGTCGCACACCCGTGTTCGCACGGGGTGTGCGACGGTGACCCGCACATCCGCCCCGCACACGCTCCCGCCGCGCCCTTCCAGGCGGTTGACTCGCTTCCGTTGGTACAGACAGCTTCCCGCGGAAGGAGCACGGACCGTGACCAGCCATCCCGAGCGCGTCGTCAAGGCGGCAGAGCTCGCGGACCTCCGGCGCAATCTCGATGTCGGCGTCGTCCGCATCGACGGCGAGATCGCCCTCCTCGTCCAGCGCAGCGAACAGACGGAGCACGAGCTCACCGAGATGTGCGAGCGGGTACGGGCCCTGGAACACGGCTCGTGGCCCCTGCCGTCCATCACCGCGCTCACCGGCATCGCCGCCCTGGTGCTCGCCATCTGGCAGGCGGTGAGCAGCCGGTGAGCACGGGACGCGTCCCCCGGCGCGCCATGGCGGGGCTCAGCCGAGCCGGATGTGATGGAGCAGCAGCAGCGCGGCCGCCATGTTGGCGGCGGGCACCTCACCGCGGGCGATCAGGTCGGGCACCAGCTTGAGCGGCACCCACTCGCGGCGGTCCGACTCGAAGCCGTCCTCCGGCTCGCCGATGTACTCGGCCTCGTCCGACCAGTAGATGTGGTGACGGGCGTCGGAGAGGCCGTTGGACGGCTCCACCGACATCAGGTGGCGCATGGCCCCGGGCCGCCACCCGGTCTCCTCCTCCATCTCCCGGGCGGCCGCGAAGGCGACGTCCTCGCCGTCCTCGACGACGCCCGCGGCCAGTTCCCAGCCCCAGTTGTCGGTGATGAACCGGTGCCGCCACAGCAGCAGGACCTCATTGGCCTCGTTGACCACCGTGGCCGCGGCGACGGGCCGCAGCCGGATGAGGAAGTGGTCGAGGTGCCGGCCGTCGGGGAGCTGGACGTCCGCGAGATTGACCCGGAACCACCGGTTCGAGTAGACGGTCCGTTCCTTGAGATTCTTCCAACGCACGTGTTGCCACCTTCCGCCGAGGTGGCCACCTCCCCGGGCGTTGTCCTCACAAGGGCACGCGCAGCGCCCCGTCGATCATCTCGGCGGCCTCGGCTGTGGCCGCGCACCCACTCTCGATCAGGTGCTCGCGCACCGCCCGGAGCCGATCCCGTAAGCGCTGCGATTCCATGCCTCTCGCCTGCTCGGTCATCTCCCGTGCGGTGGCCACCGCCTTGTCCGCGTCCCCTTGACGCAGCTCGATATGCGTGAGCATGGCGAGCCGGTGGACACGGCCCCGGTCGTGGGCGGGGGTGTCGACGGCCCGGTCCGCGTGCTCACGGGCGGGTCCGAGATCGCCGAGACTCAGCAGCGCCTCCGCCACCTGTACGTTCACCAGGCCCGGCTGGACATAGCCGGTCTCCGCGGGCTCCTGGCCCCGGTGGATGCGCTCCGCCGCGCTCTCGGCCCGGCGGATGCAGGCCAGCGCCCCCATGCCGTCGCCGAGCCGGGCGTACGCCTTGGCCTGCATCGCGTACAGGTCGGCGGCGAGAGCCGGGGTGAGCTCCGGCCCGGCCGCCCGCAGGGCCGACTCGGCGAAGGCGACCGCCTGCCGGTACTCCCGCATGAAGAGCGACTGGTTGACGAGGAGGGCGATGACGTACGCGCCGAGGCCGCGGTCGCCGCTGGCCTTGGCCAGGCGCAGTGCCTGGTGGAAGTAGCGCTGGGCGAGGCCGTGCGCGTCGGAGTCGTAGGCGCAGATCCCGGCGACGGCGACCAGGCCCCCGGTGGCGCGGTGCAGGTGGCGGCCCGTCTCGTCGGTGTAGCTGCCGCGCAGCAGGGGTGCCGTCTCGGCGTTGAGGAAGCCGACGACGCGGGCGCGGGTCGCGACGCCGCCCGCCTTGCGGTACATCTGCTCGTAGTGCGTGCGGGCCGCGCGGAGCATCTCGATGTCGCCCATGGAGACGCGGGTGAGGCCGCGCCGGGAGACATCGGCGTCCTCGGGCGGGTTCTCCCACTCCCAGACCGGGATGACGGCGGGCGTCCCGGTCACGGCGGGGGCGCTGACGACGTGCTCCCGCTGCTGTTCGTCGGAGCGCCACAGGGCCGTGGCGCGCTCCACGAAGCCGGAGAGCGGGGTGTTGGGCAGCCGAGGGCTGCCCGGGGTGCCGAGGCCGATGTCGTCCAGGGTGAGCGCGCGGTGCAGCCGTTCGCCGAGCACCTCGCAGATGAGGTCCGGCACCTGGCCGCGCGGTCGCTGGCCGCGCAGCCAGCGGGCGACGGCGGTGTGCTCGTAGCGCAGCGCCAGACCCCGGGCCCGGCCCGCCGCGTTGACGTGGGCGGCCAGGCCCGCGTGGGAGATCCCCGCTTCGTCGAGGATGGCGTCAAGGAGTGTGTTGGGCTCCATCCTGCCCCTCCGGAGGTGCTCGGTGGGATCAGCGTAGAGGAGATCGCTTCGCACGGGGTGTGAACCGGACGTCACGGGGCGTCAAACGGAAGGCCCCTTCCGGGAGTTGGGGTCGACGGTGGTTTCCGGCCACCCCTGCGGCTCCGCGTGGGGCGGGGGTGCCGCGGCGGACAGCGGGGTGGCGATCTCCTCCAGGGGCCGCCCCTCGGCGTCGACGCCGAGGAAGAGCTCGGTGAGGCCGCCCGCCACCATGACCGTGGCGCCCAGCAGATAGCCGAGGAAGAGCGTGGTGCGGTCGCCGCCGTCGCCGATCAGCCTGCCGTAGAGGTACGGGCCGCAGGCGCCGACGCACTGGGCGAGGGCGAAGAAGACGGCGATCGCCTGCCCCCGCACCTCCAGCGGGAAGATCTCACCGACCGTCAGATATCCGGCGGAGGCGCCCGCCGAGGCGAAGAAGAAGATGACGCACCAGGCGACGGTCTGGCTGACCGCGGTCAGCCATCCGGCCTGGAAGAACGCGGCGGTGACGGCCAGGGCGCAGCCGGAGAAGAGATAGGTGCCGCTGATCATGCGGCGGCGGCCGACGGTGTCGAAGAGCGGCCCGAGCACGACCGGCCCCAGCAGATTCCCGGCGGCGAAGGCCACGAGGTAGAGCGGGGCGCGGTTCTCGTGGACGCCGTAGTACTTGGTGAGGACGAGGGTGTAGGTGAAGAAGATCGCGTTGTAGAGGAAGGACTGGGTGACGAGCAGCGTGGAGCCGAGCACGGAACGGCCGGGGTAACGGCGGAAGAGCAGCCGCAGCAGGGTGGCGTACCCGGCCTCGGGCGATTCCTTGAGGAGGATGGCCCGGCTCTCGTCGACGGGGTCGAGGACGCGGCCGGTGCGCGTCACCTCGCGCTCGATATGGGCGATGGCCTCCTCCGCCTCCCGCTGCCTGCCGTGCATGGCGAGCCAGCGGGGACTCTCGGGCAGCTGACGACGAATCAGGAAGACGGCGAGGCCGAGCAGCGGGCCGAGGAGGAAGCCGAGGCGCCAGGCGACATGGTCGGGGAAGGCGGCCAGCAGCCACAGCTCCGCGACGGTGCCGAGGATCGCGCCCGCCCAGTAGGTGCCGTTGACGAGGAGGTCGACGCGGCCGCGGTGGCGGGCGGGCACCATCTCCTGGATGGCGGAGTTGATGGCGGAGTACTCGCCGCCGATGCCGGTGCCCGCGAGGAAGCGGGTGAAGCAGAGGAAGGCGTACCAGCCGGTGCCCTGGCCGAGGGTCAGCGCGGTCAGCCCGCTGCCGAAGAGGTAGACGCCGAAGGTGAGCAGGAAGAGCCTGCGCCTGCCGAGGCGGTCCGCGAGACGGCCGAAGAAGAGCGCTCCGGCCACCTGCCCGACGAGGTAGACCGTGGCGGTCAGCCCGGCCTCGGCGGAGGTCAGGCCGAGGGTGTCGCTCCGGGTGAGGACGGCGGCCACGGCACCGGCGACGGTGATCTCCAGGCCGTCCAGGATCCAGGCGATGCCGAGCGCCGCGACCATCCGGGTGTGGAAAGGGGACCACGGCAGCCGGTCGATCCGGGCCGGGATGGTGCTGGGCACGGCGCCCTGCGGCGCTGTCGGGGAATCGGTCGCGTCGCTCACGGGGTGGCTCCTGCACTGCGCGGCCCGCCGGTGCGGGCCAGACGGGCGAGGGACGGCGGGGCGGGGGCGCGCTGCCGGTCGTTGCGCAGCGCCAGGAGGGCGATGTCGTCGGAGAGCCGTCCACCGGTGTGGCGCAGCAGGGCGGTCCGGACGTACTCGACCACGGCGGCGGGCACGAGCAGCGGGCTGTGCACGGCGGCCTCGGTGAGGGCGCGGGCGAGCGGGAAGAAGGCGCCCGTCGCGTCCCGGGCGTCCTCGGCCCCGTCCGTGTGCAGGACGAGAGCCTCGCCGGGGCGCAGCCGAGTGATCCGGGCGACGGGCAGCTCGGCGGGCAGGGGAAAGAGCCCGAGGGGCGGCATCGGGTCGCCGTCCGCCACGGCGGCGGCCCGCGCGTGGCGGCGGCCGGTGGCGCGGGAGATGTGGTACGGCCAGGGGTGACCGCAGTTGAGAGCCGTGACGACGCCGTCGGAGTGGACCTCCAGCAGGAGGACGGTGACGAATTCCTCCCCGGACTCCTCCCCGGGCGGCCGGGCGTCGGCCCGCTCCCCCAGGTGCCGGTGGAGGGCGCGTTCCAGTTTGCGCAGCACATCGGCGAGGCCCGCCTCGTCGTGCGCGGCCTCGCGGAAGCTGCCGAGCACGGCGGCGACGGTGGCGATCGCGGAGAAGCCGTGCCCGCGCACGTCGCCCATGACGATGCGGACACCGTGCGAGGTGGCCAGGACCTCGTAGAGGTCGCCGCCGATGAGGGTGCCCTCGCTGGCGGACAGGTGGCCGCTCGCGAGCGCCATCCCGTCGACGCTGGGCGGCATGGGGCGCAGCACCACGCGCTGCGCCGCGTCGGCGATCTCGCGGGCGCGCGCCAGGTCGCGGACGAGCCTGCGGCGGCGGTGGGTGATGGGATAGCCGGCCGCGGCGACGGCGAGGATGGCGCAGCAGGTGCCCAGCCGGATGCCGGTGTCCACCCGGCCGGCCGGGCCGAGGGGGGCGAGTGCGAACACGGCACAGACGCTCGCGAGTACGAGGCACTGGCGGCGGCCGGTGCCCGCGCAGGCGATGGCGGGTGTAGCGGCGAGCAGCTGGATGGCCTGGGTGCCGTGCGGGGCGAAAAGCATCCATGCGACGACTCCCAGGACCCACACCCCGGGGAGCACGAGCACGACCCCCCGCTGCCAGCTCATCGCCCCAGTCCGGATCATGGCCTCGGCTCCCTAGCAGCAATGACGCGCTCGATTCTCGCGAGTGTTGGCCGCTGGGTCGCTATCCAGACTCCCGATTCCACCCTATTGAGTGATATTCGGACACGCCGGAACGACGGCATGTACGAGGGGCGCACCCGGTTTCCCGGGTGCGCCCCTCGGCTGTCCTGCGGTTTCACCGTGCGCCCGGCTGATACAGAGCCGGCCGGGCACACCGGGGCATCACGCCCCGCGAAGCACCGCCCCCGTGCGCTCGACGGCGGCGGCGACGGCCGCGTCACGCGCGGCGCTCGCCTCGTCGGCGGTCAGGGTGCGGTCGGCGGCGCGGAAGCGCAGCGCGTACGCCAGCGACTTCCTGCCCTCGCCGAGCTGCTCGCCGGTGAAGACGTCGAACAGGCGCAGCGACTCCAGGAGCTCGCCCGCGCCCGCGCGCAGCGCGGCCTCGACGTCGGAGGCGGCGACGGAGGAGTCGACGACCAGGGCGACGTCCTGGGTGGCCACCGGGAAGGAGGACACGTGCGGGGCCTCGACGACGGTACCGGCCCGCTCCAGGAGGTCGAGCTCGATCTCCATGGCGCAGGTGCGCTCCGGCAGGCCGAACGCCTTGGTGACGCGCGGGTGCAGCTCACCGGCACCGCCGACGCGCACCTCCTGCCCGCCGACGCGGACGAACAGCGCGGCGCAGCGGCCCGGGTGGAACGGCGCCGCCTGGTCCTGGCGGACGATCAGCTCGGCACCGGCCTCGCGCGCGACCGTACGGCCCGCCTCGACGGCGTCCGCCCAGTCGGCCGGGCGGCCCTTGCCCCACCAGCCGGCCTGCTCGCGGGCACCGGCCAGGACGACCGCCGCACGGCGCGGCTGCCGGGGCAGCGCGGCGTTGAGCGAGGCGATCTCCTCGTCGGTCGGGCGGCGGTCGATCGGCAGCCGGGCCGGGGTGGTCTCGTTGCCCGTGGGCAGGAAGACCAGACCCGTCTCGAAGAGCGCCAGGTCGCGCTCGCCGCGGCCCTCGTTGCGGCGCAGGGCGGCGAACAGCCCCGGCAGCATGGTGGTGCGCAGGGCGGGCTCGGTGTCGGAGAGCGGGTTGGCCAGGCGCACCACGCTGCGGCGCGGGTCGTCGGCCTCCAGGCCCAGGTGGTCGAGGGCCGCTTCCCCGATGAAGGGGTAGTTGAGGGCCTCGACGTAACCGGCGCCGGCCAGCGCCCGGCCCACACGGCGGTGCAGGCGCTGACGCGCGGTCAGACCGCGGCCCGCGGGCGGCTGCGGCAGCGTCGAGGGCAGGTTCTCGTAGCCCTCGAGCCGGATGACCTCTTCGGCCAGGTCGTTCGGGTCGGTGAGGTCGGGCCGCCAGCTGGGGACGGTGACGATCAGCTCGTCCTGCCCGTAGACGTCGCAGCCGACCTCCTGGAGGCGGCGGACGACGGTCTCCCGGCCGTAGGCGACACCGGCGACGCGGTCCGGGTGGTCGGCACGGATGGTGATGGTGTGGGGCGCGCCGGGCGCGCTGATCTCCGTGACGCCCGCCTCGGCCGTGCCACCCGCCAGCAGCACCAGCAGGTCGACGGTGCGCTGGGCCGCCGCGGAGGCGGCCTGCGGGTCGACGCCGCGCTCGAAGCGCTTGGACGCCTCGGAGGTCAGCTTGTGACGGCGGGCGGTACGGGCGACCGGCACCGGGTCGAAGTGGGCCGCCTCGACGACGACCTCGGTCGAGCCCTGGGCCGCGCCGTGGTCCGCGATCTCGGTGTCGGCGCCGCCCATCACACCGGCCAGGCCGATGGGGCCGCGGTTGTCGGTGACGACCAGGTCCTCGGCGTCGAGGACGCGCTTGGTGCCGTCGAGCGTGGTGAGCTTCTCACCGGGCTCCGCGCGGCGCACGCCGATCGGGCCGTCCAGGCGGGAGCGGTCGTAGGCGTGCAGCGGCTGGCCGAGCTCGAGCATCACGTAGTTGGTGATGTCGACCGTCAGCGAGACCGGGCGCATGCCGGCCTTCTGCAGGCGGCGCTGCAGCCAGATCGGCGAGCGGGCCTCGGTGTCGATGCCGGTGACCGTGCGCGCGGTGAAGCGGCTGCAGCCGGCCGGGTCGCCGATCTGCACGGGGTAGCCCTGGGCGTTGGGCGCCGGGACGTCCAGCAGGGCCGGGTCGCGCAGCGGCAGGCCGTAGGCGATGGCCGCCTCGCGGGCGATGCCGCGCATCGACAGGCAGTAGCCGCGGTCGGGGGTGACCGCGATGTCGAGGACCTCGTCGACGAGCTGGAGCAGCTCGATGGCGTCGGTGCCGGGCTCGTACTCCTGCGGCAGCACGATGATGCCGTGCGTGCCGTCGTCGCCCATGCCCAGCTCCTCGCCGGAGCAGATCATGCCGTGCGAGACCCTGCCGTAGGTCTTGCGGGCGGCGATGGCGAAGTCGCCGGGCAGGACGGCACCGGGCAGCACGACGACGACCTTGTCGCCGACGGAGAAGTTGCGGGCGCCGCAGACGATCTCCTGCGGCTCGCCGGTGCCGTTGGCCTGACCGACATCGACGGTGCAGAAGCGGATCGGCTTGCGGAAGCCCTCCAGCTCCTCGATGGTCAGCACCTTGCCGACGACCAGGGGGCCGGTGAGGTCGCCGCCGAGCTGCTCGACGCGCTCGACCTCAAGGCCCGCGGCGATGAGCTTGGCCTGCACGTCGCGACCGGTCTCACCGGCCGGCAGGTCGACGTATTCCCGCAGCCAGGAAAGCGGGGCGCGCATCAGATCTCCATCCCGAACGGCCGGGTGAAGCGGACGTCACCCTCGACCATGTCTCGCATGTCCTCGACGTTGTGGCGGAACATCAGCAGTCGCTCGATGCCGAAGCCGAACGCGAAACCGCTGTACTTCTCCGGGTCGATGCCCGCCGCGATCAGCACCCGCGGGTTGACCATGCCGCAGCCGCCCAGCTCGATCCAGCCCTCGCTGGAGCAGGTGCGGCAGGGGTGCTCGGGGTCGCCCGCCGAGGCGCCACGGCACACGTAGCACTGCATGTCCAGCTCGGCCGACGGCTCGGTGAACGGGAAGTAGTTGGGGCGCAGCCGGGTCGTCAGGCCCTCGCCGAACAGGGAGCGCACCATGTGCTCGATGGTGCCCTTGAGGTCGGCCATGGTCAGGCCCTCGTCGATGGCGAGGAGCTCGACCTGGGTGAAGACGGGCGTGTGGGTCGCGTCCAGCTCGTCCATGCGGTAGACGCGGCCCGGGCAGATCACGTAGATGGGCGGCTCGCGGTCCAGCATGGTGCGGACCTGCACGGGCGAGGTGTGCGTGCGCAGCACGACCTCGGACTCGGCCTGCTTCTGCGGACCCTGGACGAAGAGGGTGTCCTGCATCGCGCGGGCCGGGTGGTCCTTGGCGATGTTCAGGGCGTCGAAGTTGAACCACTCCGCCTCGACCTCGGGGCCCTCGGCGACCTCGTAGCCCATCGCGACGAAGACGTCCTCGATGCGCTCGGAGAGCGTGGTCAGCGGGTGCCGGGCGCCGGCCGGGACGCGGTCGTACGGCAGGGTGACGTCCACCGCCTCCTCGACCAGCACCCGGGCGTCGCGCTCGGCCTCCAGCTCGGTCTGGCGGGCGGCGAGGGCCTTGTTCACGGCACCGCGGGCCATGCCCACGCGCTTGCCGGCCTCGGCCTTGGCCTGCGGGGGCAGGGCGCCGATCTCGCGGTTGGCGAGGGACAGCGGCGAGGCGGGGCCGGTGTGGGCGATCTTCGCCTCGTGGAGGGCCTCGAGGTCGCCTGCGGCGGCGAAGGCGGCGAGCGCCTCGTCCCGCATGCGCTCGATCTCTTCCGGTTTCAGTGCCTCGACCTCGACAGGGTCGTACGACTTATTGGGTGCGGACATCTCTTCCCGTGCTTCCGGTTGGCTCTGGCGTCTGGCTCTGGCGTCGCTGCGCGGCTTTGCCCGACTGTGTTGGCGCCAAGGTCGTGCCAAGGTCGTGCCAAAGGTGCCAAAGGTCGAGTCTAAAGGGCGCGTGCGGCGGGGTGGGCCCGTGGGCCGCGCTGTCAGCCCTGTGAGAGGAAGGCGGGCGCGCACACGGGCAGCGTAAAGCGGAACCGGGCGCCGCCGCGCGGGGCCCGGTCGACGGTGATCGTGCCGCCGTGGGCCTCGACGATGCCCTTGACGATATAGAGGCCGAGACCGGTGCCGCCGCGCTTGCTGCCCCGCCAGAAGCGGGTGAAGACGCGGCCCATCGACTCCTCCGGGATGCCGGGCCCCTCATCGCTCACGGTGACCGCCGTACCTTCCGCCCGGGCCTTGGTCAGCGCCGGTGACACCTCTATGGTGACGGTCCCCTCGCCGTGGCGCACGGCGTTTTCCAGCAGGTTGCCCAGCACCTGGTCGACCTTGTCGGGGTCGGCCCAGAGCTCGGGCAGCGGCTCGACGACCCGGATCAGGAAGCGGTCGGGGCGCTGGCCCGCCGTGGTGTGCGCCTGCACATGGCGCCGGATGGCGGCCACGATGTCCACGGGCTGGCGGCGCACCTCCAGCCGCCCGGAGTCGATCCGGGAGATGTCGAGCAGCTCGGCGATCAGCCGGGTGACGCGGTCGGCGTCGGCGTCGACGGTCTCCAGCATCAGCCGCTTCTGGTCGTCCGTGAACCGCTCCCACTTGGCGAGCAGGGTCGCCGTGAAGCCCTTGACGGAGGTCAGCGGGGAGCGCAGCTCGTGCGCGACGGTGGCGATCAGCTCGGCGTGGCTGCGCTCGGTGCGGCGGCGCGCGTCGGTGCCGCGCAGCTGGACGACGAGCCGCTGGACGGGCCCGCTCCGGTGCGCGCGCACATAGCGCGCGGAGACCAGCACCTCACGGCCGCCCGGCAGCAGCAGATTGCGCTCGGGCTGCCCGATCCGGGTGGCGAGGCCGCCGTAGGGGTCGGTGAGGGCCCACCAGCGGCGGCCCTCCAGGTCCTCCAGGGGCAGGGCGGCCTCCAGCGGCCTGCCCATGGCCTCGTGGGGGGCGACCGCCGTGATCCGGGCGGCCGCCGCGTTGAAGCAGGTGACCCGGCCGTTCTCGTCGGCGACCACCAGGCCGTCGGGGAGGTCGTCGGGGTCGAGGCCGAGAGCGCCGGGCGCGGGCGCGGCGGCCCCGGCCTGCGCCCCGTGGGATCCGTGCACCGCGGCCGGACAGGCGTCGGCCACACTCCCGGAAGTCCTGACGTTCATCACCCGCACCCCCTCCCGAATCCCCCGGGGGGCAACCCTACTAGCTGAAGGTCACGGAGCGGCACCCTCCGGGTGCGCGCTGCGCACGGGCGGACGCGTAGAGGCACACCGCGGCGGCCGTCGCGAGGTTCAGGCTCTCGGCCTTTCCGTGGATCGGCACCCGCACGACGGCGTCGGCGAGCGCGCGGGTCTCCTCCGGCAGGCCCCAGGCCTCGTTGCCGAAGACCCAGGCGGTGGGGCCGCCCATGGTGCCCCGGTCGAGCTCGGCGTCCAGGTCGCGGTCGCCCGCGCCGTCGGCGGCCAGGATGCGCGCGCCGGCGCCCTTGAGGCCGGACACCACCTGCTCGACGGGGACGCCCACGGCGACCGGCAGGTGGAAGAGGGAGCCGACGGAGGCGCGGACGGCCTTGGGGTTGTAGAGGTCCACCGAGGCGTCGGTGAGCACGACGGCGTCGGCGCCCGCGGCGTCGGCGCAGCGCAGGACCGTACCGGCGTTCCCGGGGTCGCGCACGTGCGCGAGGACGGCCACCAGGCGCGGCCGGGCGGCGAGGATCTCCTCGAAGGGGCGGTCGAGGAAGCGGCACAGGCCGACGATGCCCTGCGGGGTGACGGTCTCCGACATGGCCGCGATGACCTCGTCCGTCGCGGTCAGCACGGGCACCCCGGCGTCCAGGGCGGCGGCGGTGATGTCGGCGTGGCGCTCCGCGGCCTCCGGCGTCACATACACCTCGACGAGGTGCTCGACCGCCTCGCGGACGGACTGCGGGCCCTCCGCGAGGAAGCGGCGTTCCTTGCCGCGGAAGCTGCGCTTGGCGAGACGGCGGGCCGCGATGACTCGGGGCGATCGCAGGGACGTCAGCTCGGGGGCCGCCATGGGCTCACTTTCGGTTGCGGGTGGTACGGGGCCGGCCCCGCCGAACGGGGCCGGACGCGAGCGGACCCGCAGGCCAGAAGGCCTGCGGGTCCGGTCGGTGCCTTACGGCTCAGTGCCTTGCGGCACCGAATCAGGCGGCGGCCTTCGGCGCGTTCACGTCGGCCGGCAGCGCCTTCTGGGCGACCTCGACGAGCGCGGCGAACGCGTTCATGTCGTTGACGGCCAGCTCGGCCAGGATCTTGCGGTCCACCTCGATGTTGGCGGCCTTCAGACCCTGGATGAGGCGGTTGTAGGTCATGCCGTTCTGGCGGGCAGCGGCGTTGATGCGCTGGATCCACAGCTGACGGAAGTCGCCCTTGCGCTTCTTGCGGTCGTTGTAGTTGTAGACCAGCGAGTGGGTGACCTGCTCCTTGGCCTTGCGGTACAGGCGGGAGCGCTGACCACGGTAGCCGCTGGCGGCCTCGAGGATCGCCCGGCGCTTCTTGTGCGCGTTGACTGCGCGCTTGACGCGTGCCACTTGTTAACTCCTTGTAGCGGGGCCGCGGGGTTCTCACACGGCCCGAAATCGATTGGGTCCCGGTTCCGACGCGCACCCCGTGGTCACGGGGTGCGGAGCGTCACTTGCCGAGAAGCTTCTTGATCTTCTTGGCGTCGCCCGGGGCCATCTCGGCGTTGCCGGTGAGGCGACGCGTCAGCTTGGACGACTTGTGCTCGAGCAGGTGGCGCTTGCCGGCGCGCTCGCGCATGACCTTGCCGGAGCCAGTGATCTTGAAGCGCTTGCTGGCACCGGAGTGCGTCTTGTTCTTCGGCATCGCGCCGTATCTCCTCGTCGGTGGCGCCCTGTCACGCCCGGGGAGGGCGGACTGGAGCGTCAGCTGTGTTCGGTTGCTGTCCGGGGCTGGGCCCCGGAGTGATCCGTGGGCCGCGAAGCCCGTGGATCACGCCTCTGCGGGCTCCTCGGCGGACTGCTCCTGCTCGGCGGGAACGCCCTGGCGCTCCGCCTTGCGAGCGGCCTGCGCCTCGCGGGCTTCGGCCATCGCCTCGGTCTTCTTCTTGTGCGGACCGAGGACCATGATCATGTTGCGGCCGTCCTGCTTCGGGTTCGACTCGACGAAACCGAGCTCCTGGACGTCTTCCGCGAGACGCTGCAGCAGTCGGTAGCCGAGCTCCGGCCGGGACTGCTCGCGACCACGGAACATGATCGTGATCTTGACCTTGTCGCCCTGCTTGAGGAACCGGACGACGTGACCCTTTTTGGTGTCGTAGTCGTGCGGGTCGATCTTCGGCCGGAGCTTCATCTCCTTGATGACCGTGTGCGCCTGGTTCTTGCGCGCCTCACGGGCCTTCATGGCCGACTCGTACTTGAACTTCCCGTAGTCCATGAGCTTGCACACCGGAGGACGGGCGTTAGCCGCCACCTCGACGAGGTCGAGGTCGTACTCCTGGGCGAGCTCCAGGGCCTTCGCAAGCGGCACGATGCCGACCTGCTCGCCGCTGGGACCGACAAGTCGCACCTCGGGGACGCGAATCCGGTCGTTGATGCGGGGCTCGGCGCTGATGGATCCTCCTCGGTAGCACCACGCGGCCGCCTGGCGGACAGCCACGTAACGTCTTTTCGTAAGACCAACCGCGCCGGCACATGAAAAATGCCCCGGACGGGACACAGGCGGGGCTCCAAAAACCGGAACACCGCCACGGCGGACCGCGGGGCGTATCTTTCGGGCGGCTCCATCATCCGTACGGAACGATGGGCACCACCTGACCGGAGACCTGCCGACCCTGGGTCGGCGAGGTGGGAGGGAGCCTCCACTTGTGGGCCGGGCACGCTAGTGACCAGCCGGTCGGACACCAGCATAGCAGCGACCCGGGCCGGTCCCCACCCGTGTGCACGGGGGTCATAGGCTGGAGCCCGTTCCGCCGCCCGCGCGCGGCGCGAAGACTTCACCCGATCGGAAGAGCAACGATGAGCGACGCCACCCCCGAC
>NZ_JAINFC010000820.1 GCF_020740835.1 Streptomyces sp. UNOC14_S4
GCTCCCGACGGGGACTGCGCGGGGGCGTTCGACCCGCTCCTCACGACGGCACTCGCGCCCGTCGGCTGTACGCGTCTGCTCCGGGCGACGTACACCGATGCCACCGCCACCAGCGTGACCACCGTCGGCCTCCTCGTCACCGCCGCCGACGCTGCGGGCATGCGCGCGCTGCGCGACCGGTTCGCCGACGAACACCTCGACGAGCGCGCCGACCTGATGCCGCGTCCCTACGCGCCCGAAGGCACCGCCGCCGAGGGCTTCGGCGACGCGCAGCGCGCCAGTTGGCGCGTCGCCGTCCTGCCGGACCTGCCCGTGGTCGTCTACACCGTGACCGGCTTCGCCGACGCGCGTACGGGCATACCGCCGCAGCCCGCCGAGCGCGCGGCAGGCGAGGGCGGCGCCACCGCCCCGGCCGAGGCGGGGCTCGGGCACGACGGGCTCGCCCTGGCAGGCCTCACGGAACAGGGCCTACGCCGGGCACTGCGCGGCGCGGCGGGGGAGGGGCGGCGGTGACGGCGTTCCACCGCGCCGCGGGCAACGGCATACGCGTCACCACGGCGTTCGCCGTCGTGCTCGCCTGTGCCGTGCTGCTGCCCGCCGGGACCGCCCGCGCGGACGCGATAAGAGCACAGGAGTGGGCGCTCGACGCGCTCCACACGGAGGAGGCGTGGCGCACGACCAAGGGCGACGGCATCACCGTCGCCGTGCTGGACACCGGCGTCGACGACGGGCACCCCGACCTCCGGGGGCAGGTGCTGCCGGGCAAGGATCTCGTCGGCTTCGGCGCCGGGCCCGGCGACCGGGCCTGGGCGCGGCACGGCACCGCGATGGCCGGGATCATCGCCGGGCGCGGCCACGGCGCCGACGACTCCGACGGCGTGCTCGGCATCGCGCCCGAGGCGAGGATCCTGCCCGTCCGCGTGATCCTGGAGGATGGCGACCCGGCCCGCGGCACGGCGCGCGGCGCGCGCGGCAGCGCCCTCGCCGACGGCATCCGCTGGGCCGTCGACCACGGCGCCGACGTGATCAACCTGTCCCTCGGCGACGACAGCGCCACCGCGCACCCGGAGCCGCGCGAGGACGCGGCGGTGCAGTACGCGCTGAGCAAGGGCGTGGTCGTCGTCGCCTCCGCGGGCAACGGCGGCGAACAGGGCGACCACGTCTCGTACCCCGCGGCGTACCCGGGCGTGATCGCCGTGACGGCGGTCGACCGGTACGGGCGCCGTGCGGCCTTCTCGACACGGCGCTGGTACGCGGCGGTCAGCGCGCCCGGCGTCGACGTGGTCATCGCGGACCCCGACCGGCGCTACTACGAGGGGTGGGGGACGAGCGCGGCATGCGCCTTCGTCTCGGGAGCGGTGGCGCTGGTGCGCGCCGCGCACCCCGGGCTGAGCCCGGCGGAGGTACGGCGGCTGCTCGTGGAAACGGCGCGGGACGCTCCGCCGGGCGGGCGCTCCGACTCCCTCGGAACGGGGGTGGTGGACCCGGCCGCGGCGATCGCCCGCGCGGGCACCTTGCCGGTGGGGCGTACCCGGGAGTACCCGGACCGGTACTTCGGGGGCGGGCCGTCCTCGGTGACGGGGGCGCGTGATCCTGCCGTCAGCTTGACCGCTGTGGTGGCGGGGGGCGCGGGTCTTTTCTGCCTGGCGGCGGCTGCGGTGCTTTGGTGTCGCCGACGTCGTTGACTTCGGCTGCGCCTGCCGGGGGTGCGGCTTGCGCTTGGCGCGCGGGTGCGGGTCCGGTGGGGGCTTGTCGCGCCCACGCGGCGGAGCCGCATATCGATACAGCCCCGCGCCCCTGAAAAGCCGCCTGCGAGCTGGTGTGCTGGGCTTGTCCGGCGGTTGCGGGCCGGTGGGGACTTCTCGCGCCGTTCCTCGCGCCCCTGAAAAGCTGCCCACGGGCTCGGTCGACCCTGTCCGCCCGGCGTCTGCGGACCGTGCGTGGTTGCTCGCGCAGTTCCCCGCGCCCCTGACGGGGCGCGCCAGCCCTCCCGGCGCCGTATGGGCGGGGGCTTCGCCCCCTGCACCCCCAGCGGGGCGCGGCCGCGGAAACAATCGCCCTCTGCGGAGAGCCGACAGCGGACGTAGGCGCCCCCTACCGGCAGTCGACGGCCGGTGGAGGGGACGGGGCCGGAGGGCGGGTTCTGAAATGACGGTGCATGAGGCACGGCACC
>NZ_JAINFC010000821.1 GCF_020740835.1 Streptomyces sp. UNOC14_S4
GCAGGGACTCGTCCCCGAGCACCCGCTCGAGCGCCGAGGCCAGCGCGCCGGAGTCCCCCGGCGGCACCGCGAGACACGTCTCGCCGTCCGGCCCCGCGACCTCCGGGATCGCCCCGCCGGTCGTGGCCACCAGCGCCGTTCCCGTGGCCATCGCCTCGGCCGCCGGCAGCGAGAAGCCCTCGTACAGCGAGGGAACGCAGGAGACCTGCGCCGAGCGCACCAGGTCGACGAGTTCGGCGTCGCTGATGCCCTTGACGAACTCGACTGCGTCCGCCAGCCCGCACCGCCGGATCGCCGCGGCCACCGGCCCGCTCTCCGGACGCTTGCCGACGACGACGAGGTGGGCGGCCGGGTTCTGCGCGCGGACCACGGCCAGCGCCTCGACGAGGTACAGGAGGCCCTTGAGGGGGACGTCCGCGCTGGAGGTGGTGACGATCCGGCCGGGCACCTCGGCGACGGACGGGTCCGGCGAGAAGAGGTCGGTGTCGGCGCCTATGTGGACGACGTGCACCCGCTCCGGGGACACCCCCAGGTGGGTGACGATCTCCTGCCGCGAGGAGCCCGAGACGGTCAGCACGGACGGCAGGCGCCGCGCGACCCGCTTCTGCATCCGGGTGAAGCCGTACCAGCGGCGCACGGAGGCCCGGCGCTTCCAGTCGGCGGCGGCGTCGAGTTCGAGCTGCCGGTCGACGGTGATGGGGTGGTGAATGGTGGTCACCAGCGGCGCGCCGAGCGCCGCGGGCCCGCCGAGCAGCCCGTAGCCGAGGGTCTGGTTGTCGTGCACGACGTCGAACCGGCCGCGCTGCGCGGCGAGATGGCGCCGGGCGCGGAGGCTGAAGGTCAGCGGCTCGGGGAAGCCGCCGGTCCACATCGTGGCGACCTCCAGCGCGTCGATCCAGTCGCGGAACTCGTCGCGGGCGGGCGTGCGGAAGGGGTCCGGCTGCCGGTAGAGGTCGAGGCTGGGCAGTTCGGTGAGGCCCACCCGGCCCGGGGCGCCCTCGCCGTCGGACGCGCCGTCCGGCCCGCCCGGCCCGCTCGACACATCCGGCACGTCCAGCACGGGATACGGCTGGGAACCGATGACCTCCACGTGGTGCCCGAGGCGGGCGAGCTCGCGCGAGAGGTGGCGGACGTAGACGCCCTGACCGCCGCAGAACGGGTTCCCTTTATAGGTGAGCAGAGCGATCCGCAACGGGCGGTCGGCACTCCCGTCCACGCGGGTGCCGTCGTACGAGAGTGCTGCCTCCGTGGCCTCAGCGGTCACTCACGGGCCTCCTTCTCGCTGCTGTCCCGCCGGAGCGTAACGGGCCGCGCTAACCTAGAACAAGTTTCAGACTGGGATGTCCAGAAGCCTCGAATCTACCGGCCGGACAGCCGGTCGAGCGGGCCGGATCGGGTGATTCGCGCCACGGGCCGACCGCTGCCATGCTGTGCCGTCCGGGCCGCACAGACACCGCTGGATGGATTGCCAGGGAACGGGACAACGGGACACATGACTACGGACTCCACTACGGGCTCCCGGCCGAGGGCCGCGTCGGCACCATCAGCATCGTCGACACCGTCGGCACCGCCGGGCCCATCCGCGCCGTCCAAACCGTCCGCGCCGTCCAAACCGTCCGCGCCGTCCAAGCCGCTCGCGCCGTCCGGGCCCGCCCTGACCGAACGTCAGGAGGCCCGGCGCCGCCGCATCCTGGCGGCCACCACGCGGCTGGCGACCCGCGGCGGCTTCGACGCGGTGCAGATGCGGGAGGTCGCCGAGTCGGCGGACGTCGCGCTCGGGACGCTCTACCGCTACTTCCCGTCCAAGATCCACCTGCTGGTGGCCACCATGCAGGACCAGCTCCAGCAGCTCCACGAGACGCTGCGCAGGCGCCCCCCGACGGACGGGGACCCGGCGGCGCGCGTGGCGCAGACCCTGATGCGGGCCTTCCGCGCGATGCAGCGGGAGCCGCACCTGGCGGACGCGATGGTGCGCGCCCTCACCTTCGCCGACCGCTCGGTGAGCTCGGAGGTCGACACGGTCTCGCGGCTGACCACGGCGATCATCCTGGACGCGATGGGCCCGGCGACGGGACCGGCGGCCGCGCCGGGACCGGGCGGCCCCCCGGCCGCGGCCGCAGCC
>NZ_JAINFC010000822.1 GCF_020740835.1 Streptomyces sp. UNOC14_S4
CGGATGGACCACTGCGGCCGGGGAGGAAGAGGAAGGTGTCGGCGTCCACGTGCAGTGTGGGTACGGCGTGCGGGAGCACCGGGGGGTGAAGCGGCCGTGTCCCTGGCCCGCCGGTGGCACGGAGGGACGCGGCTGCACCACCGGTGCGCAGGTGCAAGGAGAAGGAGAGGAGGGGGCAGGGGGGAAAGGCGCGTTTGGAGAGGATGGGGCTGCTTGGGCGCGGGGGTGGCGCTGAGTGCGGGGTGTGGTCCCTGCGGCATCGGGGCTCTGGTCAGCAGTGGATTCATGCTGATGCGACGTGAGTTGGCTTGTGGCACAACGATGCGTCAGTTGCAGGAGCCGTCCGGTCCGCGAACGGGATCAAGGAAACCACGCCGGAGTCAGCTAAGTACAATCCGTGAGATTAATATGATCACCAACTGCCACTCTGCTGCATGCGCCCACAGGGGTCCTTGCCGGGCTCCGGTAGAGATTTAATTCAACTGGCCGTGGACAAGGCCGAGTTCGTCGTCCATGCGCAGCAGGTGTCGGCCGAACTGCTCGAAGTGGCCGGGCCGGGCGGCATCGGCGGGCAGCAGGACCACGTCGTTGAGCAGCGGGTGCTCGCGCCAGGCCTCGGGCGGGCGGTGGGCCGGGCCGCGGCGGGCTACCCAGGCCGCGGGCACGGGCAGGGTGTGCTGCAGGATGCGGCGGACCCCTGCGGCGGTCAGACGGGGCCGTTCCGGCAGGGGGTGGAGTCCGGCCCGGTCCAGGGTCAGGGTGTTGTCCTGGGTGCGGTAGCAAGGCAGCAGGTGCCGGGGCAGGGTGCCCAGGCGGGTGGCGGCCTGGGCGGTGGTCAGGTGCTGGCGGTGCAGGTCGGCCAGCGAGGACACCCGGCCGGGCGCCGGGATGAGATGGACGGCCCCCAGGTGTTCCTCCCAGGCGGCACGGGAGGAGTGTCCGTTCAGCAGCTTGTGCAGCTGGGCGGTGGCACCGGCGAACGCGGAGGAGGCGCCGTGGATGTGCTCCACGAGGTCCTGTACCTGGTCCGGGACCGTCACCGGAGCGGCTTCCAGAGCGGGCAGCAGGCTGGCGGTGGCGTGCAGCAGACAGGCGGGTTCCACCGTCCGCCAGCCCGGAGGAACAGCCGTCGCGCCCTGGGCCCCGACCGGGTTCAGGACGGTCAGGCACGGATCATCGCCGCCCCACCAGGCGGGCCGGCGCAGCTGTGTACCGGCCTGCCGGTGCAGGAAGCGGCCGAGCCGGCCTGCGCGCTGGAGCAGGCGGGCGATGGAGGCAAGGTCGCTGACCAGGAGATCGACGTCGATGTCCAGGCTCATGTCCAGCAGGCTGGTGGTCACCACGACCAGCCGGTCCGGGCGCGGCCCGGCCGGCCCCAGTGCCCTGCGCACCCGCCCGGTCAGGGCCTCCCGCACATGTCCGGGGAAGCGCGCGTGGAGCAGCAGCAGGTCTTCCGCGGCTCCGGGCCAGGTGTGCTTGAGGTACTGGTAGGTGTCCTGGGCGTCGCCCACGGTCGCGCAGGCCACGGCCGCGCAGCCGCCCTCACGGGCGACGGGGCCGATGAGCTCGCCGATCACGGCCAGCCGCTCGCCTTCCTCGACCGTGCGCCCGGCGTCCTTGAGCCTGTGGTGGCGCACTGGCCGACTGCGCACCCGTACCCGGCGCCGCTGCGCGGTGATGTGCGCCTCGCGGGAGCTGGGGTCCATCCGGTGGCAGGTGCCGGTCGCGGCGTCCGCGAACAGCCAGCCCGGGTAAGCGGGGGCGAAGGACCGGCCCTCCAGCGCGCGGGAGGGGCGGCCAGCCCCCGAGAGGTAGGCCCGCACCAGCTCCTGGCACGTGGAGGACGGCATCGTCGCCGACAGCAGCACGACCGGGCTGCCCAGCGCCCCCAGCCAGTTCAGTAGACGGCGTAGCTGCAGATGGCTGAACGGGGCCAGGGCATGGGCCTCGTCGATTACCACCGTCCGGCCCGACAGGGCCAGCAGGCGCAGGGCGTTGAACCGCACCGGCAGCACGGCCATCAGCGCCTGGTCCACCGTGGCGACCGTGAATTGGGCCAGCAGAGCCGCATCCCACCCGCGCAGCCACTCCCCCGGCCCGGGCACCCCTTCCTCG
>NZ_JAINFC010000823.1 GCF_020740835.1 Streptomyces sp. UNOC14_S4
GGACCCGGCACGCGAGCGGTGTCCTCGCACCCGCCCGGCCGGGCGAGGAACCCCCGGCCGCCACGGCCGGGCCCTGGCCGCCCGCCGACGCCGTCCCCCTCGACACCGACGGCCTCTACGAGCACCTGGCCGACAGCGGCTACCGGTACGGCCCGCTGTTCCGGGCGGTGCGCGCCGCGTGGCGCCACGGGGACGACGTGCTCGCCGAGGTCTCCCTCCCCGGCGATCTCCCCGGCGACGGCCGCGACGCCGACCGCTTCGCGCTCCACCCGGCGCTGCTCGACGCCGCCCTGCATACCGCCGGGGCACTCGACGAGGGGGCGGGCGATACTCCCGGCCTGCCGTTCGCCTGGACGGGCGTGCGCCTGTACGCGGTCGGCGCGCGCACCCTGCGCGTCCGGGTCACACGGAGCGGCCCGGACGCCGTCGCCCTCGACCTGACCGACCCGACCGGCGCCCCCGTCGCCACCGTCACCTCGCTCGTCTCCCGGCCCGTCACCGCCGACGGCCTCGCGCCCGCCCGCGACGCCGCGCCCGACGACCTGTTCCACATCACCTGGCCTTCCCTCGCGCCGCCGACCGGGACACCGCTGGGCACCTGGGCGCTGGCCGGGCCCGACGACCTCGGAGCCGAAGCGGCCCTGCGCGCCGCCGGAGCCACCGTCGTCACCGCGCCCGACCCGGCCGCGGCCGACCCCGGGGAACCGCTCCCGGACGTCGTCGCGATCACCTGCGCCCATCCTGGCACCACCGGCATCGCCCCCGACGCCGCACGTGCCGCCACCCGACGGGTGCTGACGTTCCTGCAGACCTGGCTCGCCACCGACCGGTCCGCCGCGACCCCGCTGGTCGTCCTGACCCGGGGCGCCGTCCCCGGCCCCCATGGCGAGGCGGTGCACGACCTCGCCGCGGCGGCCGTCTGGGGCCTGGTGCGCTCGGCGCAGACCGAGCACCCCGGCCGGATCGTGCTGGCCGACATCGACGACCACCCCGACTCCTACGCGGCCCTGGGCGCGGCACTCGCCGCCGACGAGCCCCAACTCGCCCTGCGCTCGGGCACCTGCGCGGCTCCCCGGCTCGCCCGCACCGGCCTTGCCGACCGCCTGGCCGTACCCGACGGCACCGACGCGTGGCGCCTCGGCCTGACCGGCACCGGGACCATCGACGGCCTGGCCCTCGTCCCCGACCCCGACGGCGCCCGGCCGCTGGGCCCGGGCGAGGTCCGCGTCGCGATGCGCGCCGCCGGACTCAACTTCCGTGACGTCGTCGTCGCCCTCGGCATGGTCACCGACACCCGGCCGCCCGGCGGCGAAGGCGCCGGTGTCGTGCTCGAAGTCGGCGCCGACGTCCACGACTTCGCCCCCGGCGACCGCGTGATGGGCCTGTTCTCCGGCGGCACCGGACCGCTCGCCGTGACCGACCGCCTCCTGCTCGCACCGGTCCCCGGCGGCTGGACGTACGCGCAGGCGGCCTCCGTGCCCGTGGTGTTCCTCACCGCCTACTACGGACTCGTCGACCTCGCCGCCGTCCGGCCCGGCGAGTCGCTGCTCGTGCACGCGGCCACCGGCGGCGTCGGCATGGCGGCCGTTCAACTGGCCCGGCACTGGGGCCTGGACCTTTATGGCACCGCCTCACCCGGCAAGTGGCCCACCCTGCGCGCACTGGGCCTCGACGACCGGCGCATCGCCTCCTCGCGCGACCTCGATTTCGAGGAGCGGTTCCGCGCCGCACGCGCGGGGCGCGGGTTCGACATCGTCCTCAACTCCCTGGCGCACGCCTACGTCGACGCCTCGCTGCGCCTGCTCGGGCCCGGCGGCCGCTTCCTGGAGATGGGCAAGACCGACATCCGGGACCGCGACGCGGTGATCTCCGCCCACCCCGGCACCGACTACCGCGCGTTCGACCTCATGGACGCCGGTCCGGCCCGCATCCACGAGATGCTCACCGAACTCGGCGCCCTGTTCGCCGACGGCACGCTGACGCCGCTGCCCGTCACCACCTGGGACGTCCGCGACGCCGCCGACGCCTTCCGCCACCTCGGCCAGGCCCGGCACACCGGCAAGATCGCCCTGACCCTGCCGCCCACCGCCGCGGGCCCGGCCC
>NZ_JAINFC010000824.1 GCF_020740835.1 Streptomyces sp. UNOC14_S4
GTGGGTCGGCGGGTCCAGGAACCGGTCGACGAGCAGGCGGCGCGGCCCCGGTCCGACCCGGCCGAGACGGTCCTTCGGGTTGGCCACCATGCAGCGGTCCAGCGACAGGCACCCGCAGCCGATGCAGTCGTCGAGCCGGTCGCGCAGCCGGGTGAGCTGCTCGATGCGCGCGTCGAGGTCGTCCCGCCAGCTCCGGGACAGCTCCTCCCAGTCTTCCTGGGTGGGCGTGCGGCCGTCGGGCAGGCCCGCCAGCGCCTCCTGGACCTCCCGCAGGGAGATGCCGACGCTCTGCGCGACCCGGACGAGTGCCACCTGCCGCAGTGTCGCCCGCGGGTACCGGCGCTGGTTGCCGGAGGTGCGCCGACTGTGGATCAGGCCCATCGACTCGTAGAAGCGCAGCGCGCTGGTGGTGACGCCGCTGCGTTCGGCGAGCTCACCGACGGTGAGTTCCTTGGCGTTGTACGGGGGCACTTCCATGAGTTCAACCGTAATCCGGACTTCAAGTGTGATTGAGGTTTCTGGGGGCCGATGGTGTGAAGCGTCCCTTCGGCACTCCGCGGGTGTCTCGGTCACCGTTCCGGTCGGGAGAGCGCCGCGGCGCGCCGCCGCTCCTGGCAGGCGGTGACGCCTGCCAGGGTGGCGACGGCGGCGAGGGCGAACAGGGCGTAGCGCGCCGAGCGCGCCATCGAGGGCGCGCCGAGGTTGACCAGGACACCGGTGAGGGCGGCGCCGAAGGAGAAGGCGAACAGCCCGATGGTGTTCATGGCCGCGGACGCCTTCGCCGCCTCCTCCTGGTCCGTCGTACTGCCCATCACGGCCGTCGACAGATGAGGCATGGCCATGCCGATGCCGGAACCGGCCACCAGATACGCCGTGGCCCAGGCGGCCACCGTGAGCGGGGACGCGTCCTCGCGCTGGAGCAGTCCGGTTGCGGCCAGGCCGGTGGCCAGGACGAACGGCCCGGCCGGGCTCAGGCGGGCGAGCACCGGAGGGCGGGCGCCGGAGACCGCGACCTGCGTCAGGGCCCAGCCGACGGGCAGCGTGGTGCCGAGGAACCCGGCCGCCACGGGCGGCAGGCCGCCGAGCCGCTGGCCGAACAGCGGGATGAACGCCTCCACGGAGGCCGCGACCGTGATGAGGACCCGGCTGAGGTAGAGCCACCGAAGCGCGGACCCGGACGAGTAGGCCGACGCCGGCAGCACACGGGCCCGCGCGCCGGGCCGCCGCTCGCTCAGGACGAAGACCACGATCAGGACGAGCGCGGCGGCGACGGCCGCGACGGTGGACACCGGGCCGGACAGGACTCCGGCGGTGCTGATCAGCGCCGCCGCCGAGGTGAGCAGCACCAGCGAGACCATCGGCAGTGGGCTGACGGCCTGAGCCCGGCGGCCGGCGGGAACGGCCCGCGACACGAGCGGGACCAGCGGCAGCGTCAGGACCAGCACCACGGCGAAGGCCAGGCGCCACGCGCCGAATTGGGCGAACACCCCGCCGACCGCGGGGCCGACGAAGAACCCGGCCGCCATCGTCGCCGACACCAGTCCCGTCCCCCGCGCCCACAGGTGCTCGGGCAGCGCCGACTGGACGGTGACGTAGCTGAGCCCGGCCAGCAGACCGGTCCCGAATCCCTGGAGCACGCGTCCGGCCAGCAGCACCTCCATCGTCGGGGTCACCACCGCGATGCCGGTGCCGGCCGCGAACGACGCGACACCGATACGGAAGCCATCCCGGGGCCCGCGCACGGACACTATCCGGCTGACCAGCAGCGCGGCGATCACCGAGGCGATCATGAAGACGGTCGTGGTCCAGGCGTAGAGGCGTTCGCCACCGATGTCCTCGACCGCCGTCGGCAGCAGACTGCTGGTCACCCAGGTGCTCGCGCCGTCCAGCAGCATCACGCCCGCGATCAGCAGCGCGGTGGCCCGGTGAGCGGGGCCGAACAGTTCTCTCCAGCTGCCGGGCGGGCCGGTCCGCGCGGACGCGGGACCGCTGGTCTCAGGGGCCTCAGGGGTCTCGGTAGGTTCAGTCGATATTGCCACCCCGGAACCAAACAACTTCAAGAGCTCTTGAAGTCAAGTCGGCT
>NZ_JAINFC010000825.1 GCF_020740835.1 Streptomyces sp. UNOC14_S4
GCTCCCGCGTCGACCGCGGCGACGGCCCGCGCCCCCTGTGCGACATCGTCGACGCCGACCCCGAGGGCGAGCTCGGCCCGGAGGCCGTACGCCGCTTCGGCCCCCGGCTGCCGTTCCTGCTCAAGCTCCTCGCCGCCGCCTCCCCGCTCTCCCTCCAGGTCCACCCCGACCTCGACCGGGCACGCGCCGGATACGCCGACGAAGAGGCCCGCGGCATCCCCGCCGACGCCCCGCACCGCACCTACAAGGACGCGAACCACAAGCCCGAACTCCTCTGCGCCCTCACCCCCTTCGAGGGCCTCTGCGGCTTCCGTGACCCCGCCGCGACCGCCGAGCTGCTCGCCGCCCTCGACGTCGACTCCCTCAAGCCGTACGCCGACCTGCTGCACGCCCGGCCTGAGGCGGACGCCCTGCGCGAGGTCCTCACCGCCGTCCTCACCGCCGAACACGGCGCCATCGCCGACACGGTCCACGCCGCCACCGCCGCGGCCACGCGCCTCGCCGCGGAGGACGGCCCCCACCGGGGCGCGTACGCCGCCTACGCCTCGATCGCCCACCACTACCCCGGCGACCCCGGCGTCATCGCCGCCATGCTCCTCAACCACGTACGCCTCAGCCCCGGCGAGGCCCTCTACCTCGGCGCCGGCGTCCCGCACGCCTACCTCGACGGCTTCGGGGTGGAAATCATGGCGAACTCGGACAATGTGCTGCGCTGCGGGCTGACGCCCAAACACATCGACGTACCCGAACTCCTCCGCGTCGTCCGCTTCGAGGCCACCGACCCCGCCGTCCTGCGCCCCGAGGCCGACGCGGGCGGCGAGGAGGTCTACGCGGCACCCGTCGACGAATTCCGCCTCTCCCGCTACGCCTTCGCCCCCGCCTCCGAGACCTCCGCCGCACTGCCCCCCGGCAGACCCCAGATCCTCCTGTGCGTCTCCGGCACCGCCCGCGTGCGCGGCGCCGACGGCACCGAGCTGGCACTCCGTCAGGGAGAGTCGGTGTACCTGCGGGCCGCCGAACGGGCCGAACTCACCGGCGACGGAGCCACCGTCTTCCGCGCCACCGTGACGGCTTCGGACTGTGGAGACCTGACGTGAGCGCCTCGGGCGGCACCAAGGCCGTCGTCGCCGCGCTCGGCGCCAACCTGGCCATCGCCGTGGCCAAGTTCGTGGCGTTCGCGTTCAGCGGCTCCTCGTCGATGCTCGCCGAAGGCGTGCACTCCGTCGCCGACTCCGGCAACCAGGCCCTGCTCCTGCTCGGCGGCAAGAAGGCACAGCGGAAGGCCAGCGAGGAACACCCCTTCGGCTACGGCCGCGAGCGCTACGTCTACGGATTCCTCGTCTCCGTCGTCCTCTTCACCATCGGCGGCGTCTTCGCGCTGTACGAGGGCTACGAGAAGATCAGGGAACCGCACGAGCTGGACAACTGGTACTGGCCGGTCGGCGTGCTCCTCTTCGCGATCGTCGCGGAGGGCTTCTCCTTCCGCACTGCGGTGCGGGAAGCCGACGCGCTGCGCGGCGGGCAGTCGTGGAGCGCCTTCATCCGTACGGCCAAGGCCCCCGAACTCCCCGTCGTCCTGCTGGAGGACTTCGGCGCCCTTGTCGGCCTGCTCCTCGCACTCGGCGGTGTCGGCCTGACCCTCGCCACCGGCAACGGCGTGTGGGACGGCATCGGCACCCTCTGCATCGGCGCGCTCCTCGTCGTGATCGCCCTCGTCCTCGCCGCCGAGACCAAGTCCCTCCTGCTCGGCGAGGCCGCCGGGCCGGAGCAGATCGCGCGGATCCGCTCCGCGATGGTCGACGGGGAGACGGTCACCGGCGTCATCCACATGCGCACCCTGCACCTCGGCCCGGAGGAACTCCTCGTCGCCGCGAAGATCGCGGTGCGGCACGACGACACGGCGGAGCGGGTTGCTCGCGCGATCGACGAGGCGGAGAGCCGTATCAGGGAGGCGGTGCCGATCGCTCGCGTGATCTATCTGGAACCGGACATCAGGCGGTAGCGCTCCGCTGGGTTTGCCGGTTTTCGTCTGCGGGTGGGTGGGGCTTCTCGCGCAGTTCCCCGCGCCCCTGTTGTGGGGC
>NZ_JAINFC010000826.1 GCF_020740835.1 Streptomyces sp. UNOC14_S4
GGCGGCGGTCGTGCGACAGGGGTGGGGGTGGTGTGAGTGGGCCGCGAGGGTTGCGTGAGGCGCATATGTTCGATGGTGTCCCAACTCCCCTTGCAGGGAAGGGAAAGATGCCGGGCCCACTGTTCCGCCAGTGCGGTTCCGGCGTACTTTTCCTGTGTCGTGAATTCCCGTGGCGTGAACGGCACCACTCACCACACCCGAACGCCGTACGGGACGGCGGAGGCCGCCCATGGAACCCATGGAGGGGAAGACCATGCAGAAGCCGGGGAAGCAGGGCGAGCGCAGCCCGGGAAAGGGCGGACTCCCGTGGAGCGACCGCGGGCAGACCGCGATCGAGTACCTGGGGATCATCGCGGTGGTCGTCGCGATCGTCCTCGTCCTGACACGGACGGACTTCGGCAACGCGATCGCGAGCGCCATCTCGGACAAGATCTCCCAGGTGACGAGCGGCTGACGGAAGGCTTCCGCCAAGCCCCGTCAGGGGCGGGGGGCGGCGTTGCGTCATGCGGCTCCGCCGCGTGGGCGCGATCGGCTACCACGGACCGTCAGCCGCGCGCGGAGCGCAAGTGGCACCCCGGTGGGCTCCCCCTCCCGCGGGGCCACGGCGACGCGGGCCAAGCCTTCCCGATCTACATCACCGCGGTCGCCGCCCTGCTCTTCCTCGCCCTCGCCTTCTTCGCCGTGGGCCAGGCCGGGGCCAACAAGAACGGTGCGCAGACCGCCGCGGACGCGGCCGCCCTCGCCGCGGCCCAGAGCTACCGCGACCAGCTGAGCACGGGCCTGCTGGGCGCCCTCGCGGGCGGCGCCTGGGCGGACTGGCTCTCCGGCCGCTCGGGCGACCCCGGAACCGCCTGCGGCGAGGCCGACGCCTACGCCCGTGACAACGGTGCCGAGCTCGTCGGGGGCTGCACGGCGACGGGCCTCCTCCCGGCGGCGTTCGAGGTCACCGTACGGGCCTCCGGGTCCGTCGGCCGTTCCGTCGTTCCCGGCACCGAGAACACCCACGCGACGGCCAGGGCACGGGCCGTCGTGGAGCCGCGCTGCACCGGAATCCCCGCGGAGGGCCGGAAACCACCCGTCGACATCGTGTGCGACGGCCGACTGCTGACGATCGACCCGGCGCACCCCGACGACCTCGCGCGGGCCGTCCGGGGGCTCTTCGCCGTACGGCTCGCCGACCGGGCCGGGTGAGGGGACCGGTCCCGGGCGGACCGAACCGGCTGGGCGGGCCGTACGAGCCGACTGACGAGCCGACTGACGAGCCTTCTGAACCGACTGAAAGGACCACACCGGCATGGCTGAGTCCACAACGTCCCCGGGGGCCGCGCGAGACGCGAGGGAGGGCCGCCACAGAAGCCGTGGAAGCCATGGAAACCGCGGGAGCCGTACGAGCCGTGGAGGCCGCACCGCGGTGTGCGCGGCGGTGGCCCTCACGGCGGCCCTGGCCGGGGCCCTCACCGGCTGCGGGAGCGACGACCACTCCTCGGATTCCTCCGCCGCCTCCGCCAAGAAATCGGCGAGCCCCTCGTCCGGCCGCAGCGCCAAGAACGCCACGGGCGGAGAGGCGATAGGTGAGATGAAGGGCCCCGACGGCGTCACCATCGCCCTGACCTCGGTCGCCCGGGACAGCGGTGGCTTCGTCACCGTGAGCGGCACCCTCACCAACCGAGGGAGCAAGCCCTTCAACGCCGTCCACTGGTCGTCGAAGGAGACGGAGATGAAGTCCCGCTCCTCCATCTCGGGTGCCTCGCTCGTCGATTCGACCGGCAAGAAGCGCTATCTGGTGCTGCGGGACACGGACGGCGAGTGCCTGTGCAGTACGGGCCTGACCAACGTCAAACCACAGGAGGACCGGCCCGTCTTCGCGCAGTTCCCCGCACCGCCGGACAGCGTCACGGAGGTCGACTTCCAATTGCCGACCATGCCGTCGGTCCGCGTCAGGCTCTCGGGGTGACCCACCCCATGCGGATCTCTCGCCTCAGCTGCGGCACGGCAGTCGCCGTGGCCCTCTCCGCGGCCGCCCTGATGGTCACCGCCCCCGTCGCCCCCGCCCGCGCGGACAGCGGACCCGGC